>JAJRWA010000095.1 GCA_024277025.1 Candidatus Krumholzibacteriota bacterium | reverse complement strand
TCGTGCTAGTGCTCGCACCGGATAGTTCGGCCCAAGGCTGAATCGCCCGCCTGCGAATCACACCTGCGCCGCCACTGCAAGAGAGAGGTCTCCCATGAGTTCACGCTGTCGTCTCATTCCGATTGCTACCCTGGTCGCTGTCCTTTTCCTGGCCGGATCCGGCTGTCAGGAAGACAACACACCCCTCTCCCTGGTTGGTCCGTCCGGCGCGGACATCGCCGCCCTGCGCGACATCACCGGTACCGACAATGCGGATCTGCACCAGGCCCTCCAGGCCATGTGGCGCAACACCGACGGCGTCCTGATGCAGGTCTTCAAGAAGACGATCGATTGCCGGACCGGCGGCGTGTTCAGTGCGCGCCCGGTCGGCTGGCCCGAAGGATACGACGTTGTCCTGACCGTTGATCCGGGCACCCTGCCGCTGAACCACGATCCCGTCGTCGAATTCGTCATGGAGATTCCCGTTACCGGCCCCGCGACCGCAGTCGGCTCCGTGCCTTACGAATTTCACCCCGACGGCATTCGTTTCAACCAACCGGTCCACATCACGGTTGCCTGGCCCGAATGGGCAGGCACAGCGCCCGCCAGCGCCATGAATCTGTGGTACCTGGAAAACGAGTTCCACGACGGAATTGAGCACTATCGGGTGGTGGATCGCAAATTGTCCGAACCGGCACCCGCCACGGCCTTAAGCGACAAGGCTGTTCTGGCGCCGCTAGGACACTTCAGTATCGACCATTTTTCGCGTTGGAGCGTCGGCGATGATCCAGTCGGAGACAAGTCCACTGAGCCGGGTAAGGGGATACTGCAGACCATTCTGGCCACCGCGGCGGCGGGCGATTGTTGTTGGACTGAGTTGGCGGCCAGCCCCGACCTCAAGCCACAGTTGGATTTCTAGGGTTCGCCAACCAGGCGCAGGAAACCCCAGTAGGCCGGATCCGGCCACTCGGAGCGCACGTCCCGGCGGGCGAATTGCAGGGCTGTCGCTTTGTCGGCACCGGCCTGCCAGTAGTTGTAGAAACGCTGAGCCAACAGGCGGGCGGCGTCGTCGTCAACCCACTGGGTCGAGGCGATGACCGTTTTGGCGCCAGCAGCCAGGAAGGCCGCGGCAAAATCACGAGTGCCGCGTGTGGCGCTTCCGGTCGGCAGGCCGGATCGGCAACTGGACAGAAAAACCAGATCAGCCGACAGGTTCAAACGCCGAATCGCCACCATGGTCACAGGCGTGCTGTCGGATTGCCCGGAGTCGGTCCGCCCGGCCAAACGCAGGGTTGACCGAGAGCCGACTCCCTGGTGGATCTCGGCGTGGGAGGCCAGATGAATGACTCCAAAGTCTTCCAGCCCGCCTGCCAGAAGGCGGGCCCAGTTGGCATCTGCGCCCGTGGCGAGTTTGCTGCTGGGACCGGACCAGTGGCTGGCGACCTGTTCGGCTTCGGCTTCGGCCTGGCGCAGCGTGGGCAGGTCAGACTGCCCGGGATCAGTCGGCCGGTTGCAGCCGATGGCCAACAGATTCAGATTGTCGGGACGTTTGATCGAAAGGCTTGGTGGCGGGGTGACCGTCGGTTCAATTTCCCGAATTGGTCCGCGGTCCAGAACCAAGTCGTCGGCAAGGGGCAGGGCCGCCCACGGCACAAGCTGCAGTCCGCGGTCCGGGACCAGGGTGAGGGTCGACCCTCGCGGCCAGTGGTCGTCGAGCGCACCCAGCAGAACGTTCGCCAAAGCCGTCAAGCGGCGCTCATCGACTGGCCGTCCGGGTTGGCCAAGGTCCACAAGAATGGGAGTCAACAGGGGCAGAAGCTCACCGGCCGGCGGCAGGGATCGCACCTCTATCCTGTCCTTGGTCACGAGCCAGGTCCAGGAGCGATCGTCTCCCAGAAAATAGATCAGGGCCGGACCGCTCGGCTTTCCCTGCCCGATGCGACCAGCCAGGCCGGGAAAGGCTATTTCAAGCGTAGCCCGGCCGACATCACTGGCCGGTACCAAAGATCCGGAAACCAGATTGTGCAGCAGGACTTCACGCGTTGTGCGCTCAAGGTCCGAATGGAAGACCGGCAGGTCGGCAAAACTCACCAGGTGGGGGTTGTCGGCCAGACTCGCCAGCACGTCCCACAGTTCCGTCGCGGCAGCCCGGTGCTGCCCGAGCGTGGACAGGGTGCGCCCGCGGCCAAGTCGGAAGCGGAGGACCAGGTCTGCCGGGGAGTTGACGGTCAGGTGGCTCAGGGCCTCGTCATACATCCGCAGTGCTTCTCCGGGGCGTCCCTGACGTTCCCTGGTCATACCCAACAACAGTTGGCTGGTCAGGCCCGTGCGGTAGGCGTGGCCGAATGTCTCGTCTTTGTCCAGAGCGGCGAACATGGCTTCCGCGTTGGCGAGATCGCCCTGATCGAGATACATCTGCCCCAGTTGGAAGCGACTGCGGTCGACCTTGCGGGGGTCCTGGCCCTGGAGCGCGAGGTCCAGACAGGTCATGAAGGCCTGCTCGGCCCGGCGCGGGTCACCGCGCTGCAGGGCGAGTTCCCCGGTTTGGGCTTCAAGCTGCCAACGCCTGTCTTCGCCACCTATATCCTCGACCACGGCCCGGGCCCGGGCCAGGGCTTCGCTCGCCAGACGGGTTTCGCCCTGGTCCGCCAGCAGTCTGGCCGAAAGGGTCTCGAAGTCGGCGAGGTAGTTTGCCTCGTATTCGCGCCGGGCGAAGATATTGGTGGAGGCGGCAATCCGGTCCAGCCACTCGTAGGCCAGATCGGGCCGGCCCATTTCCAGGGCCGAGGGCAGCAGTTCAAGCAGCAGGACCGCCTCGTTCCACCGGGATTTACTGGCGGCGTCGGAACTGGTGGCTGCCGTCATCAGGGACCCGGCCTGGGCGTAGTCGCCGATCTGGCAATAGTAACCGGCCATCAGCTCGGCCATCTTGGCGCGATTCGCCACGACACCGGCCGTATCGACTATCGCCTGGGCGCGGCTCAGGTAGATATATGTGGAGTCCAGTTGGCCGGTCATGCGAAAGTCGTGGGCAATACTGGCGAGCGAGCGCGGCACATTCATCACGTCGTCGATCTGGCGGGTTATGTGCAGAATGCGGCGATCGATTTCAAGGGCGCGTTCATAGTCTCCCATGTCGCAGCTGATCTGGGCGGCTTTGTCCAGGCTCTTCACGGTGACCCACGGGAAGTTCAGCTTCTCGGCCTCGTCCGCCAACTGGGCCAGGCCTTCGATCGCGCTGGTGTACTCGCCGCGCTGCGAAATGATTGTGGCGATGTCAACCTGGGCCTGGAGTTGGAAGTAGGGGTTCTGACCGGACCGGGCATGGGCGGCCGCAAGAGTCGCCGCGTACAGGGCGTCGTCCAGGCGGTCGGCACCGGCGAGGCGGGTGGCGATTTCGCTCCAGAACTCGCTTTCCAGCGAGTGGCCGCCGGTTCGGCGCGCCGCCGGCAGTTCAACCAGCAGTCGCTCGATCGATGCGAGGGCCTGCCCCTGATCCCGATCCACCGACGCCAGACTCAGCACCAGATGCTGGCGGACCATGGGCGTCAGCTGATCCTGCAGGCGCTCGGCCTTGTGGTACCAGCGTTCCCGTTCGGCACGACGCCAGGACAGCCGTCCGGCCATATAGGCGCCGAGACCGGTCGTGGTGTCGTTCAGCGCGGGGGTCGCGAGCATGCGAGCGAGTTCGTCCGAGCGCTTGAGCAGGTGGTCATAGGCCCTGGCCAGTTTGACCCAGAGATATCCCTGGGGTTCTTCCCGCCACCGCCGATAGATTTCGTCCGCGGCTGCGCCACGCGTGTTCATTGGCCTCAGTTCCATCATCAGGCGGCAGTAGGTGGCGTAGTCGCGTACCGATTGCGCGTCGCTATCCGGCTGGTCCAGAGTGGCGACACTGGCGGTCAGGGCCGGCCGCAGACCCGGCGAGAGAGGGACGTTGGTCAGATCGTGCAAACCGTCGCTCCAGTCCGGGTGTCCCGTATCGCAGGCGGCGGCAAAGAGGCCGAGAGCCAGCAGCATCAAAGCGGGAACCAAACGACTGGCGGTCATGTTACGGTTTTCCTTAACCATCTGAATCAAAAGGGGTTGTGGGTGGACACTGGTCAAAAATCACCTTATCGTCAACAGAAGCAAGGGGAATACTTCCCCCTGCGCTCCCCGGTACCCGGAAGACCATGAACGCCGACGAACCCAGTTCCTCTGTACCTTTGATCGCCGCTGCCGAGGCCAGAGCCGCCGTGCGCGCTTTCCTGGACCGCGAGGCGGGGGCGGATGACCGCCTGGCTGCCACCCTCTCCCGGTGCGCGTCCATCACCGTCCGTGATTTCCTGGGCCGTCCGGACCGGGAGACAGACGATATTGTACAGGATGCCGTCGTATCCGTGTTGGCTTGGCTCACCCGCCGCGGCGAATTCACCGGGGATATCATCAGCTTCACGATCACCGTAACCCGGAATCGGTGCCGCAACTACCTGGACTGGCAACGCAGCCAGCGCACCGTGCCCCTGACAGGCCAGACCGGATACGTGGCGAGCGGTTCCCCGGGGCCGCTTGACGATCTGGTGGCTGCCGAGAGAATCGCCCATTTGCAGGCTGCCGTCGATGACCTGGATATCGCCTGCCGCCGCCTGCTTCACGCCATCTACTACGAGAAGCGCAAGATGGCAGACCTGCAACGGGAGGCCGGACTGGGTTCTCTGCAGAGTATGTATCACCGTCGTGCCGTTTGTCTGAAAAAGGTAGAAAAGTTTTTGAAAAAACAGTGGAGGGGCTGTTCCTCTCGTGGGCCGGCAAAACATGGGCCGGCAAAAAAAGGGCCCGCCCGGTTGGATTGGAAAGGAAGACTACATGATTGATCGTACTGATCAGGGGGGAGAGAATCTGGTCTGCGTGGACCCGGTGCTGGGCGACCAGCTTTGGCGTCTGGACGAACCGGATCCGGACCCGACAATATGCAAGGAACTGACTGACCACCTGTTTATCTGCGACGCTTGTCGCGCCGTGCGCGAAACCGGATTGGTTCTGGCCGCCGCCATCGCCGCGGGGGAAGTCAGCACGGCACCCCGGGTGGCGCCGGTCGGGCGCAGACCCGTCTGGAACTGGGGTGGTGCCGTGGCTGTGGCCGCCTCAATGGCTCTGGTCTTCATTCTGCCGCCGGACGGCCGACAGGTGGGCGGCCCGCGGCGCGGCGCGGCGTCGCCAGGGTTCGAGCGCCCGGTCGAGGGCGAGGTCCTGGTTGCCGCCGCACCGACGCTGCGGTGGACCGCCGTAGCGGGAGCATCCTCGTACCGGATTGAAGTCGGCGAAGTGGGTGGCGATTACCACTGGTCCGCCGCTACCGATGAACCGTTTGTCGAGATACCGTCTGACCACGGTTTGCCGGCCGACGGGATCTTTCGCGGCGTGGTGCAGACAGTGCCGGGCGACCTGGTGGGGCCGGCCGACATATCGGTGG
>JAJRWA010000094.1 GCA_024277025.1 Candidatus Krumholzibacteriota bacterium | reverse complement strand
CCAGCCTGTTGTTCAACCTTGAGGTGACCGCCGAGGATGTCGGCAGCGGTGTCGCCTCGGTGGAATTGTGGTTCCGCAAGAACGGCGGCGACCTGCAGCTGTACGGCACGGTCGAGGCCGGTGTGGTCAGCTTCCAGACCGACGAAGGCGGCCCGCACGAGTTCGTCGCCCTGGCCACCGACGCGGCGGGCAACGCCCAGTCCATGCCCGCCGAACCCCAGGCCGGCACCGAGGTGCCGGAACCGATCATCCTGGTCGACAGCGGCGGTTACGAGTGGGACATCACCAATGCGGTGCTCAGGCACGGCATCGCCTTGCCCTGGTGGGAATTCGGGCTGGGGCGTTTCACGATCCGGCCGGCCATCGAGCCCCCCATGGCCGGGCCCGGCGACGCCGGCTGGCTTGACGCCGACAATACGGCGGACGTTGTCGCCCTCAATATGAACGGCGATGCCCGGGCCTACAAAATCGGCGATCTGGCCGGCCGCGAAGTGGCCGACGACGTCGTGGACGGAGTGCCGGTCGCGGCAACCTACTGACCGCTTTGCGATTCGGTTGTAGTTTACAACCGCGTATTGGACGGACAGACGTTGACCTTCGCCGCCAGCGGCTGGACCTGGCACCAGATTTTCGTGCTGTGGGATTTCGAGACGGGCAGCCTCTGGTTCCCCGGTCTCTAGTTCCCCGGCGGCACCGATTTCCTGCTCTGCATCGCGGGGCCGTTGCAGGACCAGCGGGTTCTCGCGGTGGATTCGTATTTCAGGGGCGCGTGGAAGTCGTGGTTGTCGGCTAATCCGGAAAGTCGGATTGCCAGGATCAAGTGAGATGTCTGGCGAGACGGTATCCGGCCCGGCGTTTGTGCTGGGCCGGACTTTATTTTTTCGCCAAACGGAAGACAACCTATCTGAAGAACGTGTCCCTGATCGCCAGGGGGTCGACCCACATGGACCAGCCGGTGCGGTGAGTCGTCGGCAGCCCCACAGCCTGGGGAACGTCGGCCCAGTCGCTCCGGAAGCCGCCCAGACGACCGGCCTGGATCTTCCAGCCGCCGCCCTCGGTCTTGTCGTCGATGCTGCCCCAGGCTGCCGTCACGTGGCCGCCGCGAAGGAAGAAGACGTTGGCAAAGCCCAGCTCCCAGCCACGGCTCTTGGTGTCGAATTCGCCGGAGGTGTCGTGGCCATACTCGTAGCTGTCACCATTCCAGAAATAGCCCGGTTCGTTCAGGTCTTCGGCCCGGGTGTAGCTGATAAGCGGGTTGAACATGTCGCCGAGGAAACCGAATCCGGCGGCGTTTATTTCCTGCCGCAACTTGTCGGTCATTGTGAGCTGGAGGTTGTACGACCAGCCGGACCGGTAGGCGCGGGGGAAGGGGTCGCTCTGGTCCGCATCCACGTGGACAATGAACTCGTCCGTCTCGTTCAGTATCGAAGCGCCGTAGGCAGCGCCTACAGTCAGCCCCAGCACGCCGTTGTCGAAGGGGCCGCGCCCCCGACTCAGGTCACCGTAGGTCAGCTGCAGGACATAGCCCATGCTCTTGGCTGAACCTTCCCCGCTTGTGGCCCCGAATGCGTCCTGCAGGGTGTTGTCCGGTCCCAACTGGTCCTCGAACTCGTGCCAGGTCACACCGCCGGCCAAGCCGACATAGCGGCTCCAGGTGCCCGGCTCGCGGGACAGGATCCGCTCCAGCACCTGAACGCCATCCAGGGCCACGCCCCATGACTTGCTGGACATGTAGGATTGGAAGGATCCGGTGGGATCCCCGTTTTCATCCGTTCCGTCGTGAATGCCCAGATCCAGATAATTTCCAGACACCGGGCCTTTGGCCAGCAGCACCGTCACGCCAAAAGCGCCGAAGGTCATTTCCTCATTGGTCAGCCAGATATCGTCGGCCAGTCCTTCGGCCAGTTCGGCCTCATAAGAGCGTTAGTGAAGACCGGGGCGAAAAGCGAGCAGCGCGGAATTGGCCCAGTGGTTGGTGTCCTGATCCCAGGTGACCGCCACCCCGGCATGGCCCATGGCATTGGCCCGGACCGAGGTGTTTAAGGACATGTTGATGGCGCCGGCGCCGCTGGCCGCGAGGGCGGGCAGGGGAAGGGCGCAGATCACAAGGAGTATCAGGAGATTTTTCATGTGAAATATGGTAGCACGGGTGAATGGAGTTGGTCAGGAGTGTTTCGGCAATCGTTGCTGCCGCCAGGGACGTGCGGAGGCTGTGGCAGACGAACATCAATCACTCCGGAACCCCAGCGGTAGACCGCCGCCGGCGATTTCACCCAGGACACGGCCGAGCCCATTTCGTGCAACAGCCTGTGGCACGCGCTACAGAGACAGATCAGGTTGCTTGGCTCGTTGGACCCGCCCCGGGACCGGGGGATCTTGTGATGGACCTCCAGGAACCGCGTGTGGTTGCAGCCCGGACGCTGGCATTTGTGACGAGCCTCCGCCAGCACCTGGCGCCGTGTGGCCGGCGGGATCGAGGTGGTGTTGCGCTTTCCCGGTCGGCTGACCCGGCAGTCGCATTGCGCCAGCGCCAGTTCCGCCGCGCCAAGCGCCAACTCGCCGCGGCTGGTTTGAACCGAGGCCTGGCCGCAGTCTTCGCACTGGTGGATATGGATTTGTGCGGGTGGTTCGGGGGCCTGGATTTGCGGCCCCCGGGGGCCGTTAGCCCCGGCAAACGACTGCATCACCGCGAGCAATGCTTCAACCTGATCAGCCGGCACGCCACCCTGCTTGCGGATCTGCTCCCACAGGCTTTCGTAGCGCGCGAGCTGGGTTGGTGTCATTTCCAGGCTGACGCGCACCGGCACCACGGCGGCGGATCTTGTTTTCGGCGCCGGCACCGGCAACAGCGGCGGCTGGCCTTGCGCGACCGCGGCCGCTTCACGTTTCGCGGCCTTGACTTCGCGTTCCAGCTCCCGACGCGAGTGGGTCGTCGCAAATTCCACCCAGCCCTGCTCGTTGGTTCGGTCCACGATCGGTGCGATGATCCGGGCCGCGGTGTAGCCCAGCTGGCCGGATTCCACTTCCTTTTTCAGCCGCGGCAAGTCCGCCAGCTTTCGGGACAAGGCCACGAAATCGCGCGTCCGGCGGGCCGAGAACCCGAGCTCAGCCTCAGCGTAGTGGTTGATCGAGCTGTAGCCCAACTCACGATACAGCTTGCGCGCCATGATTTCCCCAAAGCAGATCACGGCGCATTTTTCGGCCGCGGCCATCTTTTTGAGGGCCGATTTCAGGGCGCAATGCACTTCACGGGCTGACTGGACGGAGCGGGTCACCGGGGATGTTTTCGGCATGGTTTTTCCCTCACAAATTGAGTCGAAATGGAGCCTTGGGGAGGTGCAATCAATATAGTGAAAAACGGGCGCGAATTCAAGTTAATCTGTTGTAATATATATAAGTTAAACAACCCGTCAGGCCTGCTCGGGGCACGAAAAATGCACCAAAAACAAGCTGGGATCTCGCCTCCGCGGGTGGGGCGAAACAGGCACTCCGGGTACGAGTGAAATCAGCGAAACATCAGCTTGAGCGACCCAAGCGATTTCTTCTCCGTTGAGACCAGCGCCGCCCCCACCCAACAGCAGAGGCGGCGCCCGTCCTCAATCCTACTCCACCAACACAACCGCCCGCACATCCCGCACCACCGTACCGCCGAACCGCATGACCAACTGCACATGGTACACACCCGAAGCCGCGGGCCGGCCGTGCTGGTCAGTACCGTCCCACAACACGCTGTGCACACCGGCCGACTGCCGACCGACCGCGAACGAGCGCACCAGACGGCCGCGGGTATCGAAGACGGTCAGCTCGACGTCGCCGTCCACCGCGAGTTCAAATCGCAGCTGCGTCGCCGGGTT
>JAJRWA010000093.1 GCA_024277025.1 Candidatus Krumholzibacteriota bacterium | reverse complement strand
TGTGATGAACTCCCGTCTCTTCATGACTGCCTCCTGCTTTTCTCTTTCTGCCCCTCTGCAGGGTACCTCCCACCGTGCCGTCTGTCCACGAAACAAGGTGACTGCTGCCTCGTGCACGAGGCCGGAGGTGTGCAGAGTGACGACGCCACCGCGGACCCGCGGCCGCCGGCAACTTGAGTGGCAGAAAACGCCTGTGCCTGTAACATGGACTGACGCGGGCAGTCCGGACAATTCCCGGCGGGACCGATGCCGGTGAAGTGCTCGACGTACGGATAGCCACGGATCGAAAGCAATTCCATAGAGGAGAATTCATGATTTCGCACACACGAAAGACGGCCACCGGGTTCGTCCTTGCCGTCCTGTTGATGGCAATTCTGAACGGGACCGCATCCGCCGGCGAGCCGGCGGCTCACGATCCTGCTCTCATCAGGGCCATCATCGCCGACGTGGCCACTGGCTGGGAGACCGCCGACGGAACGCCGTTCCGGCGCCACTTTCTCGACTTCGAAGGGGCCCGCTACGTCGAGTCCGGCGGGCAGAATTCCAGTCTGCAGGATCTTATCGAGCACCATGTTGAACCGGAGGGCGATGCCCTGTCCGGCCTGACCCTGGACTTCACTGACATCGAAGTGAATTTCGAGGAGGGCTTTGCCTGGGCGGTCGCTGGCGTGAGAGTCAAGGCGACGATCAGGTCCGATGGCCGGACCATTGACAAGAAAGGCTATGAGACCTTCCTCTTCCGGGACGTCGACGGCGTCTGGCAGGTCGTCCATACGCATTCCTCGACGCGAAGCGTCCGCTAGGAAAACAAGGGCGGCCGGAGCTGAAGAAGCCCCGGCCGCCGTCCGTTCATTCCCGCCACCGCCGGCCCGCTAGTGGTGGCCGTCGTCGCCACCCATGCCGCCGCCCATGCCGCCGTGGTCGTGATCGCCGCCCATGCCGCCATCGTGGCCGGCACCGCCCATGCCCATGTCATTCATGGGATGGTGGCCGCCCGGTCCCATCATGTCCGCCGGGCCCATCCAGCCGCCGTCCATCATGTGTTCAGTCATTTCATCCATGCTCACGCCTTCGTGGATCCAGTCGTCCATGCTGTCCATCATCGTCTGGTGGTCGCCGTCCATGTGGGCCGAGGTCATCATCATGTCACCCATGGTGCGCATGTCCTGGGCCGAGTAGCCGTTGTGCATGGCCTCGGCCGCCATGTTCACGGCGTGCTCCCGGTCCACACCGCTCTGCGCAAACCTGGTCGCCGCCTGGTTGGCCGCCACGAACTCGTCCAGACCACAGCCGCCGTCACGTGCCCGCAGCCGGGCATTTTCGCCAAGGTGTTCCATGTCCTGCTCCTGCAGGCCGTCCCACAGGCAGCGGGACAGGTCGACCACCGCGTCACTCATCTCACCGTTGCGTCCGGCCGGCCGCACGCCACCGGCAATGGTCTCGCGCATCACGCGGTCCGCGATCCGGATATTGTGGTCCGTCTGGGCCAACACCCGGTCCATCATCTGCGGCCTGACGCGCTTCATGCGGCCTTCACGCATCTTCTCCATCATCGGTTCCATCGGCAGGCCGGCTTCACCCACACCCAGAATCCGGTTCTGGTGGGCCAGCATGTACTGCGCCCGGTCCTGGTCGGCGAAATCGGCCGCCGGAAACAGGGTCTGCACCTGATCGGCACTCAGCCCCTGGTCCAGGCAGCGATCCAGATTCGCCATCATCTGTTCGCGCTGGGCCTCATCCAGGCCCGAGTGCTGCCGGATATTCTCGCGGATCTCGCTGGTCCAGCCCAGGTCTGCGTCCTGGCCGTCACCCTGAGCCAGCGCGAGGCCGCTCGAAAGCGCGATCAGCAGCACCAGCAGCCCGGTGATCTGCTTCAGGCCGTGCGTGCGAAAATTCCGTTGTTTCATCCTACCGCTCTCCTTGTTCGATCGTCGTCTTCGGTCTCCCCATCGCTCTTGTCTATGAGACGCCCCGGGGCCGGAGTCGTTACCGATTTCCACCCACAACCTCGAGCACGCCATTCTCGCCACCGAAGCCGTCGTCCACGACCCGGTCGGCATCCGACGGGGTTACGGTCTGACCGTCGATCACGTAGACGTACTTGTAGACACCCGGTGTCAGATCCAGTCGCAGTTCCCACCAGCCGTCGGCGGTCATCGCCAACTGGGACACCTTCGGATTCCACTGGTTGAACGTGCCGGCCACGTAGACTTGTCGAGCCTCCGGAGCCTGGACCCGCAGCAGAACCGGGCTCTGCCGCAGGACAAACCCGCGGCCGTCTCCGGTCAGGCGCGGCCGGGTCCGGGAAATCATGGGGGCGCGCTTGCCGAACTGCCAGGTGGCGGCCAGGGACACTCGTTGCGTGTCCTCGTTCTGCCCCAGCGGATACGTGTATTCGGCATAGGCGTAGCGCCCGACCAGCGACACCTGACGCGACACGTTGTAACCGACACCCAGACCGTACTGGTAGTACGAGTCGCTGTCGGTACCGGGCAGTCGCTGGCTGAAGTCACGCGCCTGGGTGGTGAAACTGCCGGAGCACCAGGCTCGCCGGGAAAGGCGCAATTCCGCCGACCCGGTTGCGGTCAGCGACGTGGACTCGAACGCCGGATCAACCGAATCGGTGTTGCGCCCGGTGAGCTGTCCCCGCAGGAACAAGGACCTGGTTGGGCGCCAGGTCGCCGAGCCGCTGACTCCCTGATGGCTCTCGCTGTAGTCCTGCACGGTCCCGGCGAGATTCGTAAAACCAACGTTGGGATAGGCGCGCCCCTGTATGAAGCCGGATATTTCCAGCTTCCAGTGCGAGGTCTCGATCCCCACCCCGGCCTCACCGCCCCCGCTGTACCGGCGAAAAGTAGCAGCGCCGGAGTCATTGAAATAGTCACCGCTGAGCGCGACCCGCCCCCGCAACATCGAGTCTCCGGCGAACTGGAATTCACCGAATAGCAGACTGCCGAAAAGAGTGCGGCCGGCGTCGTTGTAGAACCGCTCCCACGAAGTGCGGTTCAGCAGTCGAAATGACGTCGTCCGGGACAGACGACGGGAGAGACGAAATCCCGGCGCGATCTCCGTAAAGGCCCCGCCCGGCACGACGGTTCGCGTCAGTTCCGGGTCCAGGATCAGGTCGCTCTCGTTACCGCCGCTCACCGAGACCCAGGGCTGCCACAGCCACGGATCGGCCGCCGACGCCCCGATCGGCCTGACGGCCCCCAAGACCAACACTCCGCAAAACAAGGACCGAACCAGAACCGCTCGCTGCTCAGATACCGACTTCCAGGACTGCATTGCGACTCCCGAACCCGTCGTCGCGGGTGGTTTGGGCCAACGGGTCGGTGACCCAGGTGGTGTTGTTCTCCACGAACATGTACTCGTAGCTGTCCGCGGGCAGCATCAGCATGGCCACCCAAACCCCGTTCTCCAGCCTCATCGGCGTGTTCTGCGGGTCCCAGTTGTTGAAACTGCCGGCGACTCCGACCTGCTTGACCTCGCTGCCGGCAGTGGCGTAGACCAGCCGCACGACCTGCGGCGAGGTGTGGCCACCCGAGCCCGGCGTGACGGTCACCGCGACCTGCTCGGCGTCGCGCCACGGGCCCGGCAGTCCGTCGGCCAGGATGTAGCCCAGCCCCACGGCCAGGACCAGGGAGGCCGCCAGTTGCCAGCTGCCGCGCCAGTTCGACGACCGACGGCGTGCCGGCACAGCAGGCTGCGCCTGGGCCGCAATGGTCGCCATCACGCGATCGGCAAATCCGGGTGAAACGGAGACTTCCTCCCGCGTGGCGTTCAGCGCCACAACCTGCTCCAGTTCCGCAACCTCCCGGCTCAGCTCCGGATCCGACGCCAGCGCATCCAGGAAATCCAGCGCTTCGGTCTCGTTCAGCTCGCCATCGAGGTATTTTCTGACCAGGGCATCCATCAGCTTTCCTCCTGTTTCAGGGCCGGACCCGGGGGCGCACCCATCGCTTCCATCCTGTCTCGCAGCAGCTTTCTGGCCCGATGATTCCTGACCTTGAGCGTGCCGGCCGAGTCGCCGGTCAGCCGGGCAATCTCTTCGTAACCAAGATCTTCCAGATGCCGCAGGGTTATCACTTCACGGAAATCGGGCGGCAGTGTGGCCAGGGCCTGTTCGAACCGCTGCCACTTGCACCGGCCGTCAAGCTCCTCGTCGGGTTTGGCGGTCGAGCGGTTGTCGGCAGGCTCCCACTGTTCGGATTGACCGCGGCGCAGGGCATCCAGCGAGACAATCCCCAGCTGGCGGACCCGGCTCTCATGCCGCTGTCGATCCCGGGCCAGGTTGACCCCGATCTGGATCAGCCAGGTGCCGAAGGCGGCCTCGCCACGGAACCCTTTCAACCTGGTAAACGCTTTGACAAAGGCGTCATGGGCCACTTCCTCGGCCACGACCGGATCACTGACGATACGCATCAGGACTCCGATCAAGCGGGCCTGATGACGCTCGACAAGCAGCTTGAAAGCCTCGGTATCGCCGGCCAGAACCTGGGCGACACACTGGGCGTCCGTGGACATCTGTTCCCCTTTCTAACCCCTGTTGGTGAGACGGAGCAATACCCCATCCGTTACATGGGTCTTGCAGAAAACCGGGCCCGGGCCTCTCCCCGGTGGGGGGAGAGGCGACCCGGACCTGGCCGGACGGGGGATGTCCGGCCCTTGGCGCAGGCCTAGGACCCGCGCTGTTCCTTCTTCAGCTTCATTTCCTCAACCGAGCAGTACAGCACCGGCACCGTGAACACCGTCAGCAGCACCACGAGCATGCCTCCGAACGACGGGATGGCCATGGGCACCATGATGTCCGCGCCGCGGCCCGTGGAGGTCAGCACCGAAAGCAGGGCCAGAATCGTCGTGCCGACAGTCATCAGGGCCGGGCGAATCCGCCGGCCGGCCGCGGCCACGGTCGCCGACCGGATATCGGCCACCGTCTTGAGCTTGCGCTTGGCAAAGGTCTGGTCCAGATACGTGGCCATGATCACCCCGTCATCCGAGGCGATACCGAACAGGGCGATGAAGCCCACCCAGACCGCCACACTCAGGTTGATCGGATGGATCTGAAACAGGGTGCGCAAGTGCACGCCGAAGAACGAAAAGTCCATGAACCAGGGCTGGCCGTAGAGCCAGATCAGCAGGAAGCCTCCACTCCAGGCCACGAAAATGCCCGAGAATACCATGGCCGTGGTGACGGCCGAGCGGAACTGGAAGTACAGGATCATGAAGATCACGAACAGGGCCAGGGGCAGCACGATCATCAGGCGCTTTTCGGAACGCACCTGATTTTCGTAGCTGCCGGCGAAGGTGTAGCTCACTCCCGCCGGCAACACGAACTCGCCGCTGGCAATCTTGTCCTCGAGGTAGCGCTGCGCGTCCAGCACGACGTCCACCTCGGCCTGTCCCTCGCGCATGTCGAACAGCACGTAGCCGACCAGGAAAGTGTCCTCGCTCTTGATCACCTGCGGACCGCGCACGTAGTTGATGTCCGCCAGCTGGATCAACGGGATACGGGTGCCATCCGGCGCCGGCACGTAGATCCGGCCCAGATCCTCGATGGTGTCCCGCAGTTCACGGGCGTAGCGCACCCGGACCGGATAGCGCTCGCGGCCCTCGACGGTCGTGGTCACCAGCTTGCCGCCGATGCCGACCTCGATCAGGTCCTGGACCTTGCGGACCGTCAGGCCATAGCGCGCGATGGCGTCCCGATCGATATCGATCTCCAGGTAAGGCTTGCCCACGATCCGGTCGGCGATGACCGCCGAGGGCTCGATGGACGGCACTTCCTTGAGCAGCTTCTCGATCTGCAGGCCGACCTTGTCCAGGGTCTCGAGATCCGGACCCTTGACCTTCACGCCCATGGGGGCACGCATGCCGCTCTGCAACATCACGATCCGGGCCGCGATGGGCTGCAGTTTGGGCGCCGAGGTGGTTCCGGGCAGCTTCGTGACGCGCACGATTTCCTTCCAGATATCGTCCGGCGTCCTGATCTCGGGCCGCCACTGGCGGAACGGACGGCCACCCTCGTCGGGGATCAGTTCGCCGAACTCGTCACGGACGAACTCCTTGCGCTTCTTGTCGTACTCGAAGCGCAGGCGGTGCCCATCCTGCCCCAGCATATACTCGGGCAGATAGTTGATCGTGGCCTCGACCATGGAGATCGGGGCCGGATCCAGCGGCGTTTCCGCCCGGCCCAGCTTGCCGACGACCAGGTCAACTTCCGGAATCGAAGCCACGGCCAGGTCCAGCTTCGCCAGCACATCCACCGCTTCGCCAATCGAGGCGTGGGGCATGGTGGTGGGCATGAACAGGTACGAACCCTCATCCAGCGGCGGCATGAACTCCTTGCCCAGCCCCGGCAACGCATGGCGCGGACCGGACCACAGTTTGGCAAAGGCGGAATCCTCGGAGCCGGCGCCGGCGCCGGGCAGGAAGCCGAACACCTTGTCAAAGCCCATCCAGACCGATCCCCCGAAGAGGATCAAGGCCAACGGGAGCGACAGAAAGAGCAGCTTGTGATCCAGGCACACGGCCAGGATACGCGTGTAGAACCGCGAGAGCATGCCGAAGGCGAACAACAGCCCGCCGATCAACAGGGTCACGAAGAGCAGGTTCAGGATGAAACCCTTGTCCGGTCCCAGGGGCAACCAGTGCTCGGTCAGGATCAGGCCGACCATGACCACCGCGATATAGTTGACGAAGTAGGTGCCGCGGTCGGTGATCCAGGCGGGCAGCCAATCCTGCAGGGTGACGTACAGGCCCCAGAGGATCAGGCCCAGTCCGATGGGCACCGACAACTTGAACATCGCCAGCACGCCGACGACGAACATCAGCACACCCGAAAGCTTGCGGGCAAACCTGCTGCCGATCTTGCGGGTGAACAGGATGTGCGCGAAGGGCGGAATAATGGTCAGGGCCACGATCACCGAAGCGATCAGGGCGAAGGTCTTGGTGTAGGCCAGAGGCTTGAAGAGCTTGCCCTCGGCCGCCTGCATGGTAAACACCGGCAGGAAGCTGATGATGGTCGTGGTCACGGCCGTTACGACCGCGCTGCCGACTTCGGACGAGGCGCGGAAGATGACTTCCATGCGATTCTCGTCGGGATCGGCCTCTTCCAGATGGTGGAGGATGTTCTCACAGAGAATGACCCCCATATCGACTATTGTCCCGATGGCAATCGCAATTCCCGACAAGGCCACAATGTTCGCATCGACGTGAAAGAGCTTCATGCCGATGAAGGCCATCAACACCGCCAGCGGCAACAGGCCGGCGATCAGCAGGCTGCTGCGCAGGTGCATGATCATCACCAGCACGACGATGATCGTGATCAGGATCTCCTCGGTCAGGGCCGTATTCAGCGTACCGAGGGTCTCGTAGATCAGGCCGGCCCGGTCGTAGAACGGCACGATCGTCACCTGGCTGACCGTACCGTCGGCCAACGTCTTGCGCGGCAGCCCCGGCGACAGCTCCTTGATCTTGGCCTTGACGCTCTTGATGGTCGCCAGCGGGTTTTCGCCGTAGCGCACGACGACCACGCCACCGACCGCCTCGGACCCTTCCTTGTCCAGGGCGCCACGGCGCAGGGCCGGTCCCAGGCTCACGTGGGCCACGTCGGAAATGGTGATCGGAATGTTGTCCCGCATGGTGACAACGCTTTTCTCGATATCCGAAACACTTTCCAGGAAGCCCAGACCACGGATCATGTACTCGGCGCTGTTGACCTCGATGGTCCGGGCGCCCACATCGACGTTGGACTGGCGCACCGCCTGGTACACCTGGTCGATCGACACCCCGGCCGCCTGCATGGCGTCCGGATTCACGTCAATCTGGTATTCCCGCACGAAACCACCGACCGAGGCCACTTCCGAGACACCCTCGGCGGCCAACAGGCCGTAGCGCACATACCAGTCCTGGATGCTGCGCAGTTCGTCCAGGTCCCAGCCACCGGCCGGATTGCCTTCGGGGTCGCGCCCCTCCAGGGTGTACCAGAAGATCTGGCCCAGCGCGGTCGCGTCCGGCCCCAGGGCCGGCGCCACACCTTCCGGCAGCGTGCCCGGCGGCAGGCTGTTCAGTTTCTCGAGAATGCGCGAGCGCGAGTCGTAGAAGTCGGCCTTCTCCTTGAAGATGACGTAGATCGACGAGAAGCCGAAGAACGAGTAGCTGCGCACGGTCTTGATATCAGGCAGGCCCAGCAGCGCCACGGTCAGGGGGTAGGTGATCTGGTCTTCCACATCCTGGGGCGACCGGCCCATCCAGTTGGTGAAGACAATCTGCTGGTTCTCGCCCAGATCCGGGATCGCGTCCACGGCCACCGGATCGCGCGGCAGGCCGCCGACGTCCCAGTCGAAAGGCGCCACCATTATGCCGAAGGCCACGACGAAAGCAGCCACCATCACCACGACCAGCTTGTTCTCCAGGCAGAATCTCAGTAGTCCGTCCAGCCAGGAGCTGTTTTCCTGTACGTTCTTGTTGCTCATGCCCGTTACCGTCCTTCGCCCGCAGGCGACGTCGTCAGGGAATCGATCTGGCTGCCGCAGCGCGACATGGCCGTACCGAAGTAGGGATTGGCGGTCGTCTCGGGCAGTTGGATCCAGTTGGCGCCCGCGCTGTCGTTGGCCATCGGGCAATGGAACAGCCGCACCGTTTCGTCACGGGTATAGCCGAAACGCTCAAGCACCGGCCAAAGCGTGTCGGTGGCCGGACGCAGGGCGGTGCGCCGGGCTTCCAGGTCGGGTGCTGCCGCCAGGGCACCGAGTGCGTTCTGCAGGCCGGGCAGATCCTTCATCCAGGCCATGTGCGCATCACCAGCGAGCAGGCCCATATCAACCGCGGCCAGGGCTTCATTGGCCTGGACTGCCGCTTGCGCCGCCCCGCCGTCGTCGTCCTCAGCCAGAGCGGCCTGCGACGCGAGATACGCCTCCAGCACCGTCCCCAACTGCTCACTGAATGCGGCCGGTGCTTCCAGGGGGGCCTCGTGGCCACTGTGAGCGGCGGCGGTCGCCGGCTCGTCGCCGGCCCGAGGCGCCTGACCACCATGGTTGTGACCCGGGGTCGGTCCGCCACCATCGGGATTCATCATGCTCGGCCTGGCCTGGATCTGCAGGGCACTGTCGATCTTGAAGTTCCCCCGCGTGACGACGACCTCGCCGGCCAGCAAACCGGATTTGACGATATAGCTATCCCCCACCCGCGGTCCCAGCACCACGACCCGACCCGTGAAGGTCGGCTTCTCGGTGTCCGGTTCACGGACATAGACCACGGCCCGCTCGCCGGTGATCAACGGGGCCGTGGCCGGAATAACGACCGGCAAGGTACCGGATTCGTTGCCGTTCACGCCGGCTTCGGCCACCGCACTGACGAACATGCCCGGCTTGAGCAGGCCCGCCGCGTTGTCCACATCGATGCGGACCTCGACCGTGCGCGTGCGCTTGTCCAGCACCGGATCGACGAAGATGATCGTACCGCTGAATACCTGACCGGGCAGGGCCTCGACGGTGAAGTTGACCGTCTGGCCTTCGCTCAGCCAGACCAGATCCATTTCATAGGCCCGCAGAGTCACCCAGACTCGCGACAGGTCGGCCACGGTATAGAGCTGGCTGCCGGTCTTGACGTACATTCCCTCCATGGCCTTCTTGTGCACCACGACACCACCGAGCGGCGAAGTGATATCAAGATGGTCACGCGCCTGATCCTCGTTGGCGATCCGGTCGATCTGGGCCGGCGTCAGTCCCCACAGCTTCAACCGTTCGCGGGCCGAGGCCACGGTGTTTTCCGCCGTCCGGCGCATCAGTTCGTCCGGGCTGTTGCGGAGTTCCCGGCCCGCCTGAACCGCATTGAGCAGTTCAGCCTGGGCCGCGTACAGCTCCGGGCTGTAGAGCGACACGAGCCGGTCGCCCTTGGCCACGACCGTGCCGGTGAAATCGACAAACAGCGTGTCGATACGGCCGGGCACCCAGGCCGAGATCGTGCGCAGGCGCGTTTCGTCGTAGGCTACTTCACCGATCAGGCGAATCCGGGATTCCACGGCCTTTTCGACCACGATCGCCGTTTGGATCTCGGCCAGGGCCGTCGCCGCCTCGGACAGGACCAGGGAGCGGGGCCCCAGATCATCGTCGCCGGAACCGTTGTCCAACGGAATCAGGTCCATGAAGCAGATGGGGCACTTGCCGGGCTTGGGCAGCTTGATCTGGGGGTGCATGGAGCAGGTCCAGATCGTGGCCTCGGCCTGATGGTCCTGGGTATCGGCCGCCGGCACCGCTTCACCGCCACCGCCGCCACCTCGAATCAGGAAGCCAATCCCGAAGGCGGCCAGCACTGCGGCTGCCATGAGCAGCCTGGGCCCGTTTCCCTTGCCTGCAGAGGAGAACATTTTTCCAAACGACATGGTTCTTTCCTTTT
>JAJRWA010000092.1 GCA_024277025.1 Candidatus Krumholzibacteriota bacterium | reverse complement strand
GATCCCCTCCCTGGCCATTCTCGGTGCCGGCAATATCGGCACCGCCATTGCCCGTGGTCTGGTCAAATCCGGCCGGCTCGCGGCCGACCAGATCACTCTGACCCGCCGCCACGCGGACAAACTGCAGGATCCGGCCGGCGAAGGATTTGCCACGACGACTGACAACCAGGCGGCGGTCGCGGCCAATGACCTGGTGATCCTGGCGGTGGAACCCGGCCAGCTCGATGATTTATTGCGGGATATCGGGCCGGGCTTGACCGCCGGCAGGCACACGGTCGTTTCGGTGGTCTCGGGCGCCACGATCGCCGATATGAAACAACATCTGGCGGCCGGGGTGGCCGTGGTCCGGGCCATGCCCAATACGGCCATCGCCGTGGGCGAATCGATGACCTGCCTGTCCGGCGGCGACGGCGACGCGGCCGGGCTCGCCCTGGCGGACGAGGTCTTTCAGACAGTGGGCGCCACCCTGGTGATCGACGAAGACCGGATGAGCGCGGCGACCGCCCTTTGCGCCTGCGGCACGGCTTTCTTCCTGCGCGCCATTCGCGCCGCCAGCCAGGGCGGCATCGAGATCGGTTTTCACGCCCGGGACGCCCTGGCCATGGCCGCCCAGACCGCCAAGGGCGCTTCGTCGCTGCTGCTGACGCGCGGGCTGCATCCGGAACGCGAGATCGACCGGGTGACCACCCCCCGCGGCGCCACCATCTCGGGGCTGAACGAGATGGAACACCGGGGTTTCAGCTCGGCCATGATCAGGGGCATCACGACTTCAGCCGACAAGGTTGACCGGTTGTACCCCAAGCCTGAGTAGCGGGCTGCGGTCAGCGGTAGATGGCTTTGACCTGGCCCCAGGAATTGAGATCCGTCGGCGTCGAACCGGTGCCCGTGTAGGCTTCCAGGTCATCAACCGCAATCACCATCGCGCCCTGGAACCCGCCCTCGAAGGACAACTTCGTGATATCGGTGCCCGGCGACTGGTACGCCGTCGGCATGCCGTCCACGACGACGACACCGTCAATGGGCAGCGATTGCACACCGGTGGTCCGGTCTATCGCCCACTCGAAGTAGCTGGCCTCGTTGAACACGAGGGTGCCGACGTTGATGTCGTTCTGCGCACCAAAGGCCGTGCTGAACAGAACCGACGTGCTGGACAGGGTGAGCGAGCCGTGCACGCCCAGATTGGGCCCCCGCAGGATCACAAAAAGGTACGGCGCTCCGGAAACCGGCGCGTAGCGGAAGCGGAAGACCATTTCCGGAGCCGTGGCGACGGAAGCCGGCAGATTGAGTCCGAAGTTGAAGCTGCCCTGGCCATCGGTTCTTTCACCGCGGACCGGCTGGTTCGCCAGGCCGGCGAGCGCGTCCACCACGGAGAGGACCCGACCCCGGACGACGGATAGAAAAAGCTGTCGCCGGCGGGGCCGCCGGGCAGAGTGCCATCGGGCGCGTTGCCGACGGTGTCATTGTCGAAACTGGCCTGGGCAACCAGAGTCAGGTCGGCAAACGCCGAACCGACTCCGGCCAGCAGAAGGAATGCAGACAGAACGATCCATACCATTGATTTCAATTGAGCCTCGCGTTCGGCAGGGGAAGCAGGTCGATCTCAGATGATTGCGAGGACAGAGTTTAGACCAAAATGGGCCAAAGGGCGAGGAAAGAGAACGAACCCACTCCTCTTTCCCGGCGGGAATCCCCCTTATCCTGCCACTCTACTGCAAATAAATCGTGAAACGCCCCACTGCCCCGGGCTTGTCCTTGTTCCCGGCCGCTTCGTACAGGGTTCCGGTCTGACGGCTGTGGCGCTCGCTGAAAGTCGCTTCCCAGGTCGTGATCGACAAGTCGAACGGCACGGCGCCCTCCCAGCCGCCTTTCCCGAAGTAGTGGACGGCTATCTCGTATTGCCCCCGCAGGCCGACCTCAATGGTGTACGTCTCCATGCCGGGACCGGACCGGTCGTCGATGTCGAGTTGGCGGCCCTCGGCCGGACGCTTGTGCTGGTAGTTGGTCGTCACGCCTGCCGGGTCGGTCACCCAGAGATCCACATCCGTGCCCTGGGCCTGCCAGCTCAACACGACCTTGAGGGCCGCCGCCTGGATGTTCGCCGTGCCGAATACATAGTCCTCGCTGCGGCCCACGTCGTTCTCGGCCACGACCGAAATCGAGTTCTGGCCCGGACGCAGCACCGTCCGCGCGGAGAACCGGCCGTCCTTGATCTTCATCGGCACCGACTCGCCGTTGGTCTCCAGCCAACCCTGGGTCAACTGCTCGTCGGCGCAGGTGCCGGTCACCACGAGCACCTTCTCGTCAACCGTGAAGCTCGTCTGGGGCGAGGTGATGATGATCGTGGGTTCCTGGCCGACCTTGAACACCGTCCCCGGCGACGGATACGCCACGCCGTTGTACCAGACGGCGCCGTGGACTTCGTACGTTCCGGACGGCATATCCACCGGAATGACGCCGGTGAAGGTCGAGTTCGCCGCGCCCGGGAACGGAGTATCGGGCCCCATTTTCTCCGAGCTCATCTCGTTGATGACAATCTCACCGTAGTGGCACCAGAGGGCGCTCTGATACTCATCGCCGGGGCGGGCATCCGGGAAGTTGTACCGCATGCGCCACTCGTAGGGATCGTTGCCTGAGAACCGGGTCTTGACCTCGGGTGGCTCGATCCCGTTGAGCGTCCAGATCCCTTCGAACTGCACCGGATAGATGATCTGGAACGCGCCCTGCCAGGAAAGGCGCTGCCCGTAGCCACCGTCCAGGGTGACTGCCGCGGCGTAGTAGCCCTCCTGGACCATTTCCGGAATCCAGCCGGACACGCCCGTTACCATCGCCCCCGGATCAAAGGTCTGATCAACCTCGACGCCCAGTTCGAGAATGCCCGGATCCGGACCCTCGAAGACGACCGAGAGGTGAACCTGGCGCGCGGGATCCACGCTGTTGTAGTTCATCCGGGCCAGAACGTAGAGGGGATCGGCCGGCCGGAACAGCTCGAGAGACTCGCTGCTTTCCTCGGCATCAGTGATCAGGAATTCCGGATATTCGAAGAGTGGCAGGAGCTCGAAGGCACCGGTGCGGCGGGCCACCTCGTCATCGCGCAGACTGATCACCGCCTCG
>JAJRWA010000091.1 GCA_024277025.1 Candidatus Krumholzibacteriota bacterium | reverse complement strand
CAGCTTCTGCCAGTAGGTGGTGCTGAAAGTCTGGGTGCTGAAGCTTTGTTTGCAGGCTTTGCAGAGAAACCGCTGGATACGTCTTTGGTCTGAGTGTCGCCGGAAGGTTCCGATGCGTTTGTAGCGCCAGGTTTCGTCGGGCTCGTTGTGGTGTATGCAGTTGGGGTTTGGGCAGTGGGGTGGGGACCAGGATCCGGGGGTTTTCTTTGAGGTAGTCATGCTCGATCTACTGCAATGAGTGGACCGGACACAATCTCAGAGGCACAACCCAAGCGATCACTGCCTTGTCAGCCGGCACCCCGGCCCACTGACAAGGCAGCTTCACACCACACCGCAGCTACGCAGCTACGCCCTTCGCTTCTTCCGCGACTGCTCGTAGCCGTAATATTTCTGATCGTAATAGTAGGGCAGAACCTCGCCCAGGTTGTTGGCGACCACGCCCAGGATGTTGGCGCCCGCGCTGCGCAGGATCTCCACCCCACGCTTGGAAACGTCCTTGTGGGTCTGGCCCGCCATGACCATGAAGAGGCATCCGTTGACGGCGTCCAGGAAGTGCAGCGGATCGCTGACCGGCACCGTGGGTGGCGAGTCCAGCAGGATGACGTCGTAGGTCTTGTGCAATTCGGCCACCAGGTCGCGAACCTTGTGCTCGCCGAACAGGCGGCTCGGGTGACCATGGGGATCGCCGGCCGCCAGGAAATCCAGGTTCTTGATCTTCGTACTGCGCACGGCGTCGGCAATCTTGCTTTCGCAGGACAGCAGATTGGCAAAGCCCGGCGCCAGCGGGTGCTGAAAGACCGTGTGCTGCACCGGCCGCCGCACGTCCGCGTCCACCAGCAGGATTCGCCGCGGCAAATGGTAGGCCAGCACCAGCGCAAAATGAAGCGAGAACAGGCTCTTGCCCTCGCCACGCTCGGCGCTGGTGACCATCAGGGCGCGTTTGCGATCCAGATCGACCTTGCGGCCGATGCGGATCATGATGCGGCGCAGTTCGATGGCCATCGGCGATTCGATATCGAACAACTTTCCGGCGCCAACTCTCGATGTGGTCATGTCGTCCTTTCCGGGGCCCTTCAGCCAAGGCGAGGATAGATCACCAGAAAGCCCACGGCCCCCACGGCGATAATGCCCAGAATTATCGTGGCCCAGCGCAGGACCCGGATCTTTTTCTTGCGTTCAAAGTGGTCATCCTGGATCACCGGCAGGGTGCCGATAACCGTCACCCCCAAGGTCCGTTCGATCTCCTGGACCGAAGTGAAACTCCGGTCCAGGAAAATGGCCAGAATGACCAGGCCCAAACCGATCCCCAGCGACAGCACGACTCCCATCAGCAACAGCTTCACCTTGTTCGGCTCCACCGGATGGGAACTCAGGCTCGGCTTACGCCGCACCTTGATCTGCATGCCGATCTCAGACCGGCTGGCCTCCAGATTCATAGTCTGCTTGGTTATCTCCGATTCGATCCTGGTGATGAACGCCCGCGAATTCGTGACGTCGCTCTGCAATTCCGCCAGTGTGGACGACACCTCGGGCTGCCGGGCGGTGAAATCACGGAACTCCCTGATCTTGCCGTCCAACCGGTCCATGACGCGCTTGGCTCCGGCCCGGAACATGCTGAAGTAGATGTAGTGGCTGATCTGATTCCGGTCCAGGAAGGAAAGCGTTGAATACTGCCGAGCCACCATCTCCTCGATACGCGTGGTCAGGCGCACCCTCAGTTGCCCCAGCCGTGTCTCCAACTCGCGGGCAGCGGCAGCGCCGACCTGATAGAGTTGAAGCTCCAGGCCCACCATCTCCATCTCCTGGATGATCGACTTGGCGACGTCATCGTTCTGGTAGATCGCAATAGCCGGGACCGTCCCAAGCAGGGACCGCATCCCCTGGCCCAGACCGGCCATTTCCCGGGCATCGGTGCCGTTGTAACGCTCCCGGGCCACCGCCAGGTTCGCCTGGGCGTCACTGAGGTTCATGGCGTTGATCGGATTGTCGGCCAATGCGTCCGAGGCCAGCCCCGCCTGGAACTTGTTGAGCGCCTCTTCCGCGTCGGCCAGATTCTGCTGGTACGTCGCCAACTGCTTCTGCAGGAATTCGCGGGTCGAACTGCTCGAAGCCACCTGACTGGCCCGATACTCCTCCACGAAGCGGTCCAGCACGAACGTCGCCAGGTTGTAGGCAACCTCGGGATCCGGGTCCCGGACCTCAAGCAGGAACAACCGCACCCCGTCCTGTTTCAGTTGCAGCCGCGAATCCAGCCGCGAGCGGGCCCGCCGGATGGCTTTCTCCTCGCTGATGGGTGCCTTACCCTGCTCGGCCACGAGGTCGCGTTCGGCGTCCTGCAGGCGCAGTTCCATGACGACCTTCTCCAGAAAGTCCGGCGAGGTCAGCAGCATGTTCATCTCGTGAAAGGCCATGGCATCGATGTTGCGCGGCCGCCCGAACCGTCGGCTCGGATCGGTGAGCATACTGCTGTTCAAACCCTCGAAATTGATCAGGATCTGCCCCGAGGACGCAAAGATGGGCGTCATGGTCTTGACCGCGATGCCGGCCATGGACAGACAGAGAATAAACGGCACAAAAAACAGCATCTTGCGGCGCCAGAAGGCCCGCAAGAGGCTCATGGGGTCGAATCCGCCCCCGCTCTGTTCCTCTTCGTCCAGAAATGGGTCCATGCCCGCGCCGCTCCTTTGCTCAGTTCAGATTGATCCAGAATGGCATCATGGCCACCGGGCGACCGTCCAACAGCAAAACCGCGGCCAGGGTTCCATCGTTCCGCAGCGCGCTCAGCAGGAACGGCACCGCGGCCAAGCCGGTGTCCTGGCCGGTGCCCAGCAACATGTCGGCCGGCACCAGTCCCGTGGCCAGCCGCGCCATGATTCCGTTGTCCCGCAGGCTTTTGATCAACAGGCGCTCGATCAGGGTCAGCGGTTCCTCGTAGGTCACGAGCCT
>JAJRWA010000090.1 GCA_024277025.1 Candidatus Krumholzibacteriota bacterium | reverse complement strand
GTATCCTCGCCCCCGCTGCCGACCGTGTCCTCCAGCCGGCCGCGGCCGATCTGGAAGAGAAAATCCTCCGGGGCCATGACCGGCATCTCCCGGCCGGTGAGCATTTCCTGCCCGGACCGATTGCAATACACGGTGCGACCGCTCTCATCGAGGACCCAGATTGAACTGCGCACGGTTTCCAGAACCCGCGCATTGAAGGCGCCGATATCCCGAATCCGATCCAGCATCTGGGCGCTGGCGACTTCCTCGGACAGGACGACCTGCACGGCCTGCAGAAAAGGCAGATATCGGGCCGAGACCGCTTCGCGCTCCTCCGGGCTGACAAAGAGCAGCAACAGGTACCCCAGCCGGACCTCCTGGTGTTCCAGTGGCAGGGCGATCAGGCGCCGCCCCTGCTGCCCTGTGGCCGCACGGGTGGAATTCACCCGAAAAACGCCGGGGGCCATGATCGATTCCGCCACCGCTGCGTCCACCTGGTCGTGCAGACTGACCAGCACCTTGTCCCAGGCCGACTCGTCCCACTGCCAGGTCTGGCGGGGGCTGTAGCTGCCGCCGGGTGCCGAGCGCAGAATGAGCGCCGCCCCGCCCGCCCCCACGAATTCGGTCAGATTCTGCAGGATCTCCCGCAGCACCTTGTCCCAGTTGCCGGCGGTGCTGAGTTCGCGGCCGAAGCGGTAGAGCAGCGAGAGTTCGGCCATGGCATCGGAAAGCTGGCGATTGGCCGCCTCGAGACTTTCCTTGGCGCCCATGAGGTCGCCCACGCCGGCACGCGCCTCTTCGCCCAACTGGGCCCGCAGCTTGTGCAGCATCCGGCGCGTTTGATCACCGGAGGCAAGAATCAGTCGGCTTTGATGGCGCATTTCCAGCCGCCGGGAGGCGCGAATGAGGAGATTGACCCAGGCTGAATTTTCAAGTGGCACGGACAACGCGTCGAAGAGTCCGGCCCGAAAGAAACGGACCAGCAGGCTCCCTTCGAGATTGCCGTGAAAGAGAATGGGCAGGTAGGGGCCGCGCAGTTCGGCCAGGTCCTCGAGCCACTGGACCAGGGCATCGCCTCCGTCATGCCCGGCGAAGGCATCCTGGTGGACCAGGACCAGCCGACCATCGACAGTGGCTGCAGCGGACAGTGACGGTAGCGAGTCGGCCAGGAACTTCAGAGCCTCGCCCGGGGCCGGACACACCCGCCCGCGCCTTTGTTCGGCAAGACGGCAGGTATCAGCATCCCAGGGACCGACCAGCAAGGCATCGTGCGGTAGCGAACCTGGCAAGCGAAACAGATTATTATCCATCATCAATAGTTGCCATCCCGAAAAAGCAGGCTGTGCGTTCCATCGCGATGACTACTGTAAAGAAATTTACCACCAAAAGCAATGAGAAAAACGGATCCCCGCCCGGGAATCCGTTCTATCCAGTTGGGAACTATGGGAAATCCGAGTCCCTCACAGGCTTTCCATGCCCCTGATGACACCCGCGATTCCGTCAGCCACCTTGTCCCGTACGGCCTGGGAGTCGTAGTGGCCGGCTTCCAGGCGAGCCCGCGCTGCTGCCACCTTGTCCTCCCGGATTTCGGGCAGGGCTGTCATGGCGTCCCGGCCAACTTCGACCGCCTGCCGCAACTCCATCAAACGATGGGCGGTAGCCGAGATCTCCGCCGTGTCCCCCCTGGCCGGATCGTTGACGGCGGGCGCCACGCCAGCCTGGGCAGCGGCCGACTTGTCCGCATCCACCCGTTCGTTCTGCCGGGAATTGTCCAGGGCACCCTGCCTGAGCAGGGGTGAGCCATTGATCTTGTCCATCGCCATAGCGAACCTGCCTCCGTATCGTGCCGCCTTCTGCTGTTCCCCTGTGACTCGAGGATCTCTTGTCTGTCGCGCGGACCTTGCAATGACAGTGCCGGATCCCGCCAGTTTCCGTCCAGCGGGCGGCCTGGTCAGGCTCCAATGGCCGCAAGCCCTCGCCAGACCAGGCAATCGCCGATTGGGCCCATCGGCTTGGCCAGCAGGGCCCCCAATCTCAACTGCAGGCTGACCCTGTCCAGTTGATTGGCAACCGGACCGACGGCCAGAAATCTGTCAGCCCGCTAGCAGGCCCCCGCCCCGGCTTGCCGCACCTCCCGGTCCAGCGCCTGCAACACCGAGTCCCGTGGAAAGAGATACCGGCCCCGCTCCAGGTAGCGAATCGCCTCCGGCAGGTGCCCCAGACGGAAGTGCAGTCGGATCACATCCACCCAGCCCTCGCGCAGGGCCGGCCAGCCTCGAACCGCAGCCTCCGCTTGGGCCACTGCGGCGTCCGGCTCGCCGGCCTGCAGCAGCAGGCGCCCCAACAGCATCCGGGCCCGATGGGTCGCATCGTGCTCGGGCGCCTCGCCGATGGTCCGCGCCAACAACCGCCGGGCCAGTTCCGTGCGTCCTTCGGTAACCAACTGCACCGCCAATTCGTAGCGGGCAACCGGATCCCGAGGATGATCCTTAAGCTTTCGCCGCAAAAGATTGCCATAGCGTGTGTTCTTGATCTCTTCACGTTCAGGACCCACCAGGTGTCCGAAGTGATGAACGAGGATCGCAGCCCGGACCGTGGGCACACCCAGGCGGCCCAGGGACCGATTGGGCAACTCGTGAACCCGCCCTTCGTACTTCACGCCCGGCAAGCGGGGAAACAAACGGCAAGTGGCCGCGTCGACATACCCCTCCGCCCGGCGCGGCACCAGCGGACCATCTGCCGCCCCCAACGGCACCCATTGCGGATCATCCAACCGGCCACAGTAGTTGCGCTGGTTGAACTGCCAGGCGGCGAAATCGCCGGCGCACAGTTCCCGGACGCGGGCAAAGTCCGCCGGATCCAGCACCTCGTCGCAGTCCAGGACCAGGATCCACCGCCCCCGGGCGCACTGCAGGCCGTGGTTGCGGGCCGCACTGAAGTCATCACACCAGCGGAAGTGGGTCAGGCGGGCCCCCAGAGCCGCCGCAATGCCGGGCGAACCATCCTCGGAGCCCGTATCGACGATCACCGCCTCATCGTACAGGGGCTCGTGCCAGGACAACAAGCGGCGCAAATCCGACGCTTCGTCCCGCACGAGGGCGACCAGGCTGATCAGGGGTTCCTGCCGGGATGTTGGCTGCATAATCTTTCCGGACGGAAAAGCATCAGGCCTCTCCGTTGTTTTCAGGCATCCGCCGCAAACGCGCGGCGAGATCCCGGATTTCCTGCCACTGCGGACAGAACCCGACCAGCCTTTCGGCCGAGGCCAGGGCTGCCGGCAACTGCCGGGTCTTGATCTGGATCCGCAGGGCCTCGCGCAGTAGTTGAGGCTGTTGGGGCCCGAATCGGCCCTCAGCGGTCTCCAGCAGGCCTCGCGCCGCGCTCCAGTCGCCTGCCTCCGCCTCGACCCGGATGCGCTCCAGCCAGGCAAACACAAAGTCCGGATCCTGTCGGACAGCCTCAGTGAGCAATTTCCTCGCCTCTTGCAGGTCCCCCATTTCCCGCTCCAGGCGTCCCAGCAGCACCAGTCCGCGAACCACCGGCCGCAAGCCCGCCGGACCCGCCGCCAAAGTCCTCAACCGGGACAGCGCCGCGGCAGCATCGCCACCTTCCAACAAGGCCGTGGCCAACTCCAGTTGAGCCGCCGGATCCGTCGGATCGTCGGCGAGCTTCAGTTCGGCCAGGCGCCGGTAGCGTGCCTGCCGCTCCAGGTTGGCGGCCTCGCTGCGGCAGTAGCCATAGTGGTGTACCGGGACCTGAAGCGGCACAACGGCCAGGCCCGCCGCGACAACCGAAGGCAAGACAGACTCATGGACCCGACCGTGGAACCGCAAGCCACGTTCGGCCGGGAACAGACCGACTCGCCTGGCGACGAACAGCCCCGTCTGACCAGCCTCCTCAGCGGGGTAGCGACCGGACAGCGGCTGCCACTCCAGATGGGAGGTCCCCAGACAGTAGTTCCAGGTTTCCTGCAGAAAAGCACGATTGGAGGCCACCGGCAACGCCGCCCGCAGGAGCGGGAAATCGGCCCGGCTCACCCGCTCATCGGCGTCAAGAATCAGCACCCAGTCACTGCTGACCGCGGTCAGACCCGCGTTGCGGGCGGCCGCGAAATCATCCTGCCAGGCGTGTTCGATCACCCGGGCTCCGGCCCCGCGTGCGATGTCGCGGGTTTCATCCCGCGAACCGGTGTCCACAATGATGACTTCATCGGCCAGTTCGGCGTGATGGGACAAGAAGCCCGGCAATTGGTCCGCCTCATCCCGCACAATCATCGTCAGGGCCAACGTGCTCATACCGAATCCAGCCCCCAGATCCCGATTGTCAGCGGGCCGAGGATCGGCTCACCGGCGGTGCTGACCCCGCCCAGTACCGCCGCCGCGTCAGCCACCCGCGCCGGAGCCCCGGCGCCGGACGCCTGCAGATACCGGCTCAAGCCGTCCGGCTGCAGCACCGACCATAAGCCCCCGGGATTGGCGAAGGCACTGGCCCCGGCCTCGATCAGGCGCGTGACCAGTTGCTGCCCGCCCGGCGGACACAGAACATACCGGGCCCACGCCCGGCGCACCGCCTCAGCCAGCAACACCGTCACCAGCGCCAGCGGTCCGCTCCACTCGGCCACGTACGCGGGAAAGTCGGCGCCCTTCCCGCAGAAAATCGCGGCCACGATCTCATTGCCGTCACCGGTGACCACCAAGCCCCGTGTGCCCGGCATGTTGTACAGTTTGGCCGCGTCCCCGGGCTGGCGCAGAGTCCGGAGCTGATGGCGCTCATACAGGGACTGGACGGAGTCCGCGTCCGGGGTCGCAAACTCGCGGACGACAAAACCCGGCGGCACTCCCGGCGGGAGATCCGCCCCGTCCAAGTCGACGTGCATTTCCCAGCCGGCGGCGGTGAATCCCCGTCCGGCATAAATTTCCGGTTTGTCGGTCCAGAGCACGGCCAGGGGAATATTTTTCCGCCGCAGCCGTTTCAGCAGGGCATCCTGCAACGCTGAGCTGAGTCCCTGCCCCCGAAATTCCGGGCGCGTGACGACCGAGCCGATGCCAGCTACAGGTATCTTGCCACAACTTGAAGTGAATTCCCGAATTAGGCAGGCGAGCCCGGCGACTATCTGACCATTTGGCGCGGTGGCAACCAGCGTCCAATCGGCGTTTTCAGGGCTCAGGATCAGGGGGAAATCATCCCAGGCATGCGTTTTTGCACGATCTGGCCTGATCTCTGCATCCACGAGAGCAAGAAACTCGGCGTGCCGGGCTGGGGTGATGCTGGCAATTTGCATGATCGCTCCGCAGGCGAAGTGTCTCAAACCGAATCGACGGTAAGGCGACACTAAGGCGCGACCGAGGTGTTGGGCAAGCTGCAAAATTTCAAGACACGACCGCGGCCCGTTTCCCCGCAGGAGACATGGGGAGCAGGGGCCGGTCAGGTCACGGAGGAAACAGAATGGGTCTTCGCGTTAATACCAACGTCGCTTCGCTGAATGCACAGCGGCACCTCTACAACACCACGACGCGCTTCAGCAAGTCGATGGAACGACTGAGCTCGGGCCTGCGCATCAACCGCTCCGGTGATGACGCAGCCGGCCTGGCCATCAGTGAAAGCCTGAAGTCGGACATTCGTGCCCTGCAGCAGGCCTCCCGCAACGCTGCGGACGGCATTTCCCTGGTGCAGACGGCTGAAGGTTCGCTCGATGAAGTGAACAATATTCTGCTGCGGCTCAGGGAACTGGCCGAGCAGTCCGCCACCGAAACCCTCGGTTCCAAGGAACGAGACTACCTGGACGCCGAGTTCCAGGAGCTGCTCGACGAAGTCGACCGTATCAGTACGACGGCTGAATTCAACGGCATCAAACTGCTCGATGGAACGGCTCAGAATCTGCGCGTGCAGGTTGGTATCGGCACGGACGCCAGCACCAGCACTGTGACGATCAACCTGACCCAGCCCATGAGCTCGTCGGCCTTGAACCTCACGGCCGGCACGCTGCATATCAATGGCGGCACCAACGGCGACAACGCGCGGGCGGCCATCGGCCTGATCACCGCCGCCACCGGGACGGTCAGTTCCATGCGGGCCAACTTCGGTGCGGCCCAGAATCGCTTCGAGACCTCGATCCGGAATATCGGCATGACGGCGGAGAACCTGGCCGCGGCCAATAGCCGGATCCGCGACGTCGATGTCGCGCTGGAGACTTCGACGATGACCAGCCTGCAGATCCTGCAGCAGGCCGGCGTCTCGATCCTCAGCCAGGCCAACCAGACTTCGCAGCTCGCCCTGAGCCTGCTGCAGCGGTAGCAGGCGCGGGCTCTGAGCCCCTGACCTGACCGTCTTGTCGGCCCAATGAACTCGGCAGTCCGCCGCCAGCGCGGGCTGCCGTTTTTTTTCTAAAGTTTTATGTAAAGTCCCGGCTTCTTCCGTCGAAAACCTCCTTGTCACGCCAAGGCAACCGGCCCGCCAAAAGGAATTGGCGGCTTCGGTTCAGGTGACGCACAACACAATCCCCGTGCCCGTGAGGGCAACGACCCACGTTTTCAAGGAGGAAACTCATGGGCATCCGCATTAACACGAACATCAGTTCACTCAACAGCCGCCGTCACCTTTCCAACTCGACCATCAGCCTGAGCAAGTCCATGGAGAAGCTGAGCTCCGGTCTGCGGATCAACCGCGCCGGTGACGACGCTGCCGGCCTGGCCATCAGCGAGGGCTTGAAGTCGGACATCCGCGCTCTGGACCAGGCGGCCCGGAACGCGGCCGACGGCATCTCCCTGGTGCAGACCGGTGAAGGTGCGCTCGACGAGGTCTCCAACATCCTGCTGCGGATGAAGGAACTGGGCGAGCAGTCGATGAACGGCACGCTGAGCAACACCGACCGCACGTACCTGAACAACGAGTACACGGCACTGACCAGTGAAATCGACCGCATCGCGGCCTCCGCCGAGTTCAACGGCGTCAAGCTGCTGGACGGCACCGGTTCGGCGTCGCTTGGAATCCAAGTCGGCATCGGCACCACGAGCAGCGACTCGGTGACGATCGATCTGAGCACCAACCGCAACTCGACGACCCTGGGCACGACGACCGGTATCAGCACGTCCACCAACGCCGCCACGGCGATGGGTGAGATCGACACCGCGATCGCGACCGTGACCAGTGCCCGTTCCGACTTCGGTGCCATCCAGAACCGCCTGGAGAGCTCCATCCGGAACATCAACATGACCAGCGAGAACCTCTCGGCTGCCAACAGCCGGATCAGGGACGTTGACGTCGCGCAGGAGACCTCCCGCATGACCAGCTTCCAGATCCTGCAGCAGGCGGGTGTGTCGATGCTAGCCCAGGCCAACCAGACCACTGGTTTGGCCATGTCGCTGCTCGGCCGGTAAAACGGCGGCTTCGACCGGGCGGGGTCCTCTGGGCCCCGCCCCTTTTTTTGCCACACCACGCCCACCGATTTCCCCTGACCCCGTCTTCGTCAACGGACCGACCCTTCCCTGGGTCCCGCTCAGCGCCACGCCGCTGCTCCTATCTCATTAAATGACAACTTGTTTTGATTGGGAGTGTGTTTTCTTTATAATTAAGCTTAAGTTTATCGCATCATATGACGAAACGAATCTCACCTTAAGTCATGTTCCGCATCAGTGGGACAAGAAAGGAGACTCTCAGTAAAACCAGAACTGGCGGATCATGATGATCCGACTGAGGGCAGGGAAGTCCTGAATTCATTTCAAGGAGGAATGACATGGGAATCCGCATCAACACCAACGTTAGCTCACTGAACACCCAGCGCCACCTGGCCAAAAGCTCGAACGCCTTCGCCAAATCCATGGAGAAGCTGAGCTCCGGTCTGCGCATCAACCGCGCCGGCGACGACGCGGCCGGCCTGGCCATCAGCGAAGGCCTGAAGGCCGACATCAGGGCTCTGGACCAGGCGTCCCGCAACGCCGCCGACGGCATCTCCCTGGTGCAGGTCGGTGAAGGCGCGCTGGACGAAGTCTCCAACATCCTCCTGCGGATGAAGGAACTGGGCGAGCAGTCCATGAATGGTACGCTGAGCAACACCGACCGTACCTACCTGAACAACGAGTACACGGCCCTGACCAGTGAGATCGACCGCATCGCGGCTTCGACCGAGTTCAACGGCGTCAAGCTGCTGGACGGCACCGGTTCTTCGTCGCTCGGAATCCAGGTCGGCATCGGCACCACGAGCAACGACTCGGTGAACATCGATTTGAGCACGAACCGCAACGCGTCGACTCTCGGCACGACCACGGCGATCGACACCTCCACCAACGCCGCCACGGCGATGGGCGAGATCGACACCGCGATCGCGACGATCACCAGTGCCCGTTCCGACTTCGGCGCCGTCCAGAATCGTCTGGAAAGCTCCATCCGGAACATCGACATGACCGCTGAGAACCTCAGCGCCGCCAACCGCCGAATCCGTGACGTGGACATCGCGAAGGAGACCTCGCGCATGACCAGCTTCCAGATTCTGCAGCAGGCCGGCGTTTCCATGCTGGCGCAGGCCAACATGAGCAGCGGCCTGGCGATGGCTCTGATGAACTAGGTTGACCGTGGGGGCGTCCGCGTGGCGCCCCCACACCATTCAGCGGTACGGAGGTGGCCCAAATGGCACCGATCTATCCCATCCACGAAGGACCAATCACCGCCGGCGTCCCCGCCAAACGCGCCCAGGCGGCACCCGAGGAGACCACTCCCCCGTTGCCCTCCCCGGCACCGGATCCCAGGGCTGATCGCGAGGCCATGGTGGAGATCGTAGCCCAAATGCAGAAGTCCATCGAGGGCACCGCAGCAGCCCCCCACTCAGTCGCCTTTCGCCAGGATGGCGACAGCAACGACTTCGTCATCGAGATCCGCGACCCGCACGGTGAGCTCATCAAACAGTTCCCCCCGGAAAAAGTACTAAACCTGCGTCGTAAACTGGACGAACTGACAGGTATGGTCATCGACCAGATGACCTGATCCTGACGGAGCCCGGACAGTGTCGAAGGAACGGCATCACTGACTGAACTGGGGAGTAAACCATGGCAGGCGTATCATTTGGTGGCTTGGCGACAGGCCTGGACACCGGCAGTATCATTACCCAGCTGGTGGAACTCAAGCGGATGCCCGTCTACCGTCTGCAAGACCGCCGCTCGGGCTACGAGGACCAGATCAAGGCCCTCGGCACCTTCAAGACCAAGCTCAAGGCTCTCCAGGACGCAGCCAACAAGATGAACACGGCCTCGGAGTTCAGTTCGCTCAAGGCCACTTCGACCGAGCCCGACTTCCTCAAGGTCACGGCCGGTTCGGACGCCGCCCCCGGCAGCTACACCATCAACGTGACCCAGCTGGCCGAAGTCCAGAAGGAACGCTCGCAGGGTTTCGACAGCAAGCTCGACTCCATGGGCACGGGAACGGTCTCGTTCACTGTCGACGGCGAGACCACGGACCTGACCCTGGTCGGCTACACCAGCCTGGAGTCGTTCGCCGCCAAGATCACCAACGATGTCGCCGGCGTCACCGCTTCGGTGGTCAATGACGGCTCGGCGACCGGCGGCAACTACCTCGTGATCAGCAGTGAGGAGGCCGGCACCGCCGGGGCCTTCACCTTCGACCTGAGCGGTCTGTCCGGTGGCACGGCTCCGGTCATGACGAACACGCAGGCCGCCCTGGACGCCACCCTTGAAGTCGACGGAATCGCTGTTACCGCAGCCAGCAACTCTCCCGATGACGTCATCTCCGGTCTGACCCTGAACCTGATCGCCCTCGGCGAGTCCAACGTCACCGTCGAGCGCAACACCGAAGGCATCGCCAAGAACGTCGAGGCCCTCGTCAAGGCCTACAACGACGTGTTCGGTTTCGTATCCGACAATCTGGCCCCGGACGGCGAGTTGCGTTCCAACCCCGCCCTGCGGGCCGCCGCCTCGCGCATCGAATCGATTTTCAGCAGCGCCCTGGATGGCGGTCTGGGCGACAAGACCCTGCTGTCCCAGGTCGGCATCAAGCGAAGCGACCAGCGCCAGCTGAAGTTCGAGAAAGATGAGTTCGAGGAAGCGCTCAAGGACGACTTCAGCGGTGTGCGGGACCTGTTCATCGAGCGTGAGGGGAATCTGGGCAAGACCTACCTGATCGATCAGGCCATCGACGACATGACCGACAGCATCGACGGCCTGTTCAAGATCTCGACCGACGCCCTCAACAACAAGATCAAATACGCCGACCAGAACATCGAGCGCTACGAGCGCAGCATAGAATCGTATCAGCTGACTCTGGAACGGCGCTTCACGGCCATGGAACAAATGGTCGCCCAGCTTCAGGCCCAGGGCAGCTACCTGAGCAGCGTGATGTACTAGAATATGTACCAGAATCCGGCCACTGACCGGCCGGTAACCGGGAAGGCACAGGCATGTACACCAGAAGCGGCGTCGAGGCCTATCAGGCGACGGACGCCAACACCATGACCAGGGAAAAACTCATCGTCCTGCTGTACGAGAAGATCGTCAGCAACCTGCACGAGGCCGAGGCCGCCGCCACGGCCGGCGATCGCCTGCAGATGACCCAGACCCTGAACCATTCCCAGCGCATAATCAGTGAATTGCGCAACGCCTTGGACCACTCCATCGGCGGCGACATCAGCCGAAACCTCGAAGCCCTCTACGACTTCATGTTCCACGAGCACCTGCAGATGCTGGTCGACAGCGACTCGCAACATGCCGGCAATTGCCTGCGCGTCATCACGCCGCTGCTCGACGCCTGGCGCAGCATTCCGGTCGGAACCGGCGAGCAGGCCGCTCGCGATCTGGCCAGAGGCGCCCTCGACACCGAGAATGGCCCGCTTCCTGCATCAGGTGGGACGCCACCGGCTGAAAATGCGAATTCCCAGCCGGCTGCACCGGAAGCCGCGCCCCATTCCATGTCGGAACTCGTATCGGTATCTGCCTGAAATGAACCTGCAAATGGCAATTGATGAAGCCCTGCGGCTTACGGTCGACCTCCAGGAGGCCCTCCGCAGCGGCGACCTGTCTGCCTGTTCGGACTTGCTTGCGCGCCGCGGCACGGCCCTGGAGTCGTTTGCCGCGTGCCACGCCGGGTCGACGCCGGCAGAGAAGGCCGCCTGCGCCACAGGGCTGGACGCTTTGCTTCAGGCCGACCAGTCGCTGCAGCAGTCAGGCGCGGCCGCCCGGGACGCCGTGGGGCGCGATTGGAGCCGCAACTTCGGCAAGGCGCCAAGCCCTCGCCACGAATACGACCGCCCCCCCGAAATCGCTTGCCTCGACCGCAAGGCCTGACCCCGGACACAACAAAACTCCTCCGTCTCCGGAGGAGCCTGTGTCCAGCACGGTCAGGGCGCCCATCAGTCGGACTTGTCGCCCCCCGAGGTCGGTTTTTGGCCGGCCTTACGCCTGATGGCCTCGAGATTCACCTTGTCCGAGGCCGCGGCCCCCAGGGTCGTGCTCTTGATTTCTTCATATATCTCGTGCCGGTGCACGGGGATCGACCGCGGGGCATCAATGCCGATCTGGACCTGATCACCCCTGATATCCACGATCATGATGGAGATATCATCCCCGATCATGATTTTTTCGTTCCTCTTGCGGCTGAGTATGAGCACGGGACCTCCCTGTCCTGTCTCCGAAGCGATTACTGGGGCTTCGGTTCCGGGCTAGACGCCGGCCGGCTCCGGGGTGGGCTCCCCGTTGCCGCACATCGCGTCGACGGCTTCATCTGCCGTGGCACCATCTTCGGTTGTCTCCGATTTTACGGCAAGCCCAAATTTGAAGTAATTGATCTCCTGCCGCAGACCGTACCGTTCGTCGTCCAGCGTGAGCTGCACTCCGCGGCGACTTTCGGTATCTAACAACAGTGGGGCCAGCAGGTTACCAGTGACGCGCTCGCCACCCGGATGAATCGTCGTGATGATGAGCGTGGCCAGGTCGTCGGGGCTCCGGTTGTCCAGATGGCGGCGCGTGTGCTGTCCTAGCGGGACTTCGTAATCGTCCTGAAACAGGTACGCCTGGCTGACCGGGAACCCGAAATCCCCACGATCCAGGGACTGGAACCATTTCATGGGCATGTCGTCGCCCATTTCCAGAATCAACCAGTGGCGCAAGTCGGGCATGCCCACCAGCCCGTCGGGCAAGGTGATGATGTCCTCTTCGCGGTAGGTCAGTTTCCCGAATCGCACAGTGCTGAAGTTCGGCATTGCAGGCTCCTTGTTACGGCCGCTGCGGTTTCCGGCCGCCCGGGCTCGAGGTTTAACGCAGGTATTGCATCAGATTCGTCTGGTACAGCTTGCTGGTCACCAGCAGGCTGGCCTGGTAGCTGGTCTCAGCCCGGCTGAGATCCACCGACACCTGGGCCACATCGGCGTCCCACTCCAGGGAAAGATTCCCCTGCAGACGCTCGTTCCTTTGGTTGAGGATTCCCTCGGCCCAATCCAGATCCGTCTGGCGGCCGCCGGTTTTCATCAGCAGCCGGGAAACCATATTGCTGATCGAAGTAAGCTCGTTGATGGCGCCATGGATGGCGTCCTTGTCACCGTTGGTCAGGGCGGTCTGCAGATCTTCCAGCATGCCGAACAACCGGGTCGGCGAGCCGTCGCCGGCGATGCCCAGCGCCGTGGCTGTATTGGTGGCGTCGGCGTTGGCGATGGAGAACAGCTCGGGGCTGCTGCCCACGATCTCGAAACCGCTGTCGTGTACCAGGAACTCCATGCCCGGCACGGCGGCTTCGAAGGTTGATTTCAGATCACCCAGAGTTGCCGCCGCACTCAGATCCACGTTGTAGACAGTACCCTGCCAGGTCACGTCGATCGTGCCGAGCGGCAACTTGCCGGCCAGGGCCTCGATATCAGCCAGATTGGTGGTCAAGTCCGCCGCAGGCCTGATGTCGCGGCCGCTCAGCACGCTGGCCGTCGTCGTGGCATTGATGCCCAGACTGGCCGCCGTCGTTCCCCCGCCCGCCTCGGCGACGGTCAGCGGACCGGTGCCCGCGAAAGTAAGCGCAGTGCCGTCGGTGCTGATGCCGCCGACAACGGCGCCACCGGTGCCTGCCGTGATGGCGGCGGTGACGTCGGCAATGGTCAGGGCGCTCGAAAGATCGACTTCCCAGGCGCTGCCCGTACCATCGGTCACGGTGATGCTGCCGGGCTGCCAGCCCTGCCCCAGATCCAGGTCAGCCAGCAGGGTCGTCGGCTGCAGACGCGGCGCGATGTCGGTCCGCCCGCCGAGTGATGAACTTTGTGAGCCCATGAAAACGCTGCCGGGAATATTGACGGCCATCGTACTGTTCGGACCGGTCCGGCTGAGGATCTCGTCGCCGTCCCCCTGGTAGACCACGGTGGAACCGGACCGCACGAACGGCGGCGTCGACGTCGCACGGCCCGAGAAGATGTAGTTGCCCTCGACCGTCGTGTTCAGCACGTCCATCAGCCGGTTGGCCAGGTTCTCCACTTCCACCACGGCCGTCTGCATGCTTGTCTCGGTACCGAGCGCCGAGGATTCCCGCATGGTGATCACCCGCACATCCGTCAGCACCTCGCTGATATTCTGCAGAGCCACGTCGGTCCCATCGACGATGATCCGGCTGCGGATCACATTCTTGGAGTACTCGTCGTTGTTGGCGATCAGGGCCTTGTAGCGCTGGATCGCGCCGACTGCCCGCGGATCATCGGCAAAACTGTTGACCCGGCGCATGGAGGCGGCCATCTGCTGCTGTTTGAGCATGTTGCCCAGGCTGCGGTTCAGGTCACCGACCAGAATCGAGGAGAGATAGCTGTCGGTTATGCGGAAGCTCATGCCGGCGTACTCCCCTAGACCATGTTCAGCAGCGTGTCGTACATCTGCTGGACCGTGGAAATGACTTTGGCCGCTGCGTTGTAGCCGTTCTGGAAGCGGACCATGTTGGCCCCCTCCTCGTCCAGACTCACGCCCGCGACGCTGGCCAGCCTGGTCTCGAGCGAAGCCACGACGTTGCCCTGGTTCTCGACCAGGAATTCAAAGCTGCTGCGTTTGCTGGCTACGTTGATCAGCAGACTGCGATATTCGTCGGTAACCGTCTGCTCATTCGGGCCGCCGGCACTGACGTTGGCCAGATTGGCGATCTGCAGCGCCAGTTCGTTGTCACCGGGTTCGGACGTGCGGCCGGTTGCCACGAGGCTGCTGTTGTTGGCGATGGCCGTATTCAGTTCGATCGTATGCATGCTGTCACCGGTGAAGAACGTCTGGCCGCTGCTGGTTGCGGTGCGCCCCTGGGTATGCAGGGCGTTCACTTCATCCACGACTTTCTTGGCCACGGCGTCGAGCTGGTCCCGGACTTCCCTGATCTGGATGTCGCGGCTGTCCATGAGCCCCTGGAGCCGGCCCGTACTCAACTTCACATCCTGCAAGGTCCCCTCGGTGACGATTACCATCTCGTAGCCGTTGTCGCCCTGACGGTAGGTGGAGGTGAACTCGGTGACCCGGTCGCGGGCCACCATGGTCCGGCCAGCCATAATGATGTCCTTCGTGCCGTCGTCCCGTTCCAGCACGGACACTTCGGCGATCTTGGAGATCTCGGTTATCAGCAGGTCCCGCTGGTCCCGCAGATCGTTGGCCGGCTCACCGTTGGTCTCCGCCGCCATGATCTGCTGGTTCATGTCGCCGACCTGATTGAGCATGCGGTTCAGGTTGCTGATCTCCGCCTGGATACTCACTTCGATCTGGCCGGCCAGATCATCCAGCGAATCGTTCATGGCGTGGAAATCCGCCACCAGGGACTTGCCCATTTCGACCACCGTCTGCTTCAGATTCGGATTGATCGGCGGCTGGGCCAGGGAGTTCCAGCTGTTGAAGAACTTGGTCAGGGAATTGCCCAGATGATCGTTGTCCACCGAACCGAGGATGGCCTCGATTTCGTACAGGGTGGTGTCGGTCTGGGTGTAGCTCTCCAGTCGGGCGTTCTGTATCCGCAGATTGTTCTGCAGGAACTCATCCTGGATGCGCCGCACGCCCTGGATCTCCACCCCGCGCCCGATGGCCCCATAGGGCATGATCGAAGGCCGGCGCGGGGTGAACAACACCTCTTGCCGGCTGTAGCCCGGCGTGTTGGCGTTGGCGATGTTGTGCCCCGCCGTGGCCAGTCCGGCCTGCGCCGCAAACAGGGCCGACAGGCTGTTGTCCATGATTGAATTCAAGCCGCCCATAGGGTCACCTTTCAGGCCTGTTTGACCAGGAAGCCGCCGGGCCCCCGGCTCTTCGCCTGGGCATCGCCGCCGTAGCAGCCGGCGGGATTCTCCAGGATACATTTCTTGAAGATCTGTGACTCCTCCTGGACCAGATCCAGGCAGAACTCGGCCAGATTGCGGTTCAGGGCGTTCTGCCGGGCCAGCCGCCCCGCCGTCCGCCGCAGACGATCCAGGGCCGCCGTCACTTCGCGGCGAATCGGTGGCTCGATATAGTCCAGCAAGTCACTGATGTGACCAGGGGGCACGTGAACGCCGGTTTCAAGGGCCAATTCGGCAACGTGACGCTCGCGCACGATGCGGGCCTGGTCCGCCCCGGGCAGATGGCGCGCCCAATCGGCGGAATTGGCCTCCAGTCGGTCCACATCTTGCCGCTTCATGTAAGAATTCTGCCGCCGGGCCAGCCGCAGCAGGCGCCGGTAGTGGCTGTCCTCGATATCAAGCAGCGCTGCCAATTGCCGGTATCGCGCGGCCCTGCCGTCAATGTGGCGATTCTTCGTCTGCATATGCCTCTCCATTGCGTGACGTTCGTATTGCCGGTTCTAACGGGGATTTGCCAGATCCGTGCCACCGCCCAACCCGTGGTAGCGAGCCATGACTCGCGCCACGTAGCGTTCGGTCTCGGCGAAGGCCGGGATCTCCCCGCCGGCCTGGTCCACATTGCCCGGCCCCGCGTTGTAGGCCGCCAGGGCCACGTCGAGGCGGCCGCCATAGCGACGCACCATGCTGGCCAGGTAGCCCGCCCCGCCGTGCAGATTCTGCGCGGGACTGGTGGGGTCAGTGACCCCGACCTCTGCGGCCGTCCCGGGCATGAGCTGCATCAGGCCGGTGGCTCCCTTGTGGCTGCGGGCCTCCGGGTCACCGCCCGACTCCTCCATCACCACTGCCAGGATCAGCGCCGGCTCGAGTCCCGACGCCGACGCCGCCCCGTGGATGTCAGTCTCGAACCGCCGCAGCGTGTCGGCCACGGCCGTCCCCTGGGCACTGGCCAGGCTGCGCATGCGCGCCCTGGTGGCCATTTCGTCGCCCACTCCGGCCAAACTGCGATAGCGGGACACGGCCTCGGGTGCCGGCAGTCCCGCCAGCGGTACCGGGGCCGGCGGCTGGTCACTGCCGCGGCCGGCGGCCTCGCCCGCGGCCCTGGCGTCCACCGATTCGGCGAACTGGTTGATGATAAGATCGGCGATTCCCATGCCGTCCTTGCCGCCGGCCAGGGCCTTGGCCAGTTCCGCGTCGTGCATCTGGCGGTAGAACTTGGTGGCGCCGCCGCCGTTGAAGAGTTTGTTGTCGGGCACCGTCTTGCGCATGGCCTTGAGCAGGGTGTTCATGAAGACGGCTTCAAACTCCCTGGCCGTCCTGGCCAGTCCCTCGCGCGACTCGCCTGTCTGCGCCTTGTCGCCCAGCCGCTGCAGACGGGCCTGCTCGCGGCCGGCGTTCGCCTGGTCCAGCATCAGGCCGGAGTCGGGAAGGTTGATTGCCGTCATGGGAGAGCCACCATCTCTACATCAGGACCAGTTCGGCCTGCAGGGAGCCGGCGCGCTTGAGCGCTTCCAGTATGGCGATGATGTCCCGCGGGCTGGCGCCGATATCATTCAGCACGCCGACCACATCGGCGACCGTGCTGGTGTCCGGCACGCGCAGCACGTGGGCATCCTTCTCGGCGACGTCGGTATTGACATCGGGCACGACCACCGTCTCGCCCGTGCGGCTGAGGGCCGTGGGCTGGCTGACATCGTAGTAGGTGCTCACGACGACCTTCAGCGTGCCGTGCGCCACGGCGGCTTCCTTCAGCTTGACGTTCTTGCCGACGATGATCGTTCCGGTCCGCTCATTGACGACCACGCGCGCCACCGCGTCACTGGCCGAAGTCAGGATGCTCATGCCGGCGACGAACGAAACCGGGTCGCCGCGGAACTGGTCGGGCAGGACCACGTCGATGCGCTGGGCGTCCCGCGCCCGGGCCACATCGTGCCCGAATTCCCGGTTGATGCTCTTGGCCACGGCGCTGGCCGTATTGAAATCCGGACTGCGCAGCAGCCAGGCCAGCCGGCCGTTCTCGATGAAATGGCCCCCGAGGGCGACTTTGACCGTGCCGCCGTTGGTGACCAGGCCCGCCTGCGTATGGTTCTTCCGAAAGCTGTTGTTGGCGCCGCTCTTGATGTTGAAACCGCCAATGGAGACGCTCCCCTGGGCCAGCACGCAGAGCGTGCCGTCGGCAGCCCGCAGCGGCGTCATGATCAGATGCCCGCCCTCGAGGCTGGTCGCGTCATTGAGACTGTTGACCTTGACGTCGATCTTGCCCCCGGCGCTGAGGTTCGGATCCAGGTTGCCCGTGACGATGACCGCGGCCACGTTCTTGGCCTTCAGGTCGGCCGGATTCACCGTCACATCCAGTTTCTCCAACAGGGTGGCGATGGAGTTGCTCGTATTCTCGGCGCTGGCGCTGTCCCCGGTGCCGTTCAGGCCGACAACCAGCCCATAGCCGACCAGCGGCTCGTTGGTCGTCCCCTCGAGGTAGGCCAGATCCTTGATCCGGGATTCACCGCCGGCCTGGGCCGCCGTGGTGGCCGCCAGGAGCAGCAGCAGACCCGGAACAATGATTCGCTTGGTATTCATGCAGTCTCCTAGAACAACCAGTTGAGGATCTTGGTGACCACGCCGGGCTCGCTGGCGTCATTGACCATGCCCGAGCCGTTGTACGCGATCCGGGCATCCGAAATGAATGTGCTGAGTATCGTGTTGCTCGGCGTGATGTCGCGGGCCCGGCAGACGCCGGTGATCTCGATCAGCTGCTTCTCGCCATTGATGTTGATCATGCGCGTGCCTTCGAGGCGGAAGTCGCCGTTGTGCAGGACCTCGACGATGCGCGCGGTGATCTCAGCCTTCAGGCTGCCGCGCCGCTGGGTGTCGCCGTCACCCTTGTATTTGTTCTCCACGGTCATGTCCCACGGCTTGATGAAGTTCAGCACGCCGAGGCCGGGACCGCCCTTGGTTTCGCTCTTGTTGTTGGCCTTGGTCTTGGCCGTCGACTTGGCCGTACTCTGCTCCACGATCAGGATCGTGATCAGGTCGCCCACCCGATGCGCCTTGATATTCGTCACCAGGGACTGCCCCGTCTCGAAGTCGATCAATGGCGTCTTGGCACGGACTGCCGGGGCGAACAGGGCCCCGCCCACCGCCACGACCAGCACCACGACGCCGGCCCGGGCCACGGGATATTCCGTGAAGATCCTTTTGAGTTCAGACATGTCTACCTTCTCCATTCGACCAGGCCGGGCCCCGCCACACGGGCGTTGACCAGCCGGCCGGTCAGTTCGTTTCTCACGGGAATCGTCTGGTCCAGGCAGCCCTTCTGTCGGGCCACCGCGCGCACAGTGACGGCCACCTGGCCGCGGATGACCAACAGGTCGACCGAATCGCCGGCCTGGATCACCGGGGTTTCGTGCAGGTCGGCCTCGCGCAGGGCAGCGCCGCCGGCCACCTTGCGGGCCGTACTGGTCCCGGCAAGTGAGGTGCGGCCGACAATCACACCGCGCGGTACGTTGGCCAGATCCTGCCACTCCCAGTTGAACTGGGCCGCCGACAGAGGAGTGTCCCGGCCGATCTCCCGGATCGCGCGGGCTGTCTCGCCATAGCTGTGCAGCACCACCGAAGCGGCGAATGCTTTGGTGTGGTCGCCGGAAGTGACCCGTACCTGCACAAGATTGCGCCCAGGCTCCAGGGGTGTGTGCCGGCTCAGCGTTACGCCCCAGTCCCCGTCGGCCGAGAGACGCATTTGCGGATAGCTGAGCTCGAACCAGGGTGCCGGCCCGCCCACCGTCGGTGTGGGCACCAGCGCCTGCAACTGGCGCCGAATCTCGCCAGCCAGTTCGTCGCCGCGCAACTCGCGCCCCGCGAAGGCCACATAGCACCGGTCGGCCCCGCGAAAGCTCACGCCGGCACTCAGACCGGCGGTTACCAGCTTGCGCAGGATCGTCTGCCGCGAGATGGCCACGGCCGTATTGGGCGCCACGCCCGCCGTCAGGACCAGGTCGCCGGCCGCTGCCGGGACCGGCCCCAAGGCGACATCCCGCAACAGGGCCGTCCCGCCCTGCACATGGACCGTGTCGGGCAGCACGATCCGCCACGGCCGCGCCGCCGCAGCGACCTGAACCGAAAGCTGAAGCGCCAGCGCCAAGCCCAGGAATGCCACACCTTTGACTCGCATGATTACCTCTTCAGACGGTTCACTGTTTGCAGCATCTCATCGGCCATGGTGATCGTCTTGGAATTCAGTTCATAGGCCCGCTGGGCCGAGATCATGTTCACCAGCTCATCCACGGTCTCAACGTTGCTCATCTCCAGGAAGCCGCTGGTGGTCTCGCCCATGCCCTCGAGGCCTGGATTGCCCAGCAGCGGCGTGCCGCTGGCGGGGGACTCAACGAAGATGTTGCCGCCGCGGGCACTGAGCCCGGCCGCGTTGGGGAAACGAGCGAGCTCAAGCTGGCCGATCTCCTGCACGTTGGCGTCGTCGCCGAACACCATCACGCTGACAATGCCGTCACGGGACACGGACAGTTCCACCGCGTCCTCGGGTACTGTGATCGCCGGCTCAAGCCGGTAGCCGGCCGAACTGACCACACTTCGGTCGGCATCCAGTTTGAAGCTGCCGTCACGCGTGTACTTGATGGTTCCATCGGGCATGCGCAGTTGGAAGAAGCCGTCGCCCTCGATCATCAGATCAAGGGGATTGCCGGTCGAAACGACCGTTCCCTGGCTGAAGTTCTTGTTCGTGGCCACCAGCTTGACGCCGTGCCCCACTTCCACCCGCGTCGGAGCGGCCCGCCCCTCGGCGTCGATCTGGCCGCCGGGCATCACTTTCTCATAGAGCAGGTCCTGGAATTCGGGATGGCTCTTCTTGTAGCCGGTGGTATTGACGTTCGCCAGATTATTGGCGATCGTGTCGATGTTCATCTGCTGGGCCTTCATTCCCGAGGCCGCCGTTCCCATGGCTCTGATCATCGCGATATCCTTCCCCGGCCCGGTCGTCCGGGCCGCTCATGCAAGCCTAGGCGCCAACCCGCGGCAGATTGTTCACGGACTTGTTCAGCATCTCGTCCTCGGTCTTCAGCACACTGCTCTGGACCTCAAAGGCCCGCTGAGCGGTGATCATGGCCACCAGGGTATCGATGGGATTGACGTTGCTGCCCTCAAGGTGGGCCTGGGCGACCACCGTTTCCTCGGCCGGCAGCGCCTTCGGTTCCTGCGTGTCCGGGGCCACCAGCAGACTGTCGCCCATGTGCTCAAGCAGGGTCGGATCGGGGAATGTGACCAGTTTCAGCCGGCCGGTCGTCTTGCCTTCGGCGGAGATCGTGCCGTCGCTGGCAATCGAGAAGTTACTGCCCTCAATGGTGATAGGGCCGCCCTCGCCCTGCACCAGGTAGCCCTCGGGCGTCGTCAATTGGTGCTGTGCGTTGAACGAAAACGAGCCGTCGCGGGTGTAGCGTTTGCCCTCGGGAGTGTCCACCTCGAAGAAGCCCTGCCCCATGATCGCGACATCGGTTTCCCGGCCGGTGGCCGTGATCGGACCCGGCCGCATATCCACGGCATGGTAGAGGTCCATGCGCGAAACCGGACCCCAGTTGCCGGTGCCGCCGGCATTGGCCCGTTGGTTGGCCTGCGCCTGGATCCGGCCCCGGGCGCCCCCGGCGGGATCGTCCTGCGGGACCGGTTGGGCCACGCGGGTCAGAATCTGTTTGAATCCGGCGGAATTGACGTTGGCCAGATTATTGGCCAGCGCGTCAATGCGCACCTGTTCCATCATCATCGCTTTTTGGGCGGTGCCCATGCTTCGAATCACGACGATCCCTTTCCCCGGCGACGCGCGCCAGCCTGGTTCTCCGGGTTGAGAACCGCAAGGGCTGTGCCGGACAAGCGACCGTACGCGGTACGGGCGGGGCGCACTGCAACGGCAGAAATTGCCTGGGGAGATATGCCTGCGGCGGTTGCACCGAGAGGCTGAACAGCGGCGGCAGGGGTCGAATCAGGGCTGGCGGGGCGACCGGGCGGCAAGAATTGCCGGGCGGAAGATCCTGCTGCCGCCAACAGAAGAACTCCCGCACAGCTGGTGGACCGCGAGGGAGTTGTCAGTTTCCAGGACACCTGGTGGGTGAATTATGTACGCCTCAGACCAGGCTCTCTTCGGTTGATTCCGGTGCATTAACGGGGTCGGAACTCGCTGCCGCCAGGGGAACCGTGAACGTGAAAGTCGAGCCCTGATCCGGCTCGCTGACCACCGAAATCCGGCCGCCGTGGGCTTCGACCAGTTTCTTGATGATCACCACACCCAACCCCACACCCTTGATCGTGCGCTGGGTCGACCCGCGCGTATACGGTTCGAACAGCACCCGCAGCTCCTCGGCCGACATGCCGATACCACCATCGGACACCGACACCTGGGCCCATTCCTCGTCCCGGGCCACACTCAGTCGGATCCAGCCCTCTTCCCGGTTGTACTTGATGGCGTTGCTGACCAGGTTGCGCATGATCTGGGTCAGGCGCAACGGATCCGCGTGCACGCTCACCACGTCTGCCGGCAGTTCCAGATCCAGTTTGATGTTCGAGCCGTCAGCCATCGGCTGCAGGTCAGCCACCACTTCACGCACCAGTTCGCACAAGTCCATGTCATCACACTTGAGGTTGACGAACCCCGCGTCGATCTTGCTGATGTCCAGAAAGTCGTTCAACAGCGCCGTCATCTCGGTGATCTTGCGATTGACGCTGTCCAGGAATTCGACCTGGGTCTCGTTCATTTCGCCCGTTTTGCCCGTGGCCATCAGCGATACATAGCCCTGGATCACCGACATGGGCGAACGCAGGTCGTGGGCGATCATGCTGTGGAAGTCGGCCTTCATCTGCTCGGCTTCGACAACGCGGGTCACATCCCGGAAGATGTAGGCCATGGCCATCTCTTCATTGTCCAGCTGGATCGGCGCCGTGCGACCGGTCAGGTGCGTGATCTGATCGTCGATCGTGATGGTCAGACGCACGTCTTCGCGCAGGCCTTCGCGCAAACGGGCGATCATCCTGTCTTCGACCCCGAGCGTACTGAGGATCTCGGTCATGGACTTGAACTGGGCCACCTCGCGCGGCATGCGCAGCAGACTCAGGAACACCTGACTGCTGATCAGCAGACGGTCGTCATGGCTGCAGATGGCCACCGGCTCGTGCAGGTAACGGAAGATCTGGTTCAGCTTGTCGCTCTCCCGGCGCAGCTTGTCCTGCAAATCCTTGATGCGCAGAAAGGCCTGGATCTTCGAGTAGAGTTCGTCCCCGTTGATGCCCTTGGTGATGAAGTCGTCCGCCCCCATCTCCAGCCCCATGATCTTCTCGGAGGTCTTGTCCTCGGAACTGATCATCAGGATGGGGATGCCACTGGTGTCCTGGTGACGCCGCAGGATCCGACTCACGTCGAAGCCATGCATGCCCGGCATTTCCTTATCGAGCAGAATCAGGTCCGGCAGGTTTTCCATCGCCATACGCGCACCCATGGCGCCGTCGCCGGCGGTCATCACGCCATATCCCTTCTTCTCCAGCAATCGCTTGAGGTACCAACACGTGGGCGGCGAATCATCCACCACGAGGATAGTGCGGTCTTCGGGTTTGATCATATGCGCGGATCTTCCTTGTCGCAGGCAAACAACAGTCGTCAAGAGAGCCGAAAGCTCTTCCGGGGATTGTCTGCTTTATCGACAGGAAAGCGCGGGGCTTAACCCCAAAACATGCGGATTTCAGGCTGTTGCCATGGAAATAAGCTCAGTCCAGATGCCCGAGGCGCATCTTGATGTGGCTCTCCAGTATGTTCAGTCCCTCAGCTTCGATATGCGTAAAGAAAACAGCCACCTCATAGTCCGTGCACCCTTCGACTTCACCTTCGGGCGTCGTGCGAACCACCAGCCCCTCGCAAGGCACCAGGGCCACCTCGACCGAATCGCCTGGGTTGGGTCCCGGCACGGACAGTTCCAGTTCCATGGCCAGTTTGGTCATGGGCTCGACAAAGTGGTCAGACTTGAAGTAGACGCCGGATGTGCTGATGTTGATCGTTTCCAGGCTGGCTGTATCGACCGAGCCATCAGCCCGGGCGACCTTGACTTCCAGATTCAGATTGGCGTCAACCCGCAGCGCGCTGCGCCGTTCGTCGTGCCCAGCCATGCCAGAAACTCCCTTAGTCAGCGTCCCGCAAACTCTATTTCGTCAGATATCAGTTCGGCAAACTGGTCGCCGCATCAGTGGGCCTGTCAGCCGGCGTGGCAACCACCACGCCGACCGCTCTGGCTCACTACTTCTTCTTGTGACGGTTCTTACGCAACCGCTTCTTGCGCTTGTGGGTCGCAATCTTCTTGCGTTTGCGCTTACGCCCATTAGGCATGTGCACCCGCCTTTCCATCGCTGGAGGAACGCCCCGACCTCAATTCGGCCCTGAGCGCATAACGATGCGCGGAGGAGCCAGAGGTCCCCGCGCAAAGGTGAAGAAACAAAGATAGGTCATCAAACGACGGGGCACAACCCCAAAAACCCACGATTCGGCTACTCGCCGGACTTGTTCAGCCTGGCCTTCAGGTCATTCGATGTCTTGAAGAAAGGCACTCGCTTGGCCGGCACCTGCACCGCTTCGCCGGTCCGGGGATTGCGCGCCTGCCGGGCCCGCCTGGTCTTCACCTTGAAACTCCCGAAACCTCTCAGCTCCACCTTGTCACCACGCATCAGCGCCTCACTGATGTTCTCGAGAATGAGATTGATGATCGTGCCGGTGTCCTTCTTGCTCACCCCGGTCTGCCACGAGATGATGTCCGCCAATTCAGCCTTGGTCATGGGTACCCCTTCTCCGGCCCGATGCCCCGGGCTCAGATGTCCTACCGCGCTCAGCAACTGCCAAAACAGTTCGCTGCGCTCTCGTTGTTGTCGTCATACCTTGTTTGTTGATCAAGGGTTACGTACATAATTTATATCATGTTTCACGGTCCAGGCCAAGAAAAAAATGTTTCCCGCGACTTGCCGCGTGTCCACTGCCAGTAACCTACAACACGGAGAGCGTAGATCATGGATGGCCAAGCCCGAGCAGCACAGGAAACATTTCCCGTGGGTTCGCAACTCCTGTGCCACCCTTGCCGCCCGGCAATCCCCATTTCTCCGGTGGCCCCGCATATACGGTAAGCATTTGCAGGACTATGCATTACAAGATCACCACAACAGGACACGGCAAGCCCCGGAGGCCCATCCAGACCCACTCGGCGTGGCAATAGGAAACGACAGGGAATCTTCAGCCGTGCAAATTGCCTACTCGGCCTGTGGTTTCCCCGCGGCCAGGCCGTGGAGAAAATCGAACAAGTGCCCCTGCTCATCGGACCACAGGCAGCCTCTGCGCCCAACCACCACCGCGGCCGTCGCCTGGGCCCGCCGGCGATCGTAGGTCGGCGCGCCGGGCTGCCCACCCCAGCTGAATCCCGGCACATGTTTGGGCGGCATTTCTCCGCCAAAGACGTTGCTGGCAAAACCCACCGTCGTGCCGGTGTTGAACATGGTCCCGATCGCCGTCTTGGCGTGGTCACCCATCAGCAAGCCGACGAAGCGCTGGCCGGTCGCCAGGGGCCCATCCCCCAGATCCACGCGGACCTCGCCGTAGTTGTTCTTCAGGTCGCTACAGGTCGTACCGGCACCCAGGTTGATCCATGAGCCCAGCACGGCGTGCCCAATGAAACCGGCATGCTGTTTGTTGGCAAAATCCCCGAAGGTGCTTTCCCCGATTTCGCCCGCCAGCCGATTGCCCACGCCGAACGACGACTCGCCGAATATCCGGGCACCCGGCTTGATAATGGAATGGCGCCCCACGAACAGGGGCCCGGCCAGATAGGTGTGCGCCATGACCCGAACGCCGCTGTCCAGGACAACGGCCCCGCCGGAAGTGTCGATGTGCACTCCGGCCGCAATCTCGACCCCGCCGGACCCCAGGTAGAGCCCACCGCCACCCGTCACCACGACCTGCCCCGGCAGTGAATCATCGCTGACCCGGTCCAGGGTGCCGGGTCCCTGCCAGCTCACCCCCGCCTCGGGCATGACGCCAAACGGGTGCCGCTCCAGACTGGACGCTCCGACCAGCGTCAAATCCGCGGCGATCGCCTGGCTGGTGGCCGGCACGATGTCCCAGACCCAGCCCAGGTCGAGTGGCCCCACCAGGCCGGGCAGCTCAGGCGCCGGCAACCCTGACACCTCTGCCGCCACCGCCCAATCGCTGCCGTCCCACGCGTTCTTCTCCCATTGCTGCCACGAGGCCAGCAATTGCCCGCCCCGCTCCACCGTCAGTGAGGCCGCCAGCAGGCCAGCGTCGTCACGCAGCACCCAGTCGTGATCGCGTTGTCCGACCAGCGCCTGCACCAGCTCGGCCCGCGGCGCCAGACGGCCATTCAGCCACAGCGTACGCCCGGTTGGCCTGGTCACGGTCGTGCTCCAGGCCGGCACCTGGTGCAGAGGCCGCAGCAGCTCGCGGCTCAGCAGGAGTCCTCCTTGCCCGGGATCCGTGAGTTCGACGCGTTCGCGCAGGTTGAAGAGCCCACAGCGGACTTCGTACGTGGGGCGGCTCCAGCAAAGGGGGCGCAGCCGCGAAAAGGTGTGGTCCTCGAACAGGATGTTAAGCATTGCGGTCACTCCTCGACTCAATCGCTGAAGATGGGATCGATCGTCTGCCAGTTCTCACTGACGAGACTCTGTCGAACCTGTTGCAGATCCTGCCGAACCGCTGACCGCAGCAGCCACCGGCCGGCAGCGGAAAAATCGC
>JAJRWA010000089.1 GCA_024277025.1 Candidatus Krumholzibacteriota bacterium | reverse complement strand
GCCCAGCCAGCGGTCGGACGACCCCCACCGCCCCGGCCCGATCAACATATAGGGTTTGGCTTCGCTGACAAAGCGCCGGTTGAACTTGCCGATCTCGTCGGCGATCTCGACGGTGCGCCCCCGGTCGAACACCTGCCGCGGCACGTAGAGGATATCGCGGATCTCATCCTGCCGCCCGTTGCCCAGGGCGACATCGGTCGCCACCAAGGCGGCCGGGCTGTCCAGCATCCCGGGCGGGATCTCGGGCGCATCATAGCCGGCGGCCAGGGGCCTGATCTGCAGAAAACCGAACTGGTGAGGCCGCAGTTTCCCATCGCCCAGCACGACCGCGAATTCGATCTCCACCTCGGCGCTCATGGTGCGGCGCCCCAACTCCAGCAGCAGCTTCAGGATCTCCGCCAGCGGGAACAGGTCGGCCTTGAGTATGTGGGCGAACGAAACCAGCCGCGCTCCTTCCCGGTGGATGCCATCGTAAATCATGTTGTTGGCCGAGGAGTACACTGAACCGAGCGGCTCCAACGTGCCGTGGCGTTCGGCATCCGCCAGGTCCAGCAGGGCCAGATTGAAGTCATCATGTTCGCAGGGATAGGTATCGGGGTTGCTCACATCCACCGCGTAGAACTTGCGCTGGGAAATCTTGAGCCAGTCATCGATGGTGCCGAACTGGGGCAACACGGCCGGATTGGCCGGGCTGAAGCGCAGGGCCTTGCCACCCTCGACTACGGTGCGGCCCAGGCCCAACGCCACCACGGCGACCCCATCCTTGGGATCCATGCCGTGGGCCGGGTAGAAATTGGCCGAATTCGCCACGCCGGAAAAGTGCGGATAGTCGTAGGTCTCATACCGCTGCCCCACCATCTGCTGGATGATGACGGCCATCTTCTCTTCCTCGATGCGATTGCTTGTCGCCTCGATATAGCTCTTGGCCGCGTGGGAATAGGCCGAGGCGTAGACCAGCTTGATCGCATCACAGAGCTGGTCCAGCCGCACGTGCAGATCCGGGTGGCTGTTGGCCAGCATGTAGGTGGAATACACGCCGGCAAACGGCTGAAACTGGCTGTCTTCCAAAAGGCTTGATGACCGCACCGCCAGCGGGTAGCGCACCTGGTCCAGGAAGGCCTCCAGATCCCCGTAGATCTCGGGCGGCAGCTTGGCTTCCAGGAAGCGGGAAGTGATTTCGCCGTCAGGCACATCGCCCAATACGTTCTCGCGCAGATCCCCCTGCTTCATGAAGAGGTCGAACACGTCAGTACCGACCACTGCTGTCGGTGGCACCTGGATCAAGGTGCCCTGGAACCGGTTGGTCACGCCGTAGCGGTACAGGATCGAATTCATGAAGGCCAGCCCGCGCCCCTTGCCGCCCAGCGAGCCGCCCCCGATGCGCACAAAGGCGTTGCTGGTGTCGAAGTGCCGCCGCGAGAAATCGGCCACCACGCCGCGATGGCTCTCGGTCCGGAAGCGGGCGATGATCTTCGTCAGGTACTTGCGCAACTCCTCGTCATCGCTGAACTCGGTGACCTTCACCGGCCGCAGCGAAGCGGCGAGGCCGAATTCCGTCCTGGCCCGCAACCAGTTGCTGAAGTGGTCGTGACTGGCGTGATGTCGGATGGATTCGCCCGGCACGGTTCCCAGCAGGTTCAGCAGAGCCTTGAGGTCCGTGGCCCGGCCGACTTCGGTGCCGTCCGGCAGGCGAAAGACGAAGTCCCCGAAGCCGAAGTTGTCCAGCATGAAGGCCCGCAGTTCCTTGAGCAGCTTGCGGCTCTTCTTGTCGATGAACCCGGCGCCGATCTCGGCCGCGACCTGGGCCAGTTCCCGGTTCGACGATTGCAGCACCGCCGGCGTGTGCGGATCAACGAACTTGACGCGCCGGATGAACTCCACACCGGCGTCCTCCTGGTCCACCCCCTTGCGCGGAAACCGTCCGTCCGAGATCACGCCCAGCAGCGAATCCTTGTATTGGCGATAGTAATCCCAGGCCTCCTCGAAGGTCGTCGCCAGCAGGATCTTCGGCCGGGCGCGCAGCCGCAGCAGACGGTGGCTCAGGTTGATGCCCTCCATCATCAGGCTTTGGGTCTGATCCAGCACCTCGGTGTAGATCAGCGGCAGATACGAAGAGTAGAAGCGCACCGAGTCCTCGATCAGCAGGATACAGCGCACATCCCCATAGCGCGTATCGTGGGCCACGTTTTCGCGATCCTCACAGTACTTGATGATGCCCAGCAACAACCGCACGTCGCCGTTCCACATGAAGTAGCGGTCGATGCAGCAGACCGTGTCGCGCGCCTGCAGGTACTGCAGTTCGCGCGGGTTGAAACTGAGGTTGTAGATCGGCAGATCCGGCGTGTGGGCCTTGATGCGCGTCGCCATCTGGGTGGCGTCCATGTCCCCCAGGCGGGACATCGTGATGATCAGATCGAAGCGCCGGGTCTCCAGCAGCCGCAGCGCCTCTTCACCGGTCGAGGCGCGAGTCACGCGGGGCGGAAAACTGAGATTGAGTTCGCGGTACTCGGCCAGCAGCACTTCGGTCAGCCGCCCCCCCTCTTCCAGGGTGAAGGCGTCGTACATGCTGGCCACCAGCAGGATTTCCTGTACCCGAAAGGGCATCAGATGACCAAACCCCGCAAAGGATGATGTCGAGCGACTGTCCGGGAGCTGGGACATGGACGGAAGACCTCGTTGAATGGGGCCAGGAGACTGGGCCGGTGAACTCTGTCTGATCTGAAAAGTAGCACAGCCCAATTCCGCGAGCCACACCTTTGCCCTCAGAATCCCAGTGTCATCCCGAACACGGCCTGCCCCCGAGTCGGCAGGGCCTTCTCGGCGCCGGGGCCAGCCACCGCGACCTCATGCAGCTGCGGCACGACCCAGCCGGCGACCGCGCCGAGCGTCGCCCCGGCCAGGATATCGGTCGGGAAATGCTTGCCCGCCGCATAGCGCAGGTAGCCGGTGGTCGCAGCGGTGGCCAGGCAGCCACCCCACACCCAGCCCTTGGCCGAGCTGTCGGGGTTCAGGCGCGCGTTGACCGTCGCGGTGAACACCAGGGCGGCGAAGGCAGTGGCCGTGTGCCCGGACGGGAACGACCGCCGCGAGGTCCGGGACATTTTCAGGCTCAGCGGGATGTCCGGATTATCGCTGTAGACGTAGGGGCGGGTGCGGCCGAACACATTCTTCAGCAGATAGGTCAGGCCGGTACTGAGGGCCATCGTCTCGGCGTACATCACGCCCAGCACGTCGGCCTGGTCGCGACCCGCGTCAGTCAACATCAGGCTCAGCGGCGTCAGCGCGCTGCCGAGCACGAAGTAGTCGCTCGCCCGCGAGGCACCCGGCGACCAGTTGTCGATGGCGGTTCGATCCAGGGCATTGACCGTGGCGGGATCCAGGGCCTCGATCTCGGCGACAGTCAGTGGTTCGTAGGCCCGATCCAGCAGGTAGCCGGCCAGGTAGAAGCCGACCGCGGTGCTGACAACCGGCACTTCCGTGTCGCCGGACAGTTCGTAAACAGGTTCAGCCGCCGAAGCGCCGGTCACGGCCAGCAGCGCGGCGCAGCAGATCCCGGCAACTGCCCTGGGTT
>JAJRWA010000088.1 GCA_024277025.1 Candidatus Krumholzibacteriota bacterium | reverse complement strand
GCCGGTCATGGCCTGGCCTGACGCCGGATCCGACGGCGTCAGATTCGCTTTCGACGTCTACCGCCACGAAGACCTGTCCTACGATTCGCCCGGCATCTTCTACATCTGGGGCATCCGTTCCGCCGACACCGACGGCTCAGCCGGTCACGGCGTTCAAACGATCGCGACACAGCCGTTCGCCAGCCGCAATTTCATCTATTACGGCGGGCCGGAGTACCTGCGGGTCGACAATGAAGTGACCGACCTGACGAAGCCCGGACGCGACGAAGTCCAGGTCATGCTGGGTGTCGTGGAGTACGGCTGGTTGTGGGGCTGGAACGGCAACGACGGCTATCCGGCACCCTATTTCGACAATGTCTCGGTCAAGGTGTTTCCGATCACCGGACCGGCCATCACCGCCCGCCGGATGGACCTGGCCCAGGACAACTTCCCCGAGGTCGACGCGCTGAACCTGACGGATCTCGGCACCATGCACGTGCGTTTCGACATGGCCAACAACATTTCGCCGGTCGTGGACCTGCGCAACGACCCCGGTGACTCCATTGTGGTGGATGTGACCATCGTCAGGGATGGAGGCACTGCGGCCGGAAATCCGGAGCTCCACTACGTGATCGAGGCCAACCCGCTGTTCGACGCCTACCGCACCACACCCACCAGCGGGATCGTGCTGGGCACGCCGGCCATGTCGGGCACCGTCCCGGTCCCGAATCGCTGGGCCTTCGACCTGCCGGACACCGGCACGCTTTTCCCCGGGGACGTGCTGCACTACTACATCCGGGCCGCTGACCTGTTGGGCGGCGACGTTCGCTACGCCACCCTGCCGGCCGACCTGACCGGCTACGGCGATTTCAGCGACCCGCAGGCCTACGACCGCAACTTCGTGGTCCAGGCCCTGCCGACGATCCGGGATGACGGCTTCGGTACCCTCCGGGTGCCCGAAATCCTGTTCTGGAATGACTTCGCCGAACGCGGCGGCGAGGAAGAGTGGTTCGGGGCCCTGCGGAATCTCGGCTTTGCCGCCGGTCACGATTTCGACATCTACAGCACGAATCAGCCCAGCTCCGGTGTCGGCAACGGCCTGGGCGGCCGCACCAACGGCCCGGCGCTGGAGCGGTACGACGCGATTATCTATTCGTCAGGCGATCTGGGCATCACCACCCTGTCCAACGGTGACTTCCAGAACGATGCCGGCGACGACATCAGCGCCGTGGTCAACTGGCTGTCCACCGGCAACAAGGGACTCTTCCTCACCGGTGATGGTATCGCCAGCGACATGGCCTTTCAAACCGGACCCTCCGGTCAATATTTCACCGAGAACGTGCTGGGTGTGACCGTCAGCGACAGCAACCTGCGGCCCTACATCCAGAATCAGATCACACCTCTTGTGTACGCGACACCAGGCAATCCGGTGTTCCATAGCGCCGATTCGTGGATCGCCTACGGCGGCTGCCCGGGCATCAACACTTTCGACGCCGTCAGCGAACGCCCCGGTGCGACCAGGCTGGCGGAATTCGCCGACCGGATGGGCAACCCGGGCGGGTACAGTTTTTCCGCCGCGACCCTCAACATCAACAACGCCACCAACAGGATCGTCTCGCTGCCCTATGACCTGATGTCGGTCTATACCCAACCGGGCGGCAAGTCGTGGGCACCGTTGGCCACTCGTGTCCTCATGCTGCGGGATATCATCGACTACTTCGGGTTCGGCTTCGTCTACTTCCCGGTCGGCGTCACACCGACGGCCGAACACTTCGCTGTCAGCAACGCGCCCAATCCTTTCAATCCCCGGACGAGTATTTCCTATTCGGTCGGGCAGGCGGGGCATCTGACCCTGAAGATTTTCAATGTGCGCGGCCAATTGGTGCGCACGCTGATAGACCGCCGGGTCGAAGTGGGCGGCAAGGTGATGTGGGACGGCACCGACGACAGCGGACAGCAACTGGCCAGCGGCGTCTACTTCCGCGAGGCGCGACTGGGTGGCGAGGTCCGGATCGGCAAGATGATGTTGCTCAAGTAGAGTCGAAGCCGGTCGGACCCGAACTCGCCCGCCCGGCTGATATCGGTAATTGCAATCATCACTCCGTCTGATCCCGGTGAAACCAATCAGCTTGGAGGGCTACTCCTCTGGTATCCAAAGGAGATCGAAATGAAGACGCGAACGAGTTTCCTGATTCTGGCGGCGGCACTGCTCGCCGCCTCCGGCGCCATGGCCGGGCAACGGCCATACTTTGTGCGCGGCAATTCCATGGTCTACGGCGGCAACACCGAACTGGCCAAGGCCAGCGGTGATACCATCGACCTGATGGGGCCGACCGGGTCCGGGGCTCCGTACCTGGGCGATTTCGAGGCCGGCTGGAATGGCTGGACCACGGCGGACATCACACAACCGTCGGTGACCAACTGGCAGGTCAGCGGCTACAACCAGTCCGTGGCTGGCAACCTGGCGGCCTGGTGCGGTGACATCAATCTGGCGAGCTGCAACGATTCGCTGGACGTCGACGGCGGCTACGGCAACAACTGGCACGACCTGCTGGCCTATCGCCTGGCGGTAGCCGACCCGAGCCTGAGTACCCTGGTGAACATAACGGCCACCCTGCGGCACGATGTCGAGCCCGGTTACGACTTCGTGTACCTGAGCGCCAGACACGAGAATTCCCTGGACTACACCGACCTGAACTCGTGGGACGGCACGGGCACTGCCAGCGTCAACGAGTCCACCACCTTCCTGCCGGCCGAACTCGTCGACGGGACGGACGTTGTGCTGCTCTTCCGCTTCAAGTCAGATGGCGGCTGGTCCGATGAGGACTGCCTGTACTACGGCGCCGGTGCCTGCCAGGTCGACGACATCACCGTCACCACAAGCCAGACAGGCCAGCCGGACATTGTCAGCTTCACAGACTTCCAGGACGGCACGTTCGGCGACTGGGCACCGGACTTCCCGACCGGAGTCGGCAGATTCGCCGCCCTGTGGACCAACCTACATGCCATCGATCCCTGCCACGTGAACTACACCCAGCAGGTCGCCTTCATTGATGACGGCATTGTCGTGCCCGGCACCGGCGGTTCCGACTGCATCAACTGGTGCTACGGCCCCGGTGGTTATATCGTCAATACGACCGGCGGTTTGGCTGGCCCCACGAGCCACCTCCACAATGAGATCTACTCGCCGGTCATGTCCTGGCCCAACGACACCTACGACGGCATCATCTACGCCTTCGATGTCTTCCGCCACGAAGACCTGTCGGCCGACGCGCCAGGGATGTTCTACACCTGGGGCATCCGCTCGGCCGACACGGACGGCTCGGCCGGACACGGCATCCAGGCCATCGAGGAACAGCCGTTCGACGACCGTTCCTTCGTCTACTTCGGCGGGCCAGGCTACGCACGCGACGGTTGGGATGTGACCGACCTGATGAATCAGGGGCGCGACGAGGTCCAGGTCAGCTTCGGTGTCTACGAACTGGGCTGGGCCTGGGGCTGGATTGGCAACGATGGCTACCCGGCGCCGTACTTCGACAACGTTTCGGTCAAGATCTTCCCCTACATCGGACCCGGGATGAGCGCCCGGGCCATCGACCTGGCCCAGGACAACTTCCCCGAAGTCGATGCCATCAACCTGGCCGATCTCGGCTCGATGCATGTGCGGTTCGACATGGCCAAGAACATTTCGCTGGACAGCCACCTGCGCAACGATCCCGGCGACTCGATCGTCGTGGATATTTCGCCGGTAAGGACGGGTGCCGTATTGTCGGGTACGCCCGAGCTCCACTACACGATCCGGGCCAATCCCGTCTTCGACGCCTACCGCACAGCAGCCGTCACCGGTGTCGTGCCAGGTGCTCCGGCGATGGGCGCCGCCGGACCGGTGCCCAACAAATTCGCCTTCGACCTGCCGGACACCGGCCTGCTTTTCCCCGGCGATGTGCTGCACTACTACATCCAGGCCAGTGACGACGTGGGCGGCGACATCCAGACAGCCACGATCCCGCGGTACCTGACCGGCTACGGCGACTTCAGCTCGCCCCTGGCCTACGACCGCGACTTCGTGGTCCACGCCCTGCCCACGATCAGCAGTGACGGCTTTGGCGGCTATGATGGGCCACCGATCCTGTTCTGGAACGATTTCGCCAACCGGGGCGGCGAGGCCGAGTGGTACGGCGCCTTCAGCAACAACGGCTACGTGCCGGGCCTCGACTACGACATCTACTACACGAATGGGCCCAGTTCCGGCGTCGGCAACGGCATCGGCGGGCGGACCACCGGGCTGGCCCTCGCCCACTACGACATCATCACCTACACGGCCGGCGACCTGGGCGTCAACACGATCTCCAACGGCGACTTCAACAATGACCCCAGTGACGATATCGGAGCCCTGCAGAACTGGCTGGCCGACGGCAACAAGGGACTGTTCATCACCGGCGACGACGTGGCCAGTGACCTGGCCTGGAATGCCGGGGTCGCCGGGGTCGGCTTTGTCGAAGACGTGCTGGGTGTCAACCTGGTCAGCGGGTTCCTGCGCGAGTTGATCGGCAACCAGGCCACGCCATTGGTCGTCCCGGTGCCCGGCAATCCGGTCATCACCTCGGTTGCCGACTGGGTGGCCTATGGCGGCTGCCTCGGCATCAACACTTTCGATGCGGTGACGATTCGCGGTGGCGCCACCCGCCTGGCCGAGTTCACCGATACCGGCGGCAATCCCGGCGCATATTCGTTCTCGGCGGCCACCCTGAACGTCTACAACAGCACCAATCGGGTCATCACCTTGCCTTATGACCTGATGTACGTCTATACGACTGCCGGGTCGGGCAAGGTGTCGGCACCATTGGCCGCCCGGGCCCTGCTGCTGAACGATGTGCTGTCGTACTTCGGAGCCCACGGCAAACCTGACAACGTGACCAGCGTGCCCGAAATCGCGGCCTTCGCCGTCAGCAATGCCCCGAATCCCTTCAACCCACGGACGAACATCTCGTACTCGGTCGACAAACCTGGTCACCTGACGCTGAAGATCTACAACGTGAGGGGCCAGTTGGTGCGCACCCTGATCGACCGGCGGGTTGAAACCAGCGGCAAAGCGATGTGGGATGGTACTGACGACAACGGGCAGCAGTTGGCCAGTGGCGTGTACTTCCGGCAAGCGCAACTGAACGACAAGGTCCGGATCGGTAAGATGATGTTGATCAAGTAGGGCGTTACAACGGAAAAGCGGCGGCCCCACTCAGGGACCGCCGCTTTTTTTCGGAGCAGACTAGCCGGCGAAGTTGCTGTTCGCCGCTTCCCAGTTGACCAGGTTCCACCACGCCTCGATATAGGCCGGACGCGCGTTGCGCTTGTCCACGTAGTAGGCGTGCTCCCAGACGTCGATGGTCAGCACCGGCGTCTTGCCGCTGGTCAGGGCGGTGCCCGCATCATCGGTGTTCATGATCTCCAGGCCGCCGTCGCTGTTCTTGACCAGCCAGGTCCAGCCCGAACCGAAGTTCGTGGCCGCCGACTTGCTGAACTTCTCCTTGAAGTCGGCGAAGCTGCCGAACGAGGCGTTGATCGCGTCAGCCACAGCGCCGGTGGGCTCGCCGCCGCCATTGGGGCTCAGGCCCATGAAGTAGAAGGTGTGGTTCCAGACCTGGGCCGCGTTGTTGAACAGGCCGCCGGCAGGCGCAGACTTGACGATGTCCTCCAGGGACTTGTCGGCAAATTCGGTGCCTTCGATCAGGTTGTTCAGGTTGTTCACATAGGCCTGGTGGTGTTTGCCGTGGTGGTACTCCAGGGTCTCGGCCGAGATGTGGGGCGCCAGGGCATCCTGGGCATAGGGCAATTCGGGCAATACGTGAGCCATGATGGTCTCCTTCGGTTTTATCGGGATGGCCCGCCGCTTCGAGCGGCGAACCCGTGCCATGCAAATCTCAGGCAGGATAAGCGCGAATCCAGGGATGCGCAACGCCGATCAGGCGCTGTAAATGCCCCGCACGACCGCGATCCGGTGCTCGCGCAGGTTCCGGGCCATGTTGCGGCCCTTGTCCCCGGCGGTCGGTCCCATCAATAGGCCCAGGCCCGGCCGGCGGCGTCCCGTGGCCGGCTGCCGGCCCAGACTGCCGGCCAGACTGTTGACCCAGTCGATGGCCACTTCGGTCACATCCTCCCAGAGCTCTTCGGTCAGTCCCGCTTCGTTCATGGTCGCGCGGAACTCGGCGGCGGACACCAGATGGCTGTGCGCCGGCTCGCTGGCCCAGGGCACCGGTACGTGGACCGGTTGACCGTTGCCCGCGCAGACTTCGTAGAACACGGCCTTGCCCCCCGGCTTCAGCACCCGCTGTACCTCGCCGGCCAGGGCCGCCTTGTCGGGAATATTCATCGTCGTGTGCTGGGACCAGACGCGGTCGAACGAATCATCGTCGAACGGCATGTCGCGCATGTCACCCGCCCGAAAATCGACAAGTTCCGCCAGGCCGACCCGCCGCGTCAGCTCGGTCGCCGCCTCGCAATAGGCCGGCACCAGATCCAGGCCCGTCACCCGGCAGCCGTACTCGGCGGCCAGATGGCGGGCCGGCCCGCCGACACCGCAGCCCAGGTCCAGCACCCGCTGCCCGGCCTGCAAACCGGACAGCGCGGCCAACTCTGCGGTGGCCGCGCGGCCCCGGATGTGGAACTCGTCCAGGGTGTTCAGATCCTCGCGGGTCAACGCGTCGATATTCACGTCAGCCGCCTGCAGCGCAGCCAGGATGTTCGCCGTCAGGTCCGGCTGATGATAGTGGTC
>JAJRWA010000087.1 GCA_024277025.1 Candidatus Krumholzibacteriota bacterium | reverse complement strand
GACCGCCCCCTACACGTCCAGGGCGGAAATATCCTCGCCGGGATGCTCCGGATCCGGCCAATAGGCCAACTCCGGCGCCACCGCCTTGGGCGTGAAGATCGCGATCAGGATCAGCACGAGGTAGATGACGACCACCGTCACATCGTAGACCCACTCGGGCATGCCGCGCAGGGTCGTCTGGTGCTCCAGGAACAGCGGCGACAGCCGGTGCACCAGCCAGGCCCCCAGCAATAACAAGAAGATGAAGCGGAAGTTGCGCATGAGCCGGGCCCGGAAAGCCTGCAGGCGGGTCAGGTGAAAACGGGGCCGCAGCAGATCATCGGCCACCTGGGAGCCCCACATGTCCTGGGGACTGACCTGGTCGCGCCGCAGGATGCCGCCGTAGAAATTCTCCTCCAGCATGCGCACCCGCGCGCGCCAGACGTCAAAGAAACGAAACCGGCGCGCCTCGATGATCAGGAAGACGATGTTGGCGAACATGCCCAGCAACAGGGTCTCCCGCGCGTAGGCCGGATTGCTCAGGCTCGTGGTCAGGATCGCCAGGGTCGAGACAATGGCCCAGTTGGTGGTCGTGTCCAGCCGCGTACGCCAGATCAATGAGCGGTGCATCTCGGCCCGATAGAAGTGGGCCAGGGCCGTGATGTATTCGCCGCGCGTCAGCGGCGTCTGTTCGAAGTCGGGCGTGTCTGCGGGCAGATCGGGAAACTGCAGATTCAGATCATCCGGCCGCGGCTTCTTCTTGTCCGCCATGCGCTAGACCTCCTTGCGCGGAAACACGCCATCCAGCGCTTCGCGCAGAATACCTTTGATCTCTTCGCTGAAATCCTTGCCCAGCATCCATTCCAGATAACCGCGCCCGCGCGCGTCCTTCACCACGGCGTTGAGCGACATGCCCTGGTACTTGCCGAAGGTGAACTCGGCCTCGCCCTCGTCATTCCAGAGGAACTTGCGCCGCCGGTCCACATACTTGCCTTCGTCCGGATTGCAGAAAGCATGCAGGGCCTCGACCTCACGCGGCAGGTCGTCGTAGTGGGCCAACTGGGCATCGAGGATCTCCAGGGTCGCCGTCGTGTCGGCCAGGGCGTTGTGGGCGCCGGTCAGATCCTTGCCGCAATACAGCTTGTAGGCAGCCGAGAGATCCCGCTTCTCCTTGAGATGGAAGATCCGCATGGCATCCAGGTGTTTGACGCCCCGGAATTCAAGCGCGCTGCCGGCCCGGTTCAGCTCGTGCTCGAGCAGCGGCTGGTCGAAGCGCACCGAGTTGTAGCCCGCCAGATCCGCGTCCGCGAACATCTCTTCCACCTCGCGCCGGATCTGGGCGAAGGTCGGCGCGTCCTGCACGTCACTGTCCTTGATGCCGTGCACCGCCGTGGCTTCGGGCGGAATCGGGCGCTCGGGATTGACCAGGGTCTCGAACGTCTTGCGCACGCCGCCGGGCTCGACCCGGATGATGGCGATCTGGACGATCTTGTCCCGCTCCACGTCGACGCCGGTGGTTTCCAGGTCGAAGACGGCCAAAGGGCGGGTCAGGTTCAGGTTCTGCATGGCGGCCTTTCGGGGTGAAGTTGGCGGCGGCTGTGGTTGCATTATGGCGGGCAGCGGTCGGTTCCGCAACAACAAGGAGCCTGCCCGAAAATCGGACAGGCTCCAAGGAAAACCGAATGATCTGAGAGGCTGTGTGCCCCGGGTGGATCAGACGTTTTCAAACGTGGGCACGACGTGCAGCCACTCGGGGTGCAGCTCACTGCCTCCCGCGTGGATCCCGGTCAGCGCTTCGCGCAGCTGCAGGGTCAGCGGGCCTTCGCCGCCGCCGGCAATCTTGTGGTCGGCGCCCTTGTAGTGCATCACGCCGACGGGCGTGACCACCGCGGCGGTGCCGCAGGCGAAGACTTCCTTCAGCTTGCCGCTGTGGGCGTCTTCGATGATCTGGTCGATGGCCGGTGGCTCTTCGACCCAGTTGTGGCCCAGGTCGCGCAGCAGCACGCCGACCGAATCGCGGGTCACCCCGTTGAGGATCGTATCGCCGGTGGGCGCGGTCTGCACCTTGTCATCATACACGAAACAGATGTTCATGGCGCCCATCTCTTCGACGAACTTCATCTCTTTGGCGTCCAGCCAGACGATGTTGTCGTAGCCGGCGGCCTGGGCCTTCTGGATCGGCAGCAGCGAGGCGCTGTAGTTGCCGCCGGTCTTGGCGAAGCCGGTGCCGCCGTGGGCACTGCGCACGTATTTCTCTTCCACGCGCAGCCGCAGCGGGTTGACCCCGCCCTTGAAATACGAACCGACCGGACCAATGATGATGTAGAAGATGTAGTCGGTGCTCGCCTTGACGCCCAGGCCGACCTGGGTCGAGATCATCGTCGGCCGGATGTACAGGGCGTTGGGGCTGGACGGCACCCAGGCCCGATCGATGTCGATCAGCAGATCCAACGCCCGGGCAAACAGCTTCTCATCCACCGGCGGCATGCACATGCGCTCGCAGCTGATGTTGAAGCGGGCGATATTCTTGTCCGGCCGGAACATGTGCACCGAGTCGTCGGCCGCATTGCGGTAGGCTTTCATGCCCTCGAAGATCTCCTGGCCGTAGTGCAGCACCTTGGCCGCCGGATCCAGTTCGAACGGACCATAGGGCTGGATGCGCGGGTTCTCCCACTGGCCGTCGTGATACTCCATCAGGAACATGTGCGGCGTAAAAAGCTGGCCGAAGCCGAAATCGCCGGTCGGGGGCGTTTGGGGATTGGGGTTCAGTGTGACCTTGATATCCATCCCGTCCTCCTCGGAAAACTGGTGGGAAACGGCCCTGATTGGGACTCTCCGTGTCACCAAATTTCGTCACAAAGAGGTCTGAAATCAAGGCGGGGCCCGTCGCGCGGGTTCGGCGCCGGGCAAAAAACGACCCGGATGCGCTGTCGCCCACGGCGCATCCGGGTCAGGGGGTGCGGTGGAGCTGGGTTCGCCCTGCCAGCCCCACCGCCAATAAATCCGGCCCCTCGCTCAAAAGCCGGATTTGGAGGTACACTCCCCTTGTTGCAAAGTCGATGCCAAAATTGCGGGACACTTTTCAAAACGTTGTCCACGATCGGGTTATCCTGTTTGGCATAGAATTTCGGTCGGATCACTCCTGCTCAAAGACCCATAAAGTGTCCCTTAAAAGTGTCCCACGCGGGATTCGGCGTGGGACAGTGGGACACTTTGGTCGGGTCGGCGATTCACCCGGTCTGGCGGCATCCCCCAAACGGTCCTACGCTCAGTGAAGGGGGTCGCGAGGCGAAAATTGCCCCAGGAAAGAGGTTTCCCATGCCCGAGACTCACGCCCGAAACACAGTGCCGCGAGGCGCTGGGCGTCCCGTTCCAAGATTCGGTTGGGGGGTGGCCCTGCTTGTGACGGCCGCCGTTCTGCTGAATGTGGCGGGATGCAAGTCGGACGACCCGAGCAGCCCTGAGCAGCCCACCACCTTGACCAGCATCATCGGCTTGTCCGCTGAACCCGAATATACGGCCGGCACCACCAATACCATCACCTGGACCGTGGATGACGCCGGCACGATGGGCCTGCCGGCGGG
>JAJRWA010000086.1 GCA_024277025.1 Candidatus Krumholzibacteriota bacterium | reverse complement strand
GCGCCGGAGGTCCTGTCCGGTTGCGTGGGCTGCGGCGTTTGCCAGATGATCTGCCCTGCCGAGCCGTCCGTCTTCGAAATGAATCTGGCTTCTCGGGGAGGCCAGGCATGAAAAAGCTGGTGGAATCCCTGGGCATGCTGCTGGGCCGACCGCCCCGCAAGCCGCCGGCCGACGAGATCTCGGCCAAGGCCCAGGCCGTGCACGACGGCATGGCCGAGAAGATGACCCGCGAGATGCACAAACACGTGGTGGCCGAGCGCGAGAAGAAGGCCGCCAGCTTCAAGAAGTGGCGCTGGCGCCGCTGGTCGATGCTGGTGCTGGTCAACCTGCTGTTCGTGGCGTCCTACAAGTTCGACATCCAGCTGGTGGAGGGAGCCCTGACCGGCTCGCGTTTCGTGGGCTTCCACATGGCCGACCTCAACGCGGCCCTGCAGGTGATGCTGGCCTACAAGCAGGTGCTGATCAACCTGCTGATCGGGATCGTAACGGTGTTCATCGTCTGGTGGGTCCTGGGCGGCCGGACCTTCTGCGCCTGGGTGTGCCCGTACCACCTGCTGAGCGAGTGGGCCGAGATGCTCCACCTGAAGCTGGCCAAGCGCAAGCTGGTCAAGAACCACAGTTTTGACCGCCGGGCCCGGGTCTGGCTGTGGCTGTCGTTCGTGGTGCTGGCCCTGGTCACGGGCTACACGGTGTACGAGGTGATTTCGCCCACGGGCATCGTCAGTCGGGCGCTGATCTATGGGCCGAGCCTGGCCTTGGTCTGGGTGCTGGTGCTGCTGGTGTTCGAGGTGCTTTACTCACGGCGGGCCTGGTGCCGCTACGCCTGCCCAATCGGGCTGACCTACGGCCTGGTCGGGGCCACGTCGCCGATGAAGGTGCAGCATGACGCGAGCAAGTGTTTCAACGATGGCGCCTGCCGCGCGGTGTGCCTGGTGCCGCACGTATTGAACAGCACGATCCGGGGCCGGGCGCGTACGGTGAAGACCGACCTGGGCGCCGACTGCACGCGCTGCGGCATGTGCCTGGACGTGTGCCCGACCGACGCGCTTTCGTTCAAGTTCAAGGGAGCGGGGAAACTCTAGTGATTCGTTTCGAAAACCTGAAAAAATCCTTCCGGCGAACCGAGGTGCTCAAGGGGCTGGACCTTAGCATCGCGCCGGGCGACCGCATCGCCCTGGTCGGTTCCAACGGGGCGGGCAAGACCACCATGATCCGCTGCCTGCTGGGCGAATACACCTGCGAGGGCACCGTCACGGTCAAGGGCCTGGATCCGCGCGCCCACCGTACCGAGGTGCTGGGCCGGATCGGTTTCGTGCCCCAGTTGCCGCCGCCGCTGAAGCTGGGGGTCGGGCAGCTGATCGATTTTGCGGCCGAGCTGTGCGGCAGCGATCCGGGCCGCATGGTCGCGATAGCCGGCAAGCTGGGCCTGGACCTCGACGAGATCCGGCGGCGGCCGTTCGTCAAGCTCTCGGGCGGCGAGAAACAGAAGCTGCTGATCGGGATCGCCCTGGGCCGGGACACCGACCTGCTGGTGATGGACGAACCGGCGGCCAACCTGGATCCGGTGGCCAGGCAGGTCTTCTTCGGCCTGCTGGCCGAGCGCCGCGAGCAGGTCTCGATGATCATTTCGAGTCACCGCCTGGATGAGGTGGCGTCCCTGGTCAACCGGGTGGTCGAGCTGGACCGGGGCCGCATCGTGCTGGACGACCACGTGGACGACCGTCTGGACATGGCCAGCGTGCTGGACTGCACCGTGACTCTGGCCAGCCCCAGCGCGGCTTTCGCCAACGCCATCGAACCCTGGCAATTCAAGGCCGACGTGGCCGAATGTCGCTGGCGAGGCCGGGTGGCCGGGCCGGATCGCCTGCGCTTTTTGGGCATGCTGTCGCGCTACGCCGCCCTGCTGCAGGGGCTGGAAATGATGGAGGCCGAACATGAAACGAGTGCCTGAAGCGGTTCTGCTGCTGGCCCTGCTGGCGGTCGGCGCCTGTGCGAAGAAACCGGATACCGGACCTGTGCCCGTACGCTGGGACCAGGCTACCTGAGCCCGCTGCATCATGGCCGTCAGCGACCGCAACTATTCGGCCCAGATCCGGGGCGGCGCGGCCGATCGCAAGACCAAGGTCTATTTCTTCGATGATCTGGGCTGCGCCGTGCTCTGGCTCGAACAGCAGCCCTGGCGTACCGACCCGCGCACGGAAATCTGGGTCAACGACTGCAACGACGGCCAGTGGCTGGACGCCCGCCGGGCGTTCTACGTCACCGGCCGGGTCACGCCCATGGACTACGGGCTAGGCGCCGAGCCGGATTCCACAGCGGGCGCCCTGAATTATGAGCAGGCCGTGGCCGAGATCCACGCCCGCGAAGAAAACCTGCACTGAGCACGGGGGAACTGAAGACGATGAAGCAGCTGATCCAACTGGCCAAGGCCGACATCGGCGAGTCCCTGCGGGCGCGCTGGTTCCTGGTCTACGCGATAGTCTTTGGCGGTGTGATGGTGGGTCTGTTCGTCTCGGGCCTGACCGAGTCGCGCATCATGGGGTTCACCGGCCTGTCGCGCCTGCTGGTCACCTACCTGCAGATCACCATGGCCATCCTGCCGATTTTCATGCTGATCACGACGGTGCGCTCGGTGGTGGGCGACCGCGAGGCCGGTGTCTTCGAGTACATCCTGGCCCTGCCGGTGGGCATCGGCGCCTGGTACTGGGGCAAACTGGCCGGACGCTTTCTGGTCGTCTTTCTGCCGGTCTTTGGCGCCATGGTCGCCGCCGTGATCTACGGGTTGATCCAGGGCGTGGCGATTCCCTGGTTCCAGGTGCTGTTCTACACCGGCTTGCTGGCCTCGCTGGCCTGGTGCTTCCTGGGCATCGGCATGCTGATCTCCACCCTGTCGCGCTCGACGGACGTGGCCCAGGGGGCGGCCTTCATGACCTGGCTCTTCCTGCTGCTGTTCCTGGACCTGATCCTGCTGGGGGCGATGATCCAGGAAGGCCTGCCTGCCGAATCGGCGGTGGCGATCGCGCTGCTCAACCCGCTGCAGGCTTTCCGCACGGCCTCGATGCTGCTGTTCGATCCGCAGCTGGTGCTGCTGGGCCCGTCGGCCTACGTGATCCTGGACAACTTCGGCTACAGGGGCTATCTGGCCTGGGCCATGAGCTACCCGATCTTGATCGGCCTGGGCAGTGCGGGCCTGGGCTTCTGGGTCTTCAAGCGGGGCGACTATTCCTGAGTGGCGGTCCAGCCGGCCACCGCGGCGCTGTTCTTCATGCGGGGCCGCGGGTCCTCGAGGATGAGCGGCGGCTGCAGGAACGGCGTCAGGCGCTAGACGAAATCAACCACTTCCAGGACCGGCGAGGCGCGGAAGAAGCGAGCCATCGGCCGGTCCAGCCAGACGCGCTCCGAGTAGAGAAACAGGGCGTAGGGAGTATCACCGAAGCCATCCCCGTCCAGGTCGAATCCCCGATAATCCTGCCACATGTTGCCTTGCCAGTCATTGCCCCTGGCGCTGGTCGGCCCGGTCACCGCGACTTGCTGGAAGTTGCCGGCAAAGACGTTGTCCCGGATGACGTGGCCGCCTTTCTCGCCGTAGAAGAACATGGCGATATCGTTGTAGGCGAACGTGTTGTGCCGTACGTAGAGAATGTTCTCGGGAAACGTGGGGGAGTTGGCCGTCAGTCCCACGGCGCAGTCCAGGATCCCGTTGTACTCCATCACGATCTGTGAACTGCCTTTGACCGCGAGGGCCGAGCCGTGCAGGTTCGGCTGGTGGGCGATGTGGTTGTGGTGGATGTACAGGCTGTCCGAGTAGATGCCGACGATGCCGTGGTCGTTGCCGCTCAGATCGTTGTCGGCGATTTCGGTCCCCGGCGAGTAGATCAGTTCCATTCCCATCCGGCTGTCGCGCATTTTGTTGCCCCGGATCAGGTTGTGCGGGCTGTTGGTCAGCACGATGTCGCGCACGTCGTGGATGTCGTTGGCGATGATCCGGTTGCCCCGGCCATACCAGATGCGCACCGCGTCGCCCCGCAGGGTCACGGGTGCCGGCCGCGAGGTGATCGAATTGCTCTCGACCGTGTTGCGGTTGCCGGCCGAGATGTGGACGCCGAAGAGCACGTCGTCGATCCGGTTGTCGGCGATGGTCACGTCGTCGGCAGTGATCAGCACGGCGGCGTCCACCTTGTCGTGGGAGTTGCCCGATCCGGTCAGGCGGCAACCGCGCACGATCACGCCATCGGCCTCGATGGTCAGCACCGTTCCCTGGCCGCCGCCGTCGATGGTCACCTCGCCGCGACCGTCGAGGACCATGGGTTTGTCGATGACTGCCGGTCCGGCATAGGTTCCGGGCATCAGGTTCAGGGTCTTGCCGGGAGCGGTCAGGTCGATGAACAGCTGCAGGGGCGCGGCGGCACGAACGGCCGCCGGCAGCAGGGCCAGCAGCAGGGCGGCGGTCAGGATCGGACGTGGGCGCGGGGCCATGGGCTGCAGGTCTCCTTCGTCGTTGAACGGGGCCGGGTCGGGCCCTCTTATCCTACCATAGCCAGTGGATTTTGGTGATTGGCCGTTGAGTGTTGCGTGCAGTACCATATACTGAAAATGAGAAAGCATAGCAATTAAAGCACATGAAAAAACTAGGAGTTAATGACCTGATGTTATAAAATTGGCATTCAATCCCAGCGAGAGGTAGACCTGTGACAGACAAGCGTCCCGACAGCAAGAAGCCGGCTCATCGTCGTCTGCCGGCTTCGTACTACAATACGATTGCCCTGGTCGGTGCCATCATCGCCGGGGTGGCCCTGAGCCTGATTGTATTTCTGGTCGTCCTGGAGGCGACGGCACCCGAGCCGAACCCGTATATGGGCATCATTGCCTTCGTGATCCTGCCGGCGATCCTGGTCTTTGGCTTGGTGGTGGTGACCTACGGTGTGCTGAGGCAACAGAGGCGCCGGCGCCTCGGCCTGCCCAGCACGCAGCGGCTGCCGCAGATAGACCTGAACAATCCGGCCCACATGCGCGCGACGATGCTGATCGGCTTCGGCACGATTCTCTTTCTGGCCATGAGTGGCTTCGGCAGCTACAAGGCCTACGAGTACACCGAGAGCGACGAGTTCTGCGGGACCCTGTGCCATGAGGTCATGCAGCCCGAATACACGGCTTACTCCGTGTCTCCGCATGCGCGTGTCGGCTGCGTGGAGTGTCACATCGGTTCGGGTGCCGAGTGGTTCGTCAAGGCGAAGATCTCGGGCATGTACCAGGTCTACGCGGTGCTCTTCGACAAGGTGCCCCGGCCGATCGAAACCCCCATCGACAACCTGCGCCCCTCGCGGGACACCTGCGAGCAGTGCCACTGGCCGGCCCACTTCTACAACGAGAAACTGGTCGTCCAT
>JAJRWA010000085.1 GCA_024277025.1 Candidatus Krumholzibacteriota bacterium | reverse complement strand
GCAGCCCCTCATTGTACATCCGGGCCACTTCGATACGCCTGTCCGACCACGTGTCCAGATGCTTCAGCTTGACCGACAGCACCGCGCCCTGGATGCCATCCAGGCGGCTGTTCAGGCCCTCGAAGTCATGCTGGTACTTCATTTTGGACCCGTGATCGCCAAGTTGCCGGATGCGGATCGCCAAATCCTCGTCGTTGGTCGTAATGGCCCCGCCGTCGCCGTACGCGCCCAGGTTCTTGCCGGGGTAGAAGCTGAAGCAGGCCACGTCGCCGAAGGTGCCGGCCTTGCGGCCCTGGTAGGTGGCCCCGTGGGACTGGGCGCAATCCTCGATGACCTTCAGGTCGTGTTTTTTGGCGATCGCCATGATCGTGTCCATGTCGGCCGGCTGGCCGTACAGGTGCACCGGAACGATAGCCTTCGTCTTGTCGGTGATCGCGGCCTCGATCTTCGAGACGTCGATATTGTAACTGACCGGATCGCAGTCCACGAATACCGGCGTGGCGCCGGTCCAGCCGATGCCCTCGGCCGTGGCGATGAAGGTGTTGGCCGCCGTGATGACTTCGTCGCCGGGGCCGAGGCCCAGGCTCTTCATGGCCATGAACAGGGCGTCGGTGCCGTTGCCCACGCCGACGCAGTATTCGGCACCGATGTAGGCGGCAAATTCCTTCTCAAAGGAGCGGGCGTTCACGAAGGCGCAGCTGTTCAGCACGCCCTGGATCGCTGCATCGATTTCAGGCTTGATCGACTGGTACTGGGCTTTCAGATCGACAAAGTTGACTTTCATCTCCGGCTCCTTGGTCGGGTCGGTTGCTGTCGCACGGGGTGTCCCGCAAAAATATGTCCGGTGTGATCATCGTCAATGTTTGAAAAGGGTTAACCAAATAATGCGGTTCTTGCGCACCTGGATTGGCACGGCCGGTCCCATGTGCTAGACTTACCGGACAAACCGCCCTCGACCGGGCCCAAACAGCCACTCCCCTGAGCTGCCGAATGGACGACCTCCGTCATGAGATCAATTATCTCGAACTGCCGTAACATTTTGCCGGTGATATCCGCCTTGCTCGCGGTCCTGACCGCCGCCTCCGTCCTGGCCGCCCGCCCTATCTACCGCGGCCTCGACGACAAGCCCGCCGACCCGCTCTACACGCCGTCCCGGGCTGTTTTCGACTGCCAGCCGCCAGACTCCCTGACCCTGACGGTCGGCAGCACCGTCACCCTCGCGGACAGCACCGTCGGCCGGGATATGCTTGTCAACAGCTATCCCTGCGCGCCGTGGGCCGAAACCGGCCACGAACTGATCTACCGCCTGAACGTGGCGGCAGACCTGCAGCTCGCCGCGCGACTGAGCGACCTGGATGCGTTCGCGGATTTGGATCTTTTCCTGCTTACAGACTGTGACAGCGACAGCTGTCTGGTCGGGGCCAACACCGAGTTCGGCCTGGAGCTCACCGCCGGCATCTACTTCCTGATTGTGGACACAACCGCGCCGCTGGACACAACAACAACCCGCGGGACTTTCACCCTGACCCTGGAGACCCGGCCCCTGGGCGTGCCCGACGCCATCTGCGAGGCGGGTGGTTCCCTGCCCGTGACCTGTGACGGGACGACGATCTCGATTGCCGACGAGAACCTCTTTGAGCAGCCTGATCTGATCCGGGAGTACGACTGCGGCACGTCGCCCAAAACCAGCGGTGAGCTGTGGTACGCCGTCACCCTGCCGGGTACGCATGAGGTGACGATCAACGTGATCAACGTCTCAGTCGACCTGGACGTGAACCTGTGGCTCTTCGATGGCTGCGGGCCGACCGCCGCCTGCCTGCGGTTCGTGGACGACAACCTAGGCAGTGAAGGCGAGACCCTGACCTGGGTCAACGACCTCGATGTGCCCGTGACGGCCTATCTGGCGGTGGACGCGGTGCGCCCGCCCAGCGTTTCGGCAGCCGGCGCGTACACGATCGAGTTCCAGTGCCAGAGCAACGTACCTGTTTCCAGCACTTCATTTGGCTCGCTGCGGGCCCTTTACCGTTGACCTGAAGCGGGGCCATCACCTATTTTCCAGCCACTGCGGATCCCGCATCGGTTCCTCTATGGCTCAACGACACTACTTGCGACATCGGATTTCCCATCCGGCACCGGCAAGACCACGGAAGGTTACCGGCATGGCCGTTTCCCCGACCAAACGCGCGCCGAAGAAGCGCGTCACCAAAAACGCCGAGTCGATGGCCACCAAACAGCGTGCCATCTCCATCAGCGAGTTCTTCACCAAGAACCGGCATCTGCTGGGCTTCGACTCCCCGGCCAAGGCCCTGCTGACGACCATCAAGGAGGCCGTCGACAACAGCCTGGATGCCTGCGAGGAAGCCGGCATCCCGCCGCGGTTGTTCGTGGAGATCCGGCCCGACATTCCGGTCAACCTGGGCATCGAACTGGCCAGCCAGGACGGCGAGGGCGCCGCCAAAAAGAACGGCAACGGGCGCAACGGCAACGGCAAGACCGCATCCAGCAGCAAGGAAGACCGCTTCAAGCTGATCATCGAGGACAACGG
>JAJRWA010000084.1 GCA_024277025.1 Candidatus Krumholzibacteriota bacterium | reverse complement strand
CGAGATTCCATCCATCTCGTTAATCGGTGGAAAACCAATTAAGTGACGAAAACAACTTCGCACTGGCTGCCTAAATAAAGGCAACCCGTCCCGGTATCGGGTGGTCACCGGACTGATACCATGGGGCGCCGTTTTCGGGGACTAGTTTCGGCGCAGGACTCTGGCGCCGGGGCGAAATTTAAGTGAGTCTAGCCTTTGGGGTGGCACGTCGTCTGGCCTCCCCCCGGGTTAAATAACAGGCGACTAAGCATGTAGACGTTTCCGGGGTACCGGTTACGGACGCGGGTTCGATTCCCGCCGCCTCCACCAAAGAGCCCAAGGGCCTCCGGATGCCAACAATCCGAAGGCCCTTTTTCTGTTTCCCTGTTCTTGACTCAACGTCGGGTTTCCCCGCACGCGTGCGGGAAAACCTGCCGGAAACTCAAATCGCCGGGCACGTCTCACGGCCGGCCAGCCACTCCACCCTACCCCAACGACCCCACAACCTCTTCAACGCCCGCCAAAACCTCCCAGCGACCCACCAACTCCATCATCGCCGTATGGTCGTTGTGCAAGGGCCGGTCCACCTCCAGGAAATCCACGTGACGGCGCACGATATCCCGCGCCGCGGCCACACCACGCCCCTTGTTGAAATCGCGGAAGTCCAGGGCCTGGGCCGCGGCCATCAGTTCGATGCCGAGCACGCCACAGGCGTTCTCGATGATCTGCTTGTTCTTCAGGGCGGTGTTCATGCCCATCGAGACGAAGTCCTCCTGGTCGGCGGCGGCGGGGATGGACTGGATCGAGGCCGGGCTGCTCAACAGCCGTTGTTCGACAATCAGCGAATCGGCTGTGTATTGGCTGAGCATCAGGCCACTGAACATGCCCGCGCCCCTGGTCAGGAAGGCGGGCAGGCCCGCTGACAGCGCCGGGTTCAGGAGCCGGTTCAGGCGCCGTTCGCTCAGCACACAGGCCATGGTCAGGGCGACCCCGGCCATGTCCATCGGCAAGGCGACCGGCGAGCCCTGGAAGTTGGCGCCGGTCAGAGTCGTGTTTTCGGCCGGCAGGAAAATGGGATTGTCGCCCACGCCGTTCAACTCGGTCTCGACCTGGCTGCGGGCCCAGCGCACCGCGTCGTGGGCGGTGCCGATCACCTGGGGGCTCGAGCGCATGGAATAGGCGTCCTGGACCTTGGTCTTCAACCGGCCCGCGGCCAGATCGCTGCCCGCGAAACAGGCGCTGATGGCTTTGGCACTGCGCACCGCGCCGCTGAAGCCGCGCAATTCGTGCAGCTGGGCGGTGTAGGGCTTGAGGTTGGCCAGCAACGCTTCCAGGCTCATGGCGCAGGCAATTTCGGCCTGCTTCAACAGGCGGTCCATGTCGCACAGATGCAGGGCGCTCATGGCCGTCAGCAGGTTGCTGCCGTTGATGGTCGCCAGACCGTCGCGCGCCTGCAGACCCGGCACCGGGATCCCGGCCCGCGCCATGGCCTCGTGCCCCGGCAGCAGTTCGCCCTGGTAGTAGGCGCGGCCTTCGCCCATCAGCAGCTGGGCGATCTGGCTCATGGGGGCCAGGTCGCCGCTGGCGCCGACCGAGCCTTTCTGGCAGACGAAGGGGGTGACGCCCTGGTTGAGCATGGCGACCAGGGTCTGGGTGATCTCCGGCCGGCAGCCGCTGTTGCCGTGGGCGTGGACGTTGATCCGGCCGGCCATGGCGCCGCGCACATATTCGATGGGCGCGGGGTCGCCGATGCCGGCGGAATGATTGTAGATCAGGTACTTCTGGAATTCCTTGACCTGGTCGTCATCCAGCACGACTTCCGAAAATTCACCGATACCGGTGTTGACGCCGTACATGATTTCGCGGGCAGCAATTTTCTCTTCGAGCATGGCGCGGCAGACCCGGATCCGTTCCAGGGCGTCGGGAGCCAGTTCGACTTTCTCGCCGTGACGCGCAATCCGTTCAAGCTTGGTGATGGTCAGGCTGGAGCCACTCAGCACAACAGTCATTCTCGTTCTCCTTGTGGATGTTCGACCCCTCCGCACGTATCAAGGCCGCCGCCAAACGACGGTCAGAAAATAAGCTGTCCCCGTCAGCAGGATAGTCACCGCGCCCGCCGGCAGATCCGGCCCATAACTCAAGGCCAGGCCACCGGTGGTCATCACCATGCAAACGCCCGTGGCGATGGCCATCATCTGCCACAGGCGCCGGGCGTACAGGTTCGCCATGGCCGCCGGCAGCGTCAGCAGCGCGATCACCAGGATGATCCCCACCACCGAAACCAGCAGCACCACCGTCAGCGCCGTCAGGCCCAGCAGCAGGAAGTAGAAGCGGTTGACGTGCACCCCGCGCAGAGCGGCGTACTCGCTGTCGAAGCAGACGGCCAGCAGTTGCTTGTGGAAGAGGGCGACCACCACCAGCACCACCACGTCAAGCATGGCGATCAGGCGCAGATCCTGGGCCGAGACCATCAGGATGTTGCCGAACAGGTAGCTCATCAGGTCGGTCGTGTAGCCGGGCGTCAGGCTGATGAAGACGATGCCCACGGCCATGCCCATGGCCCAGACCGCGCCGATGACCGTGTCTTCGCGTTGTTTCAACTTCAGGCTGACCCAGCCGATGACCAGGGCCGCGAGCAGGGCTGCGATCACGGCGCCGCCCATGGGGCTGATGGCCGTGAACCCGTGCACGACCCGCAGGTAGTGCACCACGCCCAGGCCCGCGAGCACCGTGTGGGCGATGCCGCCGGCGATGTAGCTGATGCGCCGGATCACGACGAAACTGCCGACCACGCCGCAGGGGATGCTGGCCAGCAAGCCGGCCAACAGGGCGTACTGCAGGAAGGTGTGCTGCCGGAGGGCCTCGGTGAAGGCGGTGGCCACGAAAGCTAGCACTGGTGGCCCTCCTCGGCGCAGCGGTGGTCATGGCGGACCAGGCGCATGTCGCTGCCGTACAGGTCGGCGATGACCTGTCCGTTGATCTCGCTGGTCGGGTGCACAAGCACCTCGCGGCCCACGCAGACAACGCTCTTGACGAAACCCGAGACAAAGCCCAGATCGTGGGACACCAGGACGATCGTCAGCCGGTGGTTCAGCTGTTCGAGCAGGCGGTAGAAACCTTCTTCAACGTGGGCGTCCAGGCCGGCGGTCGGCTCGTCGAGCAGCAGCAGGTCCGGATCGCTGGCCAGGGCGCGGGCGATCAGCACCCGCTGTTTCTGGCCGCCGCTCAGGGCGGCGTAGTGGCTGTCGGCCCGGTCGCCGAGACCGACCTCGGCCAGGGCTTCACGGGCCCGGTCGCGGTCGTCGCGCCGCCAGCCGCCGAGAGAGGGCGCGCGCCCGAGCCGCCCCATCATCGCCACTTCGACGGCGCTGATGGGAAACAGGGGGTCCAGCCGCGGGTGCTGGGGCACGTACCCGATGCGTTGCCGACTGCGGGCAGGTGTTTCGTCGAACACGGCGATCCGGCCGCTCGTCGGCCGCAACAAGCCGAGCGCCAGTTTCAGCAGGGTTGTCTTGCCGCTGCCGTTGGGCCCGACCACGCAAACGAAATCACCCTCGGGTATGCTGATGTCCACGTTCTGCAGCACCGGTACACCGTCGTATCCGAACGAGAGGTCCTGGCAGGCAATGGCGGCGGGTGTACTCATGAATCGGTATCCAGGGCTGAGGCCAACGCTGTGGCGATGTGCCGCAGGTTGGCTTCATAATCCGTCGCCAGAGGGTCCAGCACAAGGATTTCCGCGCCGGTGGCCCTGGCCACGGTCTCGGCCGACCGTCGCGAGAACTGGGGCTGGACGACAATGACTTTCGCCCCGGCGGCCTTGGCCTCGTCGATGACCCGGGCCAACTGGCGGGCGCCGGGCTCGTGTCCGCCGGCCTCGACGGCGACCTGCTGCAAACCGTAGCGCCGGGCGAAGTGGCCGTAGGCCGGATGGAAGACGAAGAATCTGCGCCCCGCAAAGGGCGTCAACTGAGCGGCGATCTCCGCGTCCAGGTCGGCCAGACGTTGTTTAAGGCTGTCGGCGCGGGCGGCAAAGCGCGCGGCTGATCCGGGCAGCAGCCGGCCCAGTCGCGTACTGATGGTGTCCACCTGGGCCATGGCCTGGACCGGGTCCAGCCAGGTGTGGGGATCGATTTCGTCAGGGCCATGCTCGTGTCCCTGGCCGCCACACGCCCCGGCCAGGGCCGGTGGCCTGGGCAGCCCGGCAATCTTCGGCAGCAACGCCCGCTCGAAGGGCACACCGGCGCAGAAAAACAGGCGGGCCCGCGACAACTCGGCCATCTGGCGCGGGGTGGGCTCATAAGTGGCGGGCGAATGTCCCGGACCGACCAGCACCGAGACAACCACCTGGTCACCGCCGACAGCGGCCACGAACTCAGCCTGGGGCGCGATGCTCACGAAGATCGGCTCAGCGGCGCCGGCGGTGGCTGCCGCCAGCAAGAGCCAGAGGATTCCGAGCAATCTGCTCACGATGCACCTTCCTTGCCCGCGGGTAGCAGGTACCCGCGCCGGTCCAGATACCGCCCCAGCAGGGACGAACTGAGAATCACCAGGGGCACGGAAACCAGCAGCCGCACGATGGAGAATTTCGGTCCCAGGATGGAAGCCTCGATGATCGTCATCGGCACCATCACCAGCGAGGCGCAGCTCACGTAGGCCAGCACCGCGCTGAACTTGGCACCCTTGCCGTGCAGGGCGTGGGCCACGGGAAAGGCGACAAACGTGCCGCCGACCGTGGTCGCGGCCAACAGGACCGCCCAGAAGTACTTCAGCGGGCCGCTCGCGTGCCCGAAATTGCGCTCGACCGTCTCGCGGCTGACCCAGACCTCGAACAATCCGATCAGCACGAACGCCGGCGGCAGCAGTTTCAGCATGGTCACGGCAAAGGTCGTGAAGTTGCGCCAGACCGCAACGCCCTGTTCGCGGCCGGTCACAAACGACCAGCCGATGAAGGCGGCGAAGGCGACATAGGTCAGGATGTGGAACAGGCGGCTGCGCTTCATCAGGCCCACTCCCCGTAGGCCAGGCCCATGACCACCGAAATGAGCAGGGCGATGAGCAGAGCCACGCCGTTGCGCAGCAGCGCCAGCCGCGTGCCGAAGTAGGCTCGTTCCACCGGTAAGGTCACCACGCCGACCATCATCAACGAGGTCACGAAGCCGGCCACGACCATCAGGCGCACGCCCTGCTCGACCAGGACGCCGGCCAGGGGGTAGCTGATGAAGCCGGGGATCATGGTGATCGAGCCGATGGCCAGGCCGGCGCCCAGGCCGAGCCAGGGATTGGCTGAGCCCAGCAGCCGGACGATCATAGCGTCGGAGACCAGCAGCACGAAGGAGAGCAGGATCAGCAGATGCAGGTAGCCCGGCAGGATCCGGCGCAGCTTGCGGACCGTGACCTGCAGGGCCTGCCAGGTGCGTTTGCGGTCAACCACCACGGAAACCAGCAGGCTCACAGCGGCGGCGGCGTATAGTGCTTGCACGGACTCTCCTTCGACAGTTGGCGCCGGTCCCATGATAACCGGCACCGGCCCCAGCGCAAGCCCGCGCGAAATCGTGAAAATACCCCGCACGGACCATTGATTCCCAACCGCCCTTGGTTTAGCTTGGGTGCATGCCTGCAGGGAGCTGCCGTCCGGTCCGTCGTAGATTCGGGCCACCCACCAACCACGGGAGAATACCATGCCCTTGATCCCCATGCGCGTCATGCTCGACCACGCCGCCGAGAACGACTACGGCGTCGGCGCCTTCAACGTCAACAACATGGAACAGATCCAGGCCATCATGATGGCCGCGACCGAGACCAACAGTCCGGTCATCGTCCAGGCCAGCCGCGGCGCGCGCTCGTACTCCAACGACAACTACCTGCGCCACCTGATGCTCGCCGCGGCGGAGCTGAACCCCAACATCCCCATCGCCATGCATCAGGACCACGGGAACAGCCCGGAGACCTGCTTCAGCGCCATCGACCAGGGTTTCACGTCGGTGATGATGGACGGCTCGCTGCAGGCCGACGGCAAGACGCCGTCGTCCTACGAGTACAATGTCGATGTGACCAAACAGGTGGTGGCCAAGGCCCACGCCATCGGCGTGACGGTCGAGGCGGAGATCGGCTGCCTCGGCGGCATCGATGACGGCCACGGCGCGGGGCTCAGCGAAGACGAGGCGGCCGAGCATCTGACCGACCCGGACGAAGCCGAGCGTTTCGTCAAGGACACCGGCTGCGACGCCCTCGCGGTGGCCATCGGCACCAGCCACGGCGCCTACAAGTTCACCCAGAAGCCGACCGGCGACGTGCTCAAAATGAGCCTCATCGAGGAGATCCACCGCCGTCTGCCGAACACCCACCTGGTGATGCACGGTTCCAGTTCGGTGCCCCGCGAACTGCTGGACATCATCAACCAGTACGGCGGCCAGATGAAGGAGAGCTACGGCGTGCCGGTCGAAGCGATCCAGCAGGGCATCAAGCACGGTGTGCGCAAGATCAACGTCGACACGGACAACCGTCTGGCCATCACCGGCGCCATCCGCAAGGTCTTCGCCGAGCAACCCGAGAAGTTCGATCCGCGCGACTACCTGAAGCCCGCGCGCATCGCCATGGCCGAAGTGGTCAAGGCCCGCATGATCGCCTTCGGACAGGCCGGCTGGGCGGACAAGGTGCCCGTGGTCAGCCTCGAGGAAATGGCTCGCAAGTACTAGAACGGTCAAACACCCGGGAGTAGGACGATGTACGGAAAATTCGGTGAGGTGCTGCGCAGTGAGCTGGACGCCATCCGGGAGCAGGGGCTCTACAAGGATGAGCGGGTGCTGGAGGGGCCGCAGGGAGCGGAGATCAGCGTGGGTGGGCGGAAAGTGCTGAACTTCTGCGCCAACAACTATCTGGGCCTGGCCGCCGATCCCCGGGTGACCGAGGCGGCCCGGCGCACCCTCAGCGAGTGGGGCTACGGCCTCAGTTCGGTGCGCTTCATCTGCGGCACCACGACCCTGCACAAGCAACTCGAGCGGGAGCTGAGCGAGTTCCTCGGCACCGAGGACACCATCCTGTACGCGGCCTGTTTCGACGCCAATGGCGGCGTGTTCGAGCCCCTGCTGGAGAAGGACAGCGCCATCATCACCGACCAGCTCAACCACGCCTCGATCATCGACGGGGTGCGGCTGGCCAAGGCGCAGCGCCACATCTACCTGCACAGCGACATGGACAGCCTGGAGGAGAAGCTCAAGGCGGCCCAATCCGCCAAATTCCGGATGATTGTCACCGATGGTGTCTTCTCCATGGATGGTCATTTGGCTAAACTGCCGGAAATTTGTGACCTGGCGGACAAATATGAAGCCATGGTTCTGGTTGATGACAGCCATGCCACTGGTTTTACGGGGCCGACCGGCCGTGGCACTCACGAGAAGTTTGATGTGATCGACCGGGTGGACGTGATCACAACCACCCTGGGCAAGGCGCTGGGCGGGGCTCTGGGCGGCTGCACCAGCGGCAAGAAGGAGATCATCGAATGGCTGCGGCAGAAGAGCCGTCCCTACCTGTTCAGCAACTCGCTGCCCATGATGATCTGCGGCGCGGCCCTCGAGGTGCTGAAGATCCTGCGCGAGGATCCGACGCCGCTGAAGACCCTGGAGCACAACCAGGCCCGCCTGCGCGGCGGTCTGCGTGAATTGGGCTTCGATGTGGACGAGGGCGATCACGCCATCATTCCGGTGCACTTCCGCCAGCACGAGGATGACGCGATCATCGCCCAGGGCATGTCCGCTGATCTGCTGGCCGAGGGCATCTACTGCATCGGCTTCAGTTTTCCGGTCGTGCCGCGCGGCGGTGCCCGCATTCGGTTGCAGGCCTCGGCCGCCCACACGGACGAGCAGATCACGCGCTGCCTCGCAGCCTTTGCCAAGATCGGCAAGAAGTACGGAGCTATCGGCTGAGTGGAATCGGCCGGAAGGCTGGCAAAGCCGATACAGGATATCGTCGGTGCTATTTGCTTTTTGCGCGTGAGGCGCCTATCTTGCCCCGCGCCACGTCGCTGACCGGCATTTGAAGTGCCGGAGTGACGGGCTTTTTTGTACGCGCGAAGCCGTGCGGCCAGCTGGCGGGAATGGGCCTGCCGTGAAAAGGGAAAAAGGACCATGATTGAAGATCTGAGCATGATCAGGAACATCGGGATCAGCGCCCATATCGATTCGGGCAAGACCACTTTGACCGAGCGCATCCTGTTCTATACCGGACGTATCCGGGCCATCCACGAAGTGCGCGGCAAGGACGGCGTCGGCGCCACCATGGATTCGATGGAGCTCGAGCGCGAGCGCGGGATCACGATCCAGAGCGCGGCGACCTACACCGAGTGGCAGGGCCATCACATCAACATCATCGACACGCCGGGCCACGTCGATTTCACCATCGAGGTGGAGCGGGCCCTGAAGGTGCTCGACGGCGCCATTCTGGTGCTGTGCTCGGTGGCCGGCGTGCAGAGCCAGTCGATCACCGTCGACCGGCAGATGAAGCGCTACAACGTGCCGCGCATCGCCTTTGTCAACAAGTGCGACCGCTCCGGCGCCAACCCCGCGCGGGTGGCCGACCAGCTGCGCGAGAAGCTCAAGCACAACGCGGTCATGATGCAGATCCCCATTGGTCTGGAAGAGAACCACGAGGGTGTGGTCGACCTGATCACCATGAAGGCCTACCGCTTCGAGGGCGATAACGGCGAGAACATCGTCGAGTCCGAGATCCCCGAGAACCTCAGGTTCGACGCCGAGGCCCGGCGCGAGGCCATGCTCGACGCGGTCAGCATGTTCAGTGATGAACTGATGGAAGCCATGCTTGAGGAGGAAGTCACCGAGGAACTGATCCACGACGCGGTGCGTCGGGGCGTGCTGTCCAATGAATTGACTCCTGTCTACATGGGCAGCGCCTACAAGAACCGGGGCGTGCAACTGTTGCTCAACGCGGTCATGCGCTACCTGCCGGCTCCGACCGATATCGAGAACACGGCGATCCGCGTCCTGAAGGGTGGCGAAGAGGAGGAATTCATCCTCTCGCACAGCCCGGATGCCGAACTGGTGGCCAACGCCTTCAAGCTGGAAGAGGGTCCCTACGGTCAGCTGACCTACGTGCGCATCTATCAGGGTGTGCTGAAGAAGGGCGCCGACATCTACAACAGCCGGACCGGCAAGAAACTGAAGGTGGGCCGTCTGGGCCGCATGCACTCGGACCAGATGGTGGAGATCGAAGAGGCGTCCGCGGGCGACATCATCGCCCTGTTCGGCGTCGATTGCGCCAGCGGTGACACCTTCACCGGCGGCGACCGCGTCTCGCTGTCGAGCATGCACGTGCCCGAGCCGGTGGTCAGCCTGGCGATCACGCCCGAGGACAACAAGGCCGCCACGCGCATGAGCAAGGCGCTGCACCGGTTCACCCGCGAGGATCCGACTTTCCGCACCTCGTTCGACGAGGACACGGGCGACACGATCATCAGCGGTATGGGTGAGCTGCACCTCGAAGTGTATATCGAGCGCATCAAGCGCGAGTTCAACGCCGTGGTCGCCACGGGGGCGCCGCAGGTCAAGTACCGCGAGACGCTGACCCAGCCGGTCGAGTTCGACTACACGCACAAGAAACAGACCGGTGGTTCCGGTCAGTACGCCAAGGTGCAGGGCCTGATGGAGCCCAGTGGCGACGGCGATTTCCACTTCGAGAGCAAGGTCACCGGCGGTCGCATCCCGACCGAGTACATCGGGGCCTGCCGCAAGGGATTCGAGATGTCCATCAATGAGGGACAGTTGATCGGCGCGCCGGTCCAGGGTCTGAAGATCACCATGCTGGATGGGGCGTCCCACGCGGTGGACTCGTCCGACATGGCGTTTCAAACCGCCTGTCGCGCGGCCTTCCGGGAGTTCTACGGCAAGGGCAAGCCGGCCGCGCTGGAGCCCCTGATGCTGGTCTCGGTCGAAGGTCCGACCGAGTTCCAGGGCGACATCATCAAGACCATCGCCCAGCGGCGAGGGGTCATCGTGGGCACGACCGAGGACGAAGGTTTCGTGCGGGTGGACGCCAACGTGCCGCTGGCCGAGATGTTCGGCTACGCCACGGTGCTGCGGTCGTCGACCCAGGGCAAGGCCGAGTTCACCATGGAGTTTGCCCGCTACGCGCCGGCCCCGAGAGAGGTCGCCGAAGAACTGGTGGCCGAGTATCAGGAGCGCCGGGCAGCCGGAAAATAAGCACGCAGGCTAGGGTTTCCGGCCTGGGCCGGAGCAGAGCGAACGAGGATTACATGATGGAAAAAAGCATGACTGACCGCAGCCCCGTCCGCGTGTTCGAGCGCGCCATCGGTGGCGGCCTGGGTGCCGGCAATCTCGGCGTGGTCCTGTCCCGTCCGGGCGTGGGCAAGACCGCGTTCCTGATCGGCCTGGCGGTCGACCGGCTGTTGCAGGGCAAGAAGGTGCTCTACATCTCGACCAAGGAATCGGTCGAGCACATCAGCAACTTCTTCGAGCAGATCTTCCAGGCGACGGCGGCGGCCCTGGATCTGGATGATGTGCCCCGCCGGCAGCTGCGGATGGAGCGTAACCGCCACATCCACGTCTACAACCGCAAGACCTTCAGCGTCGAGAAACTGGAGCAGGCCGTCGGCTTCCTGCACGAGGCCATGGACTTCACGCCGGACATGGTGATCATGGACGGCACCCCGCGCTTCGAGAACACCGAGGACTGGGAACTGGACAACATCCGGGAACTGGCGGCCAAGTGGCAGGCTGAGGTCTGGACCAGCAGCAACACCCACCGGGAAGGTCAGCCGGCCGATGACCGGGGTGTCCCGATGACGGTGGCCCGCTTCGATGCCAAGCTGGGCGTGATCGTCGATCTGGTGCCGGATCGCGACAGCATCCAGGTCAAGCTGATCAAGGAGCACAACAACCCGGAGATCGCCCAGGTCCAGTTGGAAGTCGATCCCCGCACGATGCTGCTGCGCTGGCGGTAGCGGCCATGGCCGACCTTCAGGTGGCCGATCGTCTGGACCGGGTGCGCGAGCGGATCGCTGCGGCGTGTGTCACAGCGGGGCGGCCTGAAGGTTCGGTGCGTCTGGTGGCGGTCACCAAGCGCATCGCACTGCCGCTGATCCTGCAGGCCTGCCGGGCCGGACAATCCGACCTGGGTGAGAATAGAATCCAGGATGCCCTCTCCCGCCAATCCGAACTGGCCGCCGCCCTGGCTGCCGACGACGGTGAAACACCCCGAATCAACTGGCATTTCATCGGCCACCTGCAGCGCAACAAGGCCAACAAGGCCGCCGGCCGCTTCGCCCTCGTGCACGGCGTCGATTCGCTGGACCTGGCGGAGCGTCTTGCGCGGCGCTGCGTGTCCGACGGTGCGACGCAGTCGATCCTCCTGGAAGTGAACATCTCGGGCGAAGCCCAGAAGAACGGTCTGGCGCCGGCGACAGTCAGCGACACGACCGCCCGGATCGCCGAACTGCCCGGTTTGCAACTGGCCGGCCTGATGGGCATGGCCCGCCGTGGCGACGACACGAGCGCGCTGGGCGCGACCTTTGCCCGGCTGCGGCGGCTGGCCGAAGAGGCCCGCGCGGCAACCGGCCTGGCCCTGCCCGAACTGAGCATGGGCATGAGCGGGGATTTCGAGGTGGCCATTGCCGAAGGCGCCACCATCGTACGGATCGGCAGCGCCATCTTCGGGCCGCGGCCCGGATGATTCTGCCGCCGAACAGCAATCCACTGGCCAATAATGGTCCGGAAAGGTCTGAATGATGGTCCTGATCAAGCTCACGGTGGCGGTCCTGAACGTCTATTCGATGCTGATTATGGCCCGCGTGGTGCTCAGTTGGGTCAACCCCAATCCCCGCCACGAGGCGTTGTTATGGGTGATTCGGCTGACCGAGCCGGTGCTGGCCCCGCTGCGGGCCCTGATTCCCCTCAGGGGCCTGGATCTGTCCCCGATTGTGGCATGGCTCTTGATAAGGCTGCTGGTGAAACTGCTTTTCCAGGCCGGCGGCTGAGCGGGGAAATCTGTCTTGGTGAGGAGGAGGGACCTCCCGCCACCCGATCAGTAGGCTTCCGGCTGCCGCCATCCGGAGGATTGCCTATTATGAGGATCACACCCCTTGACGTCCGCAAGCAGGAGTTCAACAAGTCCATGCGCGGCTTCGACTGCGACGAAGTGCGGGCCTTCCTGAACACCCTGGCCGACGAATACGAAACCGTCCTGATCGACAACAAGCAGATCCGGGACCGGGTCATGGAGCAGGACGAGAAGATCACCGAGTACCAGACCATGGAGCGCACCCTGCGCGACACCCTGATGACGGCCGAGCGCGTGATGACCGAGACCCGCGAGAACGCCAATCGTGAAGGGGATCTGATCGTCCAGGAAGCCCAGATGAAGGCCAAGGGGATCCTCGAAGAGTGCCGCCTGCGCACCGAGGAACTGCGCCGCGAGATCGTCGGCCTGCGCAAGGAGAAAGAGACCTACCTGGCCCGCTTCCGTGGCCTGGCCGAAGCCCAGATCAACTTCATCGACACCCACGAAAGCGATTTCGAGGACCTGGACAAGCGCCTGGTCGATATCGTGGACAACGTGGTGACCAGCGCCACGACGCGCGAAGTGATGCCGGCCCAGGCCAAGCCTGAAATAGCCACGGCTGCCGTGGCGCCGGAAGTGTCGTCGACCCCGATCGGTCCGGAAGTGGCGCCGACCCCGGTGGCGGCGCCGGTGGCCAGCGAGAACGACATCTGGCGGGACTACAATCCGGGGCAGAGTGCGCCGGCGGCCACGACTTCGGATGAAACGTCACCGGTTGCCCCGAGCCCTGCCCAGAGCCCCGCCGAGGAAACCGCGAGCAATATCGCCGATATCGTCTCGGAATCCCTGACCGAAGCCGGCGAGAGCCAGGATGAGGCCGAGGAAGCGACCGAAGCCTTGAATATCGACGTGATCTCGAACGGTCACAACGAGTCCGAGGCAGAGACCAAGCCCACGGGCGAAATGGCTACCGAACCACTCAATATCTGATCCTGATCCGGTACAAATGGCTGGAAAATGGCGGGAATCACGCGATTCCCGCTTTTTTCTTGGTGCGGTGCGGTGGCCATGTTAGTTTGTCCTGTCCGGAAAGATCGTATAATCAGGCCAGTTAGGCCCGTCTTGAGTGGAGGCGCGTTTTGAGCGACATGTGGACCCAGATCAGCGAGGCGGCGGCATTTATCCGCGAGAAGACCGATTTTGCGCCGGAAATGGGCTTGATCCTGGGCACGGGACTGGGTGAACTGGGCTCGCGCCTGGACACCGCCTGCACGATACCGTACGGCGACGTGCCTCATTTCGTGGAATCCACAGCGACCAGTCACGCGGGCAATCTGGTCTTCGGTACCCTCGGCGGTCGCCGGATTGTGGCCATGCAGGGGCGGGTGCACTACTACGAGGGCTACTCGATGCAGCAGATCACGCTGCCGGTGCGGGTGATGAAGGCCCTGGGCTGCTCGGCCCTGCTGATGAGCAACGCGGTCGGCGGCATGAATCCCCAGTTCGGGCCCGGTGATATCACCGTCATTACCGACCATATCAATCTGATGGGCGACAATCCGTTGGTCGGCCCCAACGACGACCGGCTGGGTCCGCGCTTCCCGGACATGTCCGAGCCCTACGACCGGAAGTTCATCGCCACCATGGAGAAAGTGGCCCTGGAGGCCCGGATCCCGTTGAAGAAAGCGGTCTACGTGGCGGTGGCCGGACCGAATCTCGAGTCCGGCGCCGAGTACCGCTTCTTGCGCACGATTGGCGCCGACACCGTCGGCATGAGCAGTGTGCCCGAATGTCTGGCCGCCACCCACGGCGGCATGCGGGTCATCGGCATGTCCGTGATCACCGACGCCTGCTTCCCCGACGCGCTGAAGCCGGCCAACGTGGAGGAGATCATCGCGGTGGCCAACGCCGCCCAGCCTGCTTTGGAAACCCTGGTGACCGGATTTCTGGCCCAGGTCGAACTATAGCCGCAGCCGTGACCGATCCGCTGCGCGAACGGAAGAGGAACCAGCAGACGATGTCCAAGGAAAACGGCACGCTGAGCCCGCTCTATCCGGCCCTGGCCCGCAAGTTTCACGACGCGGAGTCCGAAGCCCTGATCAGCGCCTTCTGGCGGGAGGACCGGACCTTCGAGCGCAGCATCGAGCAGCGTGAAGGGGCGCCGGACTGGGTCTTTTACGAGGGACCGCCGACGGCCAACGGCCTGCCGGGTGTGCACCACGTCATGGCCCGCCTGTGCAAGGATATCATGTGCCGGTTCAAGACCATGACCGGCCATCGGGTGGTGCGCAAAGCCGGTTGGGACACTCACGGCCTGCCGGTCGAGCGTGCGGTCGAGAAGGGCCTTGGCATCCAGGGCGCCCAGGCCATCGAGGAGTTCGGACTGGCGCCTTTCAACGAGAAGTGCCGCGAGAGTGTCTGGACCTGCAAGACCGACTGGGACGAGTTCACCGGGAAGCTCGGCTACTGGGTCAACCTGGACGATCCGTACATCACGTACGACAACAACTACATCGAGACCGTGTGGTGGATCCTCAACCGCTTCCACAGCGAAGGCCTGCTGTACCACGGCCACAAGGTCGTGCCCTACTGTCCGGTCTGCGCCACGCCGATCAGCGCCAACGAGATGGCCAACAGCTACCGCACGGTCAACGAGCCGAGCATCTACGTGAAGCTGAAGGCCGCTGACCGGGACGAGTACTTCGTGACCTGGACCACGACGCCCTGGACCCTGCCCTCGAATGTCGCGCTGGCCATCGGCCGGGACTTCGACTACGTGCGGGTCAGGTTTGGCGGCGAGGTGCTGATCCTGGCCGAGGGACGCCTCGGGGTGCTGGACGGGCTCAACGGTGACGAGCAGCCCGAGGTGCTCGAACAGTTCAAGGGTGCCGACCTGCTGGGACGCACCTATGAGCAATTGCTCCCCTTCGTGAAGCCGGAGGCGGGCAAGCGCGCCTTCGTCGTCGTTGAAGCCGACTTCGTGACCCTGGATTCGGGTACCGGCATCGTGCACATGGCGCCGGCCTTCGGCGAGGACGACTACCAGGTGGGCCGCCGCGAGAACCTGAGCTTCTTCCGCCCCGTGGACGCCAATGGCGAGTTCACCGCCGAAGTCGAGCCGTGGGCCGGGCTGCCGGTCAAGCAGGCCGATCGCCGGATCATCCGGCACCTGGCCGCCGGCGGACAACTGCTCAAGGAGCAGGCCTACAGCCACGACTACCCGTTCCACGACCGGTGCGACAACGCGCTGATCTACTTTGCCACGCCCAGCTGGTTCATCCGGACCAGCGAGATGCGCGAGAAGCTGGTCGCGGCCAACCAGGACATCACCTGGGCGCCGCCCGAGGTGGGCAGCCGCCGTTTCGGCAACTGGCTGGCCGGCAACATCGACTGGAGCCTGAGCCGCAATCGCTTCTGGGGCACGCCGCTGAACGTGTGGATCTGCGACAGTTGCGGCGAGCGCCACCTGCCGACCTGCCGGGCGGACCTGACCGAACTGACGGGTCAGGACCAGAGCGAACTGGATCTGCACCGTCCCCATGTGGACAACCTGACTTTCGGCTGCACCAGCGAGGGCTGCACCGGCACCATGCACCGCACCAGCGAGGTCATCGACTGCTGGTTCGACTCCGGCAGCATGCCCTTTGCCCAGTACCACTACCCCTTTGAGAACAAGGAGCTCTTCGAGAGCCAGTTCCCGGCCGACTTCATCAGCGAGGGCGTCGATCAGACCCGGGGCTGGTTCTACACCATGCTCGTCATCTCGACTTTCCTGATGGGCAAGTCCAGTTACAAGAGCTGCCTGGTCAACGAGCTGATCCTGGACAAGAAGGGCAAGAAGATGTCCAAGAGTGTCGGCAACACTGTCGACCCCATGGTCATCATGCGCACCGCGGGCGCCGATCCGCTGCGCTGGTACATGCTGACCTGCAGCCCGGTCTGGACCCCGACGCGCTTCGACCCCGAGGGCGTGAAGGAGGCCCAGCGCAAGCTGCTGGCCACCCTTGAGAACACCTACAACTTCTTCACTCTGTACGCCAACCTGGACGGTTTCCAGGTGACCGCTGGTGGCCCGCAGCAGCTTGACCTTTTGGACAGCTGGATCCTGAGCCGCCTGCAGAGCGTGACCGCCGCGGTGACGGCCGATCTGGAGGCCCTGCATCTGACGCGCGCGGCCAAGACCATCGGCACCTTCCTGATGGATGATGTGAGCAACTGGTATGTGCGCCTCAGTCGCCGCCGGTTCTGGAAGGGCGAGATGACCCCCGACAAGCGGGCGGCCTTCACCACCCTGTACACGGTGCTGGAGTCCTGCACGCGGCTGTTGGCTCCGTTCATTCCATTCACGGCCGAAGAGGTGTTCCGGGGGCTGACCGCCGGCCAGGCTGCGGCGACCTCGGTTCACCTGCAGGATTTTCCCCGCCGGGACGACAGCTTGATCGATGCCGGACTGGAACGCGGCATGGCCGCCGCCCAGACCGTGGTCGGCCTCGGCCGCAGCCTGCGCCAGGAGGCCGGCCTCAAGACCAGGCAGCCCCTGGGCCGCCTGGTGATGCACTCGGCTGACGACCGGGTCACGCTGTTGATGGCCGACCCGCGGCTGCAGGGGTACATTGCCGAGGAGCTGAACGTCAAGGAAGTCGGCTCAGTGGCTGATCCCCGCGAAGTGGCCCTGCTCAGCGCGAAGGCCAATTTCCGGGCCCTGGGTCCGCGCTTCGGCAAGCAGGCCCCGGTGGCGGCCAAGGCCATCACCGGCATGACGCCCGCCCAGATCGTGTCGCTGCGGCAGGCTGGGCAGGTTGAACTGGAGGTGGCGGGACAGCAGTCGGTCTTCACCTTCGAGGAGATCAGCATCGTCGAAGAGGGGGTGGCCCCGTTTGTGGCCGGTGGCAGCGGCGGCGTGACCGTGGCCCTGGACACGACCCTGACCGACGACCTGCGCCAGGAAGGTCTCTGCCGGGAGATCATCAACAAGGTGCAGAACCTGCGCAAGAAGAGCGGTCTTGAAGTCAGCGACCGCATTGCCCTGAATATCGAGGGCCCGGCGGCGGTCCAGGCGGTCGTGGCGCGCTTCGCGGACCGCCTCATGGGCGAGACTCTGGCTGAAACCGTTGCCGCCGCGGGGAATTTGCCTTATAAAGACTCATTCGAAATCGATGACCACAAAATCAGCATCGCCCTGAACCGGGTCTGATGCGTTGCGGGGAGGAACCCCATGCGGAAAACGGAACTGGCGAGATTCAGGGCCATGCTCCAGGCGGAGAAGGAGCGGGTCTCGGAGTCCCTGGCCAAGCACGAGAAAATCATCAAACACACTGATGACCAATCCGGCCTGGAGACGGGCAAGGCCCACTCCAACCACATGGCGGACCAGGGCTCGGATGAATTCCAGTACGAGACGACGATCAAGTTCGCCAATACCGAGGGGCGTTACCTGTACAACATCGAAGAGGCGCTGGCCCGCATCGAGGACGGCAGCTACGGCAAGTGCAGCGAATGCGGCAAGGCCATCGGCCTGCCCCGGCTCAAGCGGCTGCCCTACACGCGTATGTGTATCGAATGCAAGGAGAAGGAGGAGGCGGGGACCCTCTGATGGGCAACTTCGCGCGCCAACAGATCCTGTCTCGTCCCTGGCTGTGGGCCCCCGTGGTTTTTGTCGTCGACCTGTTCACGAAACGGCTGGTGCTGGCCAACGAAGCGACGTTTCGCGCCAAAATCAAGGTCATCGGTGATCTGGCCCGCTTCATCTATGTGCGCAATCCCGGCTCGGCCATGGGCCTGTTTCCCGTGGGACCGCCGGTCCTGATCGGCATCAGTTGCCTGGCCTCGGTCTTCATCATCTATCTCTACCGCACGACCGACCCGCGCCTGCGGGTGCGGCTGGGTGCCATGGCGGCCATTCTGGGCGGGGCGCTTGGCAACCTGGTCGATCGGATCTTCTACAATGGCCTGGTTGTCGACTTCATCGACCTGGGTGTCGGTACTCATCGTTTCTACACTTTCAACGTGGCGGATATCGGTGTGTCCATCGGTGGTGTCGTGCTGTTCTTCTGTATTCTGTTCGAAGGGCGACACGACCACGGCCAGGCCGTTGAGGTCGATCCCGCGACCCCGGCCGAACCGGAGGCGTGATGACCGAGACTCCCGCAGAGCTGGAATTCACCGTTGGCCAGGAGCAGGCGGAACTCCGACTGGACCAATACCTGGTCCAGGTCTGCACCGATGTTTCCCGCAACCGGATCCACACCGATCTGGCGGCCGGGCAGATCCTGGTCGACGGGCGCTCACGGCCGAAGGGATTTCGGCTGAAGGCGGGGCAGGTCGTGACCTATCAGCCGACGCTGCGCACCGAGATGCAGGCCGTGCCCCAGGATATCCCGCTGGACATTGTCTTCCAGGACGAACATCTCGTCGTTATCAACAAGCCCGCCGGCATGGTTGTGCATCCGGCCGTCGGCCATCCGGACGGCACGCTGGTCAACGCGCTGCTCCACCATTTTCGCGACCTCAAGGCGGGCGGCGATCCGTTGCGCCCCGGGATTGTGCACCGCCTGGATCGGGACACCAGCGGCCTGCTCGCCGTCGCCCTGACCGACCAGGCCCACCGCCATCTGGCCGGCCAGTTGCAGGAACACGAAATGGGGCGCACCTATTTTGCCCTGAGCTGGGGGCGGTGGCCCGACGACAACGGGCGCCTGACCGGCGATATCGGTCGCCACCCGCGGTTTCGCCAGAAGATGGCCGTGGTCGAGCGCGGGGGGCGCACGGCGGCCACCCGTTACGAAGTGATAGACGATTTCAGCTTTGCCCAGCTGTGCCGGGTTGAACTCGAGACCGGGCGCACCCACCAGATCCGGGTGCATTTCGCCTTTCGTGGCCATCCGGTGGTTGGCGATTCGCTCTACGGCGAGGACAAGCGTTCGCGGGGGATCCACAACCTGGATCGCCGTTTGGCGGACTGGATGGTTCGCGCGGCCGGACGTCAGATGCTGCACGCCGCCGAGCTGCGCCTGACCCATCCGGCGAGCAGCGAAACGATGACCTTCAAGACGGATTTGCCCGCCGACATGGCCCAGGTCCTGGCGGGATTGCGCGCGGACCAATAGCCGGCGGACGGGACCGGGCGGCGCTTGCGGGTGTGGACATGGACGGGCTGTTGGCCTATTGTCTGGCAGGTGCCGGGCGTGTCCCGACAGCGTCGGTGGCTTGAATAATCAGGGGGCGGCAAGGCTCCGATCCAGAAAAGCGAGAGATTCGTGAAGCTCAAGGAACGCAAACGGGATGGCGTGGCGATACTCGAAATGAGCGGCAAGCTGATGGGCGGGCCGGACGCCGAGTCTTTTGACGAGACCCTCAAGACCCTCATTCACGAGGGCTGCTGCAACGTGATTGTCAGCATGGAGAAGGTCAAGTGGGTCAACAGTACCGGCCTGGGCATCCTGATCTCCGGCTACACGACACTCAAGAAAAGTGGTGGCGAGCTGAAACTGCTGAAGGTGTCCGACCGTATCGAGAACATCTTCATCGTCTCCAAGCTGTACACGGTCTTCGAGTCTTTCCAGGATGAGGATGAGGCCGTCCAGAGTTTTTCCTGAGTAGCAGGGCAATTTCCACCGATGAAATCGGGCAGGTTAACGTGGGTTCGAGAATAGAAATCAGACTGCCGAGCAACATGGAGTACCTGGGGGTGCCGGATGCCGTGCTGATGGAAATCGGCAGCGACATGGAATGCTGCCGCAAGTCGCTCGAGGAACTCGGCACTTCGGTGATCGAAGCCTGCACCAATGCCATGGAACACGGCAACGAGTTGGACGACTCGTTGCCGATCCAGGTCATCTACGAAGTCGAGGAAGCCCGGATCACGATCACGGTTCTCGACGAAGGCCCGGGCTTCGATTTCAAGCACTGGCAGCCCTCGGATGAGCTGATGCGCCAGCGGGGGCGGGGCATCCAGATCATGCGCGAGTTCACCGACGAGCTGGAATTCAGCCGTCACGAAGACGGCCGCTTCATGATCCGCATGGTCAAGGAACTCGAACCGGCTGACGAAGAAGACTGCTGATCCCCAACGAATTGTGATGCCATGCCTGTCTGCCTCGGTCTGGACTATGGTCTGCGCCGGATCGGCATCGCCGCCGGTGATACCGACCAGTATCTGGCTCTTGCCGTCGGGACTCACGTCGAGGGAAGCGACGGCTCGGTCATGGCCCTGCTGGCGCAACTGGTCCGTGAGCGCAACGTCGAAACGATTGTCGTGGGGCTGCCACTGACTGCGGCGGGGACCGAATCGGATCTGGCCGGCCGGGCTCGCGGTTTTGCCGCCAAACTGGCCGGGAAGCTGGATGTCGAAATCGTCCTGTGGGATGAACGCTATTCCAGCCAGGAAGCTGATCGCTGGCTGCGGCAGGCGCGCCGCCCGGCGCGAGCGGACCGCGATGCGCTGGCCGCCGAGATCATCCTGCAGAGTTACCTGGACAGCCTGCGGCCCCGGCCGCAGACGGGGGCGTGATGAAGCGATTGTTGATGGCCGCTGGTCTGGGTTTGCTGAGCGGGCTTCTGTGCCTGGGCTGGGGGTGGCGTCAGTGGACAGGACCGGGACCGGGGGCCACCGGCAACGAGACTGCCGTTCGTATTCGGATCCCCTCGGGCATGACGCTGGCCGCGGCCGCGGACACACTGGCGGCGCGGGGGCTGCTGCGTGACCGGCGGGTGCTGTTGGCCGGTGCTCGCCTGACCGGCCGGGATCGGGAGTTGCGCGCCGGACTGTACGAACTGGCGTATGGCCAGTCGCCGCGCGATCTGTTGAACGACCTGACAACAGGCCTGTCGGTGCAGGTCGTAGTGACCATCCCGGAAGGATTGGACAGTCAGGAGACAGCGGCGGTTGTCGCGGTTGCCCTGGGTCTTGCCGAGGACCGGTTCCTGGTTGTGGCCGATTCCCTGGCCCGACTGGCCGCCCGCCGCGATACGCTGCTGGGTTCAGTTGAGGCCTGGGCCAGCCACGATTCGCTGCTGGCCGCCGAATCGGCCGCCTCCGGGATCCGCACGTTCCACTGGTCTGAAGGTCTGCTGGCGCCGGACACCTATCACTTTGCCGAGGGCAGTGAGGCTGCCGTCGTGGCCGAGGTACTGCTCGCCACCCAGTTGAACCGGCTGCAGCAAGCCGTTGCGGCCGGCCGGTCCGGAGTGAACGGCGGCTTGACTCCCCTGGAGTTGCTGACTCTGGCGTCTCTGGTCGAAGCCGAAGCCCTACGGGACGAGGAACGGGGATTGATTGCGGCGGTCTACACCAATCGGCTGGGCAAGAAGTGGCGGCTGGAGGCGGACCCAACGGTCGCCTTTGTCCTGGGCAAGAAGGGGCAGCGGCTCTACTTCCGCGACCTGAAGGTGGATTCCAGATACAATACCTATCGCTTCAAGGGGTTGCCCTCCGGGCCGATCGGAGCGCCGGGGCTGGCCAGCCTGCAGGCGGCCGCCCAGCCGGATCCGGCCTGCGAAGCCATGTATTTCGTATCTGACGGTGCGGGGGGACACGTCTTCAGCCGGACCGCCCGGGAACATGAAGCGGCGGTGGCCCGCTACCGGGAGTCGCGGGCGCGGCAGCGCCGGGCAGGTGCCCGCTGATGAAGGGCGTGGGCTGACGAAGCGCCTGCGTTGACGGAACCTCTGCGTTGACGGAACCTGGTCCGCCACTTATTGTAGACCCCTGCTGGCAATGACGGCGACCTCGGGCAGAAGCGGAAGGCTGGACGGTATGGAGTTCATCAGGAAATTCTGGCTCTTGTGGACGGCCGTGGCCGCTATCGTGCTGGGGTTCGCGACGTTGTCGGCGGGCATGCTTTCGGTCGGACCGATCCTCCTGGTGGGGGGCTATTGTGTCCTGTTGCCGTTTTTTCTGTGGCGGTCTTTTCAGAAAAGTGTGGGCGAATAGTTCAGTTGGCTAGAGCGCCTGCTTTACACGCAGGAAGTCGCAGGTTCGAGTCCTGCTTCGCCTACCACAAATCCCTGTAGTTGTTGGTTTTGTGGTTGCAATAACCCCCGTTTGGCCTAAACTGGCCAAGCGGGGGCTTTATTTGTTGAATGTGGGTGATAAATGAGCATTTCGAGTTCAATCTCCGCAGGAGACAAAAAAAATACAGGCAATACGTGTATCTGTGTGGTAGAATTCCCAACGTCAAGTGCTCGCATTGCGAGTGGAAAGGAGTGTTCAACGCCTACGTAAATCACCCGCTTGGGCTAGCCACCCTCGCTTTCCGAGTACCCCATTTGGAGGTATCCTAATGGCTTTGAGAAAATTCATGGGTATTGCTGCCTGTGTGCTGATCCTGGTCTCGGCCGCCCTGGCGACAGCCGGTGTGCCTGATCTGGGTCAATCAACCGCTTCCTCCGCCTATGCTGGCGCAGGATCCGCGGTCATGTTCAACATCCCCAATGGTGGTGGGACGGCCTTCACGGCTGCTCGCGCTGCCTCGGGTCCGGTTGACGCGACGGTTACCCTGACCCTGCTTGATGGCTTGGGTGCGGTTATCGTCAACT
>JAJRWA010000083.1 GCA_024277025.1 Candidatus Krumholzibacteriota bacterium | reverse complement strand
CTCGCCCTGCCGCTGCAATTCCAGATGAACCGCAGTGCGGCCCCGGCCAACGTCGATGGCCCGCGGCCGCGGGTGACGGCCTCCATCAGTTTCGTGATTTTTCACTGTCGTGCAACCCCCGGGGCCCCGGTCCCGTCTTGCATATACTGGTGGATTTGTGAGGGATATGGAATAACATCACCACCAGCGGGGTACGGCCCGCGATCAGGCCCCGGCCCCGGCTCCACATCCACGGTATATTGGATTATGGGGGAAACGGGAACCAAAAATCGGTCAGTCGCTTAAACGGCCATCCCACGACCAGAACCGACCGCGCCGGCCGTGTGCCCGTCCGGTCAGAAAACACGGAGAGCCATGCCGCCCGAACGGCAGCATTCAAACCCCCTGGGGGGACTCTACCGGCTGTTTACGTCACGTGGCGCCCACCTCGCGGTGGGAGCGCTCACGGTGTTCGCCGTGCTCTTCAGTGGCTTCGACGCCACGCGGACCCGACCCAGCGACGGCACCGTCTGGCTGCTCGGGCGGCCGGACCTTGAAGTGCTGGATGTACTGGACCGCCCGGCCGACACACCCACCCCCCTGCGGCGCGGCGACATCATCGTCGGCATCGGCGGCAGCATTTTCACCTCGCCCCAGAAAGCCGCCGCGGAACTGCGCCGGCACGAACCCGGCACCAGCGTGCCGTACCTGATCCGCCGCTACGGCACACAGTTCATCGTCGATGTGCCGCTGACCTCGACCCGGGTGAACCTGCAGGACTACAGCGTCAACGTCCTGCTGGCCCTGGTCTACCTGATCATCGGCTCGGCGGTGTACCTGCGCAGCGCCAACGAACGGGCGGCCGGTCTGTTATTCATCCTCTGCCTGATGTTCGCCCTCTACTTCATGACCAATCTGCAGCAGGCCAGCTATTTTCTCGGCGCGATCATCGCCCAGAACATCGGCGCCTTCGCGCGCTTCATGCTGCCGGCGGTCTTCCTGCACTTCTTCCTGGTCTTCCCGCGCAAGAAGATCACCCTGACGCGCCACCCGTTCCTGGCGCCGCTGCTGTACATCATGCCGATGATGTTCTACCTGCGGTTCTCCCTCGACCAGTTCATCGGCGCCGAGGGAGCCAAGATCCACGCCACCAGTTGGATCATCCTTGGCCTGTACTACGTACTGGGGCTGGGCGCCCTGCTGCACGGCTACTTCAGCTACCGCGACCCGTTGATGCGGCAGCGGGTGCGTATTCTGACTTTCGGCACCCTGGGTGCGGTGATTCCCTTCCTGATCATCAAGATCGGCCTGGAGGAACTCAATTTCCAGACGGGCCTGACCCGGCTGGGCGCGATCCCCCTGGCGGCGATCCCCATCTCGTTCGGCTACTGCGTGGCGCGTTACCAGGTGCTGCAGATCGACCTGCTGCTCAAGCGCAACCTGGCCTACGGCCTGCTGACGGGCGTGATCTGGGCCGGCTATCTGGGCGGCGCCTGGTGGCTGGGCGGTCAGGTGCTGGCGCTGCTGCACACCAACAACGGCCTGATCGCCGCGGGCGCGACCCTGGGTGTGGCCGCTCTGCTGTGGCCGGTACGCCTGCGGCTGCAGCAGAATCTGGACGATCGCTTCTATCATTCCCGTGACAACATGGCCGCCCTGATCGAGGAATTCAGCAAGGAAATCCCGCGCCTGATCCAGAAAGAGACCCTGTTGAACCGGGTCGGCGAACGCCTGGTCGAGGTGCTCGGACTGCCGGGCATGGCCGTCTACCTGGCGGATTCCGAGACCGAGTTTCCGGCCTTCGAACTGACCGGTTTTGTCCGGGGCCGCCTGGGCCGGCCCCAGCTTGATGCCGATTCTGAAGAGGACCGCCCCCTGCCCGCCGAACCGGTGCGCTATCCCGAGACCCTGGTCCTGCAAAGCCTGACCCAGACCATGGCAGCGCGGGGCGAGCCCCTGTGGGCGGACGCCGCAGAGGCCGAACAGCTGGTCGGCCGCCAGGCCATCACCCGTGAACAGGCCGAATTGAAGGCGCGGCTGAAAGAGCAGCAATTCCTGGTCGGCCACGGCATTCAGTTGCTGATACCGATGGTCACCCAGGGGCGCCTGGTCGGCATCGTGGCCCTGCCCAACCGGCCGGGCGACGGCGACTATCAGGTGCACGAACTGCAGTTGCTGACCATCGTGGCGGGGCAGGTCGCCCTGCAGATCGAGAACTCGCGCCTGTACGAAGAGGAAGTGGCAAAGCAGAAGCTGGAAGAAGAAATGGCCATGGCCCGCCGTATCCAGTCGCGCCTGCTGCCGAGTTCCCTGCCCAACTACGACGGGGTGGAGATCGAGGCGGTCAACATCTCCAGCAAGCAGGTCTCGGGAGACTACTACGACATGTTCGAGCGCACGGACGGCAAGCTGGCCATCGTCATCGCCGACGTCAGCGGCAAGGGCATGCCCGCTTCGCTGCTGGCTTCGAACATCCAGGCCGCTCTGCGCGGCCAGTGCTACAACTGCGACTCGCCCGGCGTGGTCCTCGAACGGATCAACCAACAGATCCACGCCAGCACCGAACCCGAACACTTCGCGACCCTGTTCCTGGCGGTCTTCGACCCCAACGACCGGACACTGCAGTACAGCAGCGGCGGCCACAACGCGCCGGTGGTGATGCGGCGCGACGGGACAGTCGAACTTCTGGAGAAGGGCGGCCTGCCCCTCGGCGCGTTTGATTTCGGGACCTATGAAGAGGGCCGGGTCACGTTGGATGAAGGCGATCTGCTCTTCCTGTACACCGATGGCCTGACCGAGACCAAGGACGGCCAGGACGACGAGGATTTCGGTGAGGAACGCCTGAACACCCTACTGCGCGAAAACCGCCAGGACGATGTGGCAGAATTGTTTACAACGGTCAACAACCAACTGCTTGCATTCAGCGGTCGCGATCAGACCCAGAGCGCGGACGACGACATCACCATGATCGGACTGAAGATCGTCGCCAGCAATGAGATTGCCGTCGCCGAGGGCGGCCTGGCCTGAAATCCGGCCTGGGCGACAATAGCCGGTTGAAGATGCAACTTCGACTGAACAAGGGCCGTAGCCATCTGAGGAACAGACGTTTGGGCCGCCGCGTTGCCGCAGCCCACGCGCCAGTGCTTTTTTGCCGGGAGGCTGATTCTTGAAACCGTTCATCGCGATTCTTCTCGCCGCGCTGCTGTTGATCGGCCTGGGCCTGGGCCTGACGCGGAACAAGAAAACGACCGCCCATTCGACGAATCCCGAAGCCAATCGCCTGTGCGAGGAAGGCACGCGGGACTACAACGCGTTTCGCCTGCGTGACGCCGTCAGGAAGCTGGGCCGGAGCCTGGAGTTGGACCCTTCCCTGGCCGAGGCCTCGATCGCCCGGGCCATGGCCTTCAGCCGCCTTGGCGAGCGGGAAAACACGAAGCGGGAAGTGGCGCGCGCCGACAGTCTGGTCAGCCTGATCCAGGACGATGACCGGCGCATGCTGGCCCAACTGCGGATGGCCACCTTCGGCAAGAGCCACTACTACGCCATCCACGACTCGATCCTCACGCGCCTGCAAAAAGAGGACCCCCACAACATCCACGTCCTGGTCGCCCTGGCCAACAAGGCCGGCATGAGCGAGGACGAGGACGCCTACGAGAAGGCCTGGAAAGACATCCTCGACGTGGACCCCAACTACGCCAACAGCTACAACATGCTCGGCTACATGGAACTGAACCGGGGCAACTACGACCAGGCCATCGACTACATGCAGAAGTACGCCTTCCTGGCACCCGACCTGGCCAACCCCCACGACTCGCTGGGCGACGTGCTGGCGGTCATGGGGCGCTACGAGGAAGCCGAGGCCGAGTTCCGCACTGCGGTCGCCATGCAGCCGGATTTCTACACCTCGCTGATCAATCTGGGCAAGACCTACCTTTCGCGCGGCCAACTCAAGCGCGGCCTGGATATTCTGGAGAAGGTGCGGCTGGAAGTGAGCGGGTCCGACCTGGAGAAGAAGGTCGACGGGGAAATCGTCATGACGTTCATCAGCGCCGGACTGGACCAGGAACTCGGCCGCATGTCGGCCATCTTCATCGACCGCTACCCGGACGACGGCATGTCCTGCCTGCTGCGCGGCGTGCGCCTGACCTATATGGGCAAGGTTGCCGAAGGCAAAGCCGTGATGGATTCGGCCCTGGCGGCCTGGCGGCAGGATGACGCCTATCGCAAATACGACAGGGTCCGGCAGAGGGTCGACAGCGCCGGCTACCAGTTCGACGCCCTGGCCGCCGACGCCACGGGCAATGCCGAAGCCGGTGCCTGGAACTGGAAGCGGGCCATCGACATGACATCCAGCGCGCCACGCCACGAGCTGTGGTTCCTGCGCTACCGTCTGGCGGCCGACCTGCTGGAAACCGGCAAGGCCGACGAAGCCCTGGCCGAGATCGATCCCATCCTGGCGGTGAATCCACGCCTGATCAATATCCTGGTCCTGAAGGTGAAGTGTCACCTGGCGCGGCACGAGGGCGCCGCAGCCAAGGCCGCCCTGGAACAGCTGCAGTGGAGCCTCAGCAAGTCGGATCTGGATTTCCCGGCGCGGCAGGAAGCGGCTGCGCTCGAAGCCCGGGTTTCGGCCCTGGCCAGCGGCCGGTAGTCGGTTCGCGAGCAGAAAAGAGCCGGGCTCCCCGGGAGAGGGAGCCCGCTTTCCGTTCAGTCCGGGCGGTCGCTCAAACCTCGGCAAAGAAGTACGGCTTCAAGCACTGCACGATCTTGTCGTAGGTCTCGGGGTACAGGCCCCAGACCGTGGCGGCGACCGAGCTGAGCAGGCTGTTGCCGTCCTGCGGCGTGAAGCAGTAGCCGGTGATGCTGTGGCCGTCCTCGCTGACATGCAGGGTGTCCACCGGAACCACCGACTGGTTCAGGATGCGGCCGCAGAAACCGTGATCCCGGCCAAAGCTGAAGATGCTGTTGGCCGTCGTCTTGTAGGTCACGGCAATCCGGTCGTCAGCCTTGACCCGTTCCACCAGTTCCGCGACCGTGGTCGGCTTTTCGACCTTCAGGTGGAACTGGATGATGTGCATCAGTTGCGTGTTGATCTTCATGGCGCTGCTGAACAGGTTCAGGTCGTACTGCGGGCCCTTGGTGTTGTACAGGTGCCAGGCGTCGCGGGCGTGGTGGGTACCGAAACGCTCGTCCTTGTGGTTGCCCACCTGGGGGCTGGGCATGAAGTTGCTGTCCTGGCTGATGTCGTTGGAACGCCGCATGCAGATGAAGCGTCCTTCGCGCAGGTTGTCGGGCCCTTCGTCGGCCAGGCCGAACATCTTGATCAGCACCGACAGGTTGTGGGTGTTGCAGCTGACGACCTGCAGATACTTGTCCGCGCCGATCTCCAGCACCTCGTCGTTGATGCCGCGGGCGTACTGCTTGCCGAAGCCGAACTCGCTGCCCTGGGCGATGAACAGGTCCGTGGACTCTTCGTACTTCTGATACCAGTGTTCCTTCATGGCGTTGCCGCTGGGCGTGCAGTCGACCACCACGCGCGCCGCCTCCAGGGCCTCGTCCGTAGTCTGGTCGATCTTCAGCCCCATCTTCTCGAAGCCCTCGACCCGGTCCGTGTCCGTGACCAGGCGCGCCCCGCGCCGCAGCAGATTCTGCACCTTGGAACGGTCCGTCAGCAGCGGCGTCCGCTTGTGGAACAGAACCTCGTCGATACCCAATTGAGCCTTGAAGTTGCACAGCAAACCGATCAACGGTTCACCGATGGTGCCGGTGCCGACCACGAGAACGGTTTTTGATCCCAACATGGATTTCTCCTTAAAGGCGGCGCCGTCCGGAGCGCCGCTGATTATTCCCACCTACACGTCGGGCAAGGCCCATCTTTCGTGGGGCAACACCTCGACCGGACGGGCAAAGAACTTGTCCGCCGGATAGTGCAGGAAATTTGACACCCGGCCGGTGTAGATACAAGCGAATTCCATGATCTGGCGGCCCAACCGGCTGGCCGCCCGACCCTCGCGAAACAGCGATTCCCAGTGGGGATTGAGGGCAGCCCGCAGATTGCGCTGCAAGCGGGCCCGGTGTCCCAGGGCCTCGCCGATCCGCTTCTCCAGTTCGGCCACCCGGGCGGCGGCCACCGCGTCGATCTGGCCGCCACCCAGCAGAAAGTCCTTCTCCCGCACCAGGTCCTCCAACTGCTCCTCGACCGTGACCAACTCGCGGGAATCGGCCCGCAGCGGGGCCAGCGCCGCCACTTCCTCCTCCACCTCGGGCACGATCATGGCCGTGCGCCAGCCGACGCTCTTCTTGCTGCGCAGGATGTCGCCGTAGGTGTGGTCACCGAAGTAGATGATGCTGTCGGCCGTGGCGCCGATCTTGCGCTCAAGAAAGAAGGAATCGCCGCCCACAAAGCAATGGTCGCCCCGGTTGGGCATCAAGGGAAACTTGCCGGCGGGGACCGGCTCACCGTCACCCCGGGGTAGAAAGAAGCCCGGTTTACGCGAAAAGCAGATGATCAGGTCGAACAGGCTCTCCCAGCTGCCGGGCTCGCCGCCCACCAGGAAATCCATGACCGCCGCGGTGTACTCGGCCTCGCTGTTGGTCAGCAGAAAAAGCTTCTTGCCCGCGCGGCGGAACTTGTCCAGCGTCGGCACCAGTTCCGGGTCGCGCTCGAAGAAGGCCCCCAGGTCGCCGGTGATCCGGGCCTTCAGGCTGCCGTCGGCGTGCATGGTGTCGACGGCGTTGCGGATGTCGTCGTACAGCGTCCGGTAGTCCATCGGCAGCAGATCCGGATTGTCGTCCTTCATGGTCACCAGACCCGCGTACAATATGCCCTCGGGCATGTCAAAGAGCGTATCGAAGATGCGGTAGCGGTCCTTGCCGATGCGGATCCGGCCGCGCGGATACTGCTGCTTCTTCTCGGCCTTCTCCAGAAAGCGCAGACCGTGCCGGGCCCGGGAAATGTGGCTGTAGCCGTCGATCTTCAGCAGGTTGCCCAGCTTCTTGTCCACGCACAGGCCGCGAATGGCGCTGGCCGGCTCCCAGATCACCTCACGGATGCGGGGACTGTAGTCGCGGTCCCGGATCAGGGCCTCGATCGCCATCTGGAACGTGAGATGATTGAAGCTCTCGGTCTTGTACACGGCCAGGGTGTGGTCCATGTCGAAACCGATCGCCTCGATGGCGGACATGCGCAGGTTGCGGTTGGTGAAGATGCGGCGGCGCTGGGGCAGTTGGGAGCGCAGGGCTCCATCGTCAGAATTCATCGGTATCCCCCGACAGATGGGTGAAGCCGCCGGTGTCCGTCTAGGCGTGCACCGGTGCAGGTGACTGCCCAGTGTCGGCCATTTTGTAGGAAGCTGCAACCAGAGGATGCTCGGGGAATTGCTCGACGACCTTGCGCCACCAGCTGTCCGCGTTGTCCGCGAAGCCGGTTTCACGCATCAGGTCGCAACCGCGGATCCAGGCCCGGTGGTTGTCCGCGTTCTCCGTGATCGTGCGCAGATAGAGTTTCAGGGCGCGCTTGCGGTCGCCGGCGTAGCGCGAGCACTCGGCCATGCCCAGCCAGCCGAAGCTGTAGGCCGGATCCAGGCTCAGCGCCTGCTCGAACAGGCCCACCGCGTCGCTGACCCGGCCTTCCATCAGGGCCAGATCGCCCAGGAAGCGCAAGGGGTAGAGATCCTGCACCCGACGGTCAACCGCCGTCCCGTAGGTGTCGGTGTCGCCGGCCAGGATCCGGCGCAGGTCCGCCTCGGCGGCGGCGATCAGCCCTCCGGCCGAGACTGCCGACCACTGCTCGTCCGGCTGCTCGAGCAGGCGGCAAGTCACAGCCACCGCTTGCAGCAACACCTGGGGATGGTCCGGGAAGATCTCGCGCACCTGCTCGGCCACCTGCCGCGCCTCCTCCAGGCGGTCCAGCGCCAACAGGGTCGAGGTGATGCGGACACCCAGGTCGGCCAGCCAGGGCAGCTTGCGCTGCCGCTCCGGCGCGAAGGAACGCGCCTTGTGCCAAGCGGTGTGCAGGTGGGCCAAAGCCCCGTTGATGCCCGCGACCGGCAGCACTTCGCCGTCCAGCACGCAGAGCGCCTCGACGGCCAGCTGATAAGGGAAATACGGTTCCTCAGGGTAGGCCGTGACGGCCTTGCGCAGGATGCGCAGATTCCGTTCGCGCTTGCGGGTTCGGCTGTCCTTGTCGCTCGGATCGTGCATGATGGCCAGATCGGCTTCCAGCACCTGCAGCCCCCGCGTGACGGCCCACTCGCCCAGGGCGGGCATGATGCGTTCGTTGATCGGATACTGATAGCGGACTTCGGGCGCGTTGCGAAACAGGCGTACGCGGTTCTCCGGAGCGTCGATCGCTGTCACGTCCGAACTGATCAGGCGCAGGCGGTAGCCAGCCACGGTCGCGTCGTGCAGCAACCGCTGGAATTCGACGGGCCGCACCGGTTGCAGGTACTCGTCGGCGTCCAGCACCAGGACCCAGTCGCAGGCCGCCTCGTTGAGCGCGATGTTGCGCACGGCCGAAAAATCATCCGCCCAGGCGATGTCGACCACCCGGGCCCCGTAGCCTTCGGCAATGATGCGTGTGTTGTCGTGCGAACCGGTGTCCACGACGATCACTTCGTCCACCAGGGCCAGGACGGACTTGATGGCCATCCCGATGGTGGCTTCCTCGTCCCGGGCAATCACACACAGACTGACGGTTTTGCGTTTCATGAAGCGGGTTCGATCCTCAGCTGGAAGGGTCTCTGTTGCTGTCCTGTTGGATATCGACCGCGGGCGGGCCGGGTTTACCGGGGAATCCGGCTTTTTTGGCGGCCTGCAGTTGCCAAACCCCGTCACCTGGGCCACTATAGGCCCACTATGAGCCCAAACCGCCCACACACGCCCCGGGACATTACGGAATACGCCTCGGGGCGCATGCCTTCCTTCGCCCTGCTGGACAATATTCGCAGCGTGTGGAACGTGGGCTCGATCTTCCGTACGGCCGATGCGGTCGACCTTGGCGGTCTGTGCCTGTGCGGCATGACCGCCACTCCCCCACGGCCCGATATGGAGAAGACGGCCTTGGGCGCGACCCTGAGCGTACCTTGGCAGTACTGGCCGAACTCCCTGGACGCCACCCGGGACCTGAAGGACCGCGGCCTGTCGATCATTGCCCTGGAGCAATCGGCCCGCAGCGTGGACTGGGAAGAATTCGCCTGCCCCTTCCCCCACGTATTCGTAGTCGGCCATGAGGTCACTGGCGTACAGCCCGGGATCCTGGCCCTGGCCGATGAAGTGGTCGAGATTCCCATGGCCGGCAGCAAGCATTCGCTGAATGTGGCGGTCAGCTTCGGGGTGCTGGCTTTCGCCATCCGGCGCCGGTGGCTCGCCCGGGGAGACGCGCCATGACCGGCACCTCCTTCGTTTCGCCCTGGCAGCGTCCGCTGTTCGTCGGTCTGGTCGCCGGCGTGCGCTGGCTGCTGCGCCCCTTCGGCAACCGGGAAGACCGCTTCATCGACCGCCTGGTGGCCGACCAGAACGCCCGCGTCAGGCGCCATCTGGCCGACCGGCCGCCGCGCCGGGTGCTGCTGATCATGCCCCGCTGCGTGAAGAAGACCGGCTGCCGGGTGGACGTGCAGAAATCGGTGGTCGAGTGCCTCGGCTGCCGCCAGTGCCCGGTGGGCGATGTGGCGGCCGCCTGCGAACGGCATGGGATCACGGCTCTGGTCGCCTTCCGCAGCCACATCGCCTTCGAGATGGCCCGCCGCGAGCAGCCCGACCTGATCATCGCCACCGCGTGCCATGACCGGATGGTCAAAGCCCTGCGCCGGGTGCCCGAGTACCCGGCCCTGCTGGCCCCGCTGTCGGGGATGGAGCGCATGTGCATCAACGCGACCGTCGATCACACCTGGCTGGCCCGGCAATTGGAACTGGTGGCGCCGGCCGGCCCGGCGCAGCAGACAACGCCGGCGGCCCGGACCGCGGTCGGCCCATGACCCGTTTCGCCGGCCTGCGGGCTGCCCTGCAACTGATGCGCCCGGCCCAGTGGCCGATTCTCAGCGGGCAGTTGGCCGTGGGCATGGCTCTGGCCGCCCCGCTCGCGGGCCCGGGCCGCAACCTATGGTGGCATGAATTGGACTGGCCGGTGCTGGGCGCCGCCTGGCTGGCCTGGGTCGTGCTGCTCAACGGTGGCACCCTGGCCTTCAACAGCGCCTACGATCGGGACACCGGGCCGGTGGCCTACTTGTCCCGGCCACCGGCGCCGCCCCGCTGGCTGGCCGGCGCCGCCCTGGGCGCGATGGGGCTGGGCGCCCTGCTGGGTGTTGTCGCGGTCGGCTGGTTCTTCGGCCTGGTTGTGCTGGGCAGTGTCGTCCTGTCGGTGCTGTACTCCCATCCCGGGGCCCGTTGGAAATCCCGGCCCGGCCTGGATCTGCTGACCAACATGCTGGGCTACGGCCTGGGCACGACCCTGGCCGGCCTGAGCGCCGCGGCCGGCGGCCCGCCCCCCGCCGGCAGTTGGTGGTTCGCCGCCGGGTTCGGCCTGCTCTTCGGTTCATTCTATCCGCTGACCCAGATCTACCAGGCCGCCGAAGATCATCAGCGCGGTGACCGCACCCTGACCACGGCCCTGGGCGTGCGGCGCGCACTGCAACTGTCGGTGCTGCTGGGAGTGATGGCAGCCGCGGCCCTGCTCAGAGGCTGCCGGTACAGCGACGGCACCGCGGTCCTGGCCGCCGCGCTGGTCCTGTGGTGCGGCCATCTGGTTTGGTGGCTGGTGCGTGGCGTCCGCTGGAGCGATGCCGCCCACGAGCGCGGCATGTACCGCGCCCTGGTTCTATGGGGAGTGGTCGACTTGGCGTTGGCCGGGGTCTGGCTCGCCTAGATCTGGATGCGGCGCCGCTGGGAAATCTCACCGCTGAATTCGGCGCCCAGGCTGGCGAACTCGGCCAGCACCTGATCCACCAGATCGGCTTTTTCGCGCAGCGGCAGGAACGACGACTTGAAGCCGTTCATCACCAGGGTCAGCACTTCGTCCTCGCTCAGATCGTAGTTCTCGACGGCCAGCCGGTATTCGTTGGTCACCGTGGTGCCGGTCACCAGGCGGTTGTCCGTGTTCAGCGTCACGCGCAGGCCATCGGCCATGAACTGGCGGATGGGATGGCTCCGGTAGTCGGGAATGGCCTTGGTCTGCAGGTTGCTCGCCAGGCACACTTCCACCGGGATGCGGTGGTCGTTGACCCAGGCCATCAACTCGGGGTCTTCGTTCAGGTGGGTGCCGTGGCCGATGCGGTGGGCCCGGCAGTAGTGCAGCGCCTGGTGGATCGAGGGTGCGCCGAAGGCCTCGCCGGCATGGATGGTGATGTTGACGTTGTTGTTGAGCACCTTGTAGAAGGCTTCGATGTGATCCTTGGCCGGAAAGCCGCCCTCGGCGCCGGCCAGGTCGAAGCCCACCACGCCGCGGCCCTTCCAGCGCACCGCCAGGTCGGCCAGTTCCAGGGACGACGCGGTCGAGATGTGGCGAATCCCGCAAATGATCTGGCCGCAGATGATGCCGTATTGGCGCCGGGCCAGGTCCAGCCCCTCCTGCACCGCGGCGACGATCTCGTCGTAGGTCAGCCCCTGCTTCAGGTGCAGCAGCGGCGAGTAGCGGACTTCCATGTAGCGCACGTTCTCGCGGTGTGCGTCCTCGGCCAACTCGTAGGCGATGCGCGCCAACTCGTCCTTCTCCTGCATCAACTGCAGCGTGATATCGAAGACCTTCAGGTACTCCACCAGGCTCTGGCAATCCTCCGAAACCTGGCACACCGCGCGCACATCATCGTCCGTCTCGAAGTTGTATGCCAGGTTGTGCCGACGCGACAGTTCGCGCACCGTGTTCAGCCGCAGCGATCCATCCAGATGGACATGCAGGTCGGTCTTGGGCAGGGCGTGCAGAAACTTCAGGGACGGTTTGGCGGCAATGGTCTGGGTCATGGGTTCTCCGATGGGCCGGCGGGAGTCACAGCCTGGCAACCTGCAGCTAAAAAATTATCGATGCGGGCGAAGACTGTTTCTCCAGCGTACAGAGGGCGACTCATTCCCCTGAGACCTTTGAAACAACTTCGAATTCTTCACGAGAATCCAGCCAAGATTCTGTGAAAACCCGCATCGAAAAATGCCAGATGAAGTCGGCGGATGGTTCCCACGGCAAAACCGGGGACCCGGGCAAACTCCACCTCGCAACTCAGTATACCGAAAGGATCGCACAAAATGCAAGTACCATATTGCCGATTTTGCCGCCGACCGCCGCTTTTCTTCCGCCCGGCGGCGGCCAGACGGCCGGCTGTAAACAAGCGATTGGACAAGGATCGACCCAAACTGTATATTTTCACGCACCACCCCAGACGGCTTATTGGAGTCCATTGATGAGGAGAATGCCAATGTCTCAGGGAATCCTTCCCCGGGTTCGGTCTGCTATTGCGATGACAGTTCTTTGTGGCGCCCTGCTTCTGCCCTGGGCCGCTCTGGCCGGGACCACGCCCGCCGGGCAGTGGGTTGGCGAAGTCAAGACTCCGGACGGGAAAAAAGTCCAGGTCCACCTGACTCTCCAGAAAGAGGGCAGCACCTGGGCGGGAACCCTGGAGGATCCCACCATTGGCGAAACCACGGTGTCCAACCTCAGGGTCACCGACACCCGGATCAGCTTCACCTTCAAACCGGCCAACGCCCCCTTCCCCCTGAATTTCAGCGGCTCGTACGTGGCCGGTGACGATCGGGTGACGGGCACCTTCTCCCTGCACGGCAGCAGTCGTTTCGTGAAGTTCAAGCGGGTCCCCGGCTCCGAGGTCGTGGCCATGGCCGATGGCCAGGAGCCGCCGGAACCGGCGCGCATCCGGCATGACTACAACTTCGCCGTGGACGCGCGTTTCAGCTACTGGACCGCCTTGTATGTGATCAAGGACGATGTCTACAACCTGAACAGCATGACGGTCAGCACGCCGAATTATGACGCGGCTTTCAAATGGTTCGTCATGGACGGGTTCAACATCTTCTTCCGCTACTACCGCGGCGGCATGGACTACACCGATGATGCGACCAAGCTGGGCCAGTACCCGGATCTGAACGTCACCGGCGACAGCTACCTGAAGCTGGACGGCATGGAGATCGGGATCTCGGGTTATCTGGGCAACATCATGATGCCCAACAGCAAGTTCAACCCCTACCTGACCGGCGCGGTCGGCCAGGCCAGTTGGGCCCTGCACGAGAACGGCCGCGGCTCCGCCATCGTCACGCCGGGGCTGCATCCGCTCGAGGGTGACGATCTGGCCTTTTCGTTCGGTGCCGGGACCGAATACGAGTTGGGCCGCAAGCTGATGCTGGAACTGGAGTGGGCCTGGCGCTACTTCCTGACCGAGGACGAACTCAAGTGGGAGGATGTCGACGGGCTGTGGAGCAACACTCACGCCTGGGCCTTGTCCATCGGGTTGAATTACGGCTTCTAGGCTACTGTTCGGCCTGCAGTTTCCCATGGCCGCTGTCTTCGGACAGCGGTCATTTTTTGTCCAGGCGGGCAGCGTACCACCACAAGTCGGTCAGAGGCAGAATGGGCACTCCCGGGGCCTCCAGCGCCAATCCATCGGCGATCTGGCCCAGGCAGCCCGGATTGGCCGTCACCACCAGATCAGCGCCGGTGGCCGCCAGGTCCGCTGCCTTGCGCCGGGCCAGGTCCGCCGACATTTCCGGATAGCGCAGACCCCAGGCCCCGCCACTGCCGCAGCAGACCTCTTGCTCGGTGGCCTCGCACCAGGTCAGCCCGGGAATAGCCGACAGCAACTGGCGCGGCGCCGTCACCACGCCCAGCCCGTGGCGGGCATGGCAGGGATCATGGAGGGCGACCTTCAGGGGGACCGGCCTCAGGGCGGGCCGCACCGCTTCAGCCAACAGAGTCACCGCGTCGACCACCCGCTCGGCAAATTCCCGCCCGTAGGACTGCAGTTCCAGAGTGCATCCCGCCGCCTCGACGACAATGGGTACCGCGCCGGCCGTGTCCGCCAGGGCGAAAGCGCCCCGGTTGCGCCGCTGCAGGTCAGCCGCCCGCCCCGGACGGCCCGTGTGGGCGGCCAGCGCGCCGCAACAGTCCTGGTCCGCGGGAAACTGCACCTCGAAGCCCGCGGCCGTCAGCACAGCGACCAGGCGTCGGCTTGACCCTGCGAGGAGCCCGGCGTTGGCACAGCCGGCAAAGAACTGCAAGGGTCGGCGGTCGGCGATCGGCTCGGCCGCACGGGCGGCCGCACGGGCGGCCGGCGCGGTTCCGGTCCCGGCGCCAGCCAGCAGGCGGTCAATCAATTTCACGAGGTCCGCGTCCCGCTGCGGGCTGGTCGGCAAGCTGCCCAACAGGCGGGACAGCTGCGCCACGGGCTTCGGGCCACCGGCCAGCCGCCGCCGCCACCCATCACCCAGCGTGGTGCGGCAAAGGCTTCGCGCGGTAGCCCCGGCGCCGCCGACCAGCCGCAGGAAATCGACCGAATCAAGCCGGCGCAGCACCGGTTCTGGCACGGCGGGCACCGGCCGCTGTCCCGCCGCCGTATCACGCCGGCGCGCCGCCAGGTGCTGACCGTGGGCCAGCAGATCGTAGGACACGCCGCTGGGGCAAACGGACTCGCAGGCGCGGCAGCCGATGCACTGGTCAAACGCCGCCAGATAGGACTCCGGTGCCTGCTCTGAGCCCGCCAGCACCTCGTTCAACAGGATCAGGCGCCCCCGCGGCGACAAGACCTCGTTGCCGGAAGCCAGATAGGTGGCGCAGTGGGGCAGGCACAGGCCGCATTGCACGCAGTTGCGCAGCAGTTCAACCAGCCGGGTCCGGGTCTCACTCATCGCTAACAACCTCGGCCAGCCAGGACGGGGTGGGCAGTTGTCGGTGCGGATCAAAAATCTGTTTCAGGCGGCCCAGAAGCTCGCGCGGGACGCCCGGCGCCGGCGCCGGCAGGCCACTGACAAGCCCGGCGCTGATCACCGGATCAGCCTGCCATCCGGCCGCAGCCGGCACCTGCTGCGGGACCCAGAGGCGATCCGGTCGACCCTGCCGAATGAATCCGGTCGGCAGAGGGGCGGCGGGCAGGAAGTCGGCCCCAGCCAGCGGCGCCAGGGCCGTCCAGTCGCTGGCGCCCAGGCTCCAGGCCGGCAATTCACCGCTGCTCAGCAAGGTCGCGGCCGTGGCGAAAGGGACCGCCGCCAGCAATTTCACCCGCCACGCCGGCGGCCCCAGCAGTTCCGTCAGCTCGCCGGCGACACCACCCAGATCCCAGGGACGGTCCCGGCCGGCCACCAGCAGCAGCAGGCTCCCGTCGGCAGCGGCAATCACCTGCGGTGCTGCCAGCCGCCCCCGACGCGCCGCCAGCCACTGCCAGAACGCGTCCGGCACTGCAGGCTCGCCGGCGCCGGGACTCAGCCTCAGCAACAGGACCTGCTCCGGCCGGGGCCGCAGTTGGAAGGTCGCCGCCAGATGCCGGACAAACACCCCGCCGGAGCCGCACAGCATGTGGTGCAGCGCGTACCCGGCGACGTTCTTGAAAACCGGCACCCCGCTGTGGAAAACCTCGCCTCCCCCGGTTTCCGCCCAGCTCTCCAGCAGGTAGTCGCGCGGGGTGCCGGTGCCCAGCAGACTCGGGCCGACCGCCAGATGATCCAGCAGCTCGGCCACGGTCGGATCATGGGCCAGGCCGGGCTCTCGCCCACGGCCGGGCACACCCAGCGGCAGCCACAGCCCATGGGCCATGGCCGCGTCCTGGATCGCGGACAGGCGGCAACCGGCCGGCGCGGTCACCGACAGACTGTCCCACTGGAACGTCAGCTCCGGCGGCACCGGCTTCAGGTCGGCGTACCGGGCTTCCGCGCCGGGCACGGCCTTGCCCGGATTCAGCAGGTCGGCCGGATCGCAGGCCCGCTTGATATCGCGGTGCAGGCGGGCCGTGACCGCGTCCAGTTGCCAGGGCAGCGCATGCAGCTTCTCGATGCCCACGCCGTGTTCCCCCGTGGAGCTGCCGCCCCGGGCCAACGCCGCACCGATGATCTCGTCGGCGGCGGCGTGGGCCCGCCGGCTGGCGTCCGGATCCCGGTCGTCGTAATGGATGCCCGGATGCAGGTTGCCGTCACCGGCGTGAAACGCCGTGGCAATCTCGACGCCATGGCGCCGCTTGATCACCTGGATCTCGCGCACCAGTCCCGGCAGGTGCCCCAGCGGCACCACCACGTCCATGGTCACGTAGCTTGGCGCCAGGCGCCCGACCGCACCAAAGGCCTTCTTGCGGCAAAGCCAGAGGGCTGACCGCTCGGCGGCGTCCTCGGCCCTGCGCACCTCGCGCGCGCCGGCGGCATCCAGCAGAGCGCCGGCCCGGCGGCCGTCCTCGTCCACGGCGTCCTCGCTGCCGGCAAACTCGACGATCATGGCCACGGCCACATCGGTGGGAAAGCCGAAGGCGAAGGCCTCTTCCACGGCCCGCAGCATGCCCTGATCGACCATCTCCACCGCGACCGGCAGCAGGCCTTCGCCCAACAATTCGACCACGGCCCCGGTGGCGTCGTCCAACTCCGGAAAGAAGGCCAGCAGGGTGACCAGAGCCCTCGGGTTGGGCACCAGTTCCAGTTCCGCGCCAACAATCACGCCCAGGGTTCCCTCGCTGCCGCACAGCAGACTGCGCAGATCGAGTCCGCGCTCGCCCGCGGTACCGTGGCCCGTGTCGTGCTGCACACCTTGGCTGTCGATCCAGGACAGGCGCCCCAGATGGTGCAGCGTCACGCCATGGCGCAGGCAGTGCGGCCCGCCCGCGTTGGTGGCGATATTGCCGCCGATGGTGGCGGCCGACTGGCTCGAAGGATCCGGGGCGAAATGGAATCCGGCTGCTCTGGTCACGGTCGAGACGCGCTCGTTCAGGACTCCGGCCGCGGCCTGGATCCGCCCCCGCCGCCGGTCAACGGTGCCCAGGGCCTGCAGCCGGCCGGTGCCCAGCACCACCGAGCCGTCGGCGGGCACGGCGCCGCCGCTGAGACCGGTGCCGCTGCCCCGCGTGACCACCGGCACCCTCATTGCCGCGCACAGGCTCATCACCCGGCGCAGCTCCGCGACCGTCGCGGGCAGGGCCACGGCCAGCGGCCGGCCCAGTTCGAGGTGCGAAGCATCGTGAGCATAGACCAGTGCCGCCGCCGGATCGGTCATCAGGCCGGAAGGGCCCAGCACCGCCCGCAGGCCGTCCACCAGCGCCGCCGCAGCGCCGTTGATTCCGGATTTGTTCCCCGTTGCTGGCCTGCCGCTCATCCACTCTCCTGTCCGGTCCCACCTGGGCTCTGCCGTTGTGCCTATAATCGCCCGCCTCCGGGCGAAATGCCACTGGATTCAGGCGGTTCCCCGCTTCGCCATTCATTGACGCGCCCCGGCCCACCTTTTATTATGGGGCGTGATATGCCAGCCACCCATTCACGTGGATGAGCCCAGCGATGGAGGAACCATGAAGATTGCCGTGTGTGTGAAACAGGTCCCCGATTCGGAAACCAGGATCAATCTGGCCGCGCCCGCCGCGCAGTTGGACGAATCCGGTTTCACCCGGGTCCTGAACCCCTACGACGCCTACGCCGTCGAGGAAGCCATCAAGATCAAGGAAGCCGGAGGCGAGGTCGAAGTGACGGCCATAACCGCCGGCCCGGCTGCGGTCAAAGAGACGCTGAAGAAGGACTGTCTGGCCGTCGGCTGTGACAAGGCCGTCATCATCACGGACCCCGAACTGATCGGCGCCGATGAAATGGCCCTGGCGACGGCCATGGCTGCGGTCATCAAGCGCGACGGTTATGATCTGGTGCTGACCGGCATCAAGGCCATCGACAACGACAGCGGACAGCTGGGCGTACTGCTGGCCGAGCAACTGGACATGGCCCACGTCTCGACCGTCACCAAGCTCGATCTGGGCGACGGCAACCTGACCGCCGAGCGTGAGATCGAGGGCGGCAAGGAAATCGTCGAGGCCTCACTGCCGGCCGTACTGACCTGCCAGAAGGGCCTGAACGAACCCCGTCTGCCGAGTCTGCCCAATATCATGAAGGCCGGCATGAAGCCCATGGAAGAAGTGTCCTGTGCGGATCTGGGTATCGAAGTGCCCGCGAGCCTGGTCACGGTGAAGCTGTATTCGCCCCCGCACGCGCGCGGCGAGTGCAAGCTGATCGACGCCGAGGATCCCGCGGCCGCGGCCCGGGAACTGGCCCGCCTGCTCAACGAAGAAGCCAAGGTCATTTAACCTGAGAGGGAGGAAAGTCATGCCGAATATTGCCGTGTTTATCGAACAACGCGACGGCGCCCTCAAGAAGGTTGCCTGGCAGATGATCAGCGAAGCGCGCCGCCTGGCCGACGCCAATGGTGGCGAGGTCTGAGGCGTGCTGGTCGGCGGCGACGCCAACGCAGCGGCGGCCGAAGCCGGCAAGTACGGAGCCGACAAGCTCTTTGCCGCCGGTGGCGACGAGTTGGCCGTCTACAACAGCGAGCTGTACGGCACGGCCCTGGCCGCCTTCTGCCGGGCCCAGAGCCCGGATGTGCTGCTGATGGGCTCGACGGCCATGGGCAAGGACCTCGGTCCCAAGACCGCAGCCAAGCTGGGCTGCGCCTGTGTCAGCGACGCGGTCGGCCTGAAGTTCGATGGTGCCTGGGAAGTGCGCCGGCCCGTTTTCGCCGGCAAGTGCTTCACCGACGTGACCTGGTCGACGGCCACCGCGGTGGTCGGCATCCGGCCCAACGCCTTCGTCATGGCGGAAAAGGCCGGCAGTGCCACGGTGGAGAACTTCGACGCCGGCACGGCCGGAGTCACGTCCAAGGCCGTGGTCAAGAGCGTGGCCGCCAGCAGTGGCGGCACCGTGGAGTTGACCGAGGCCGAGATCGTCGTCAGCGGCGGCCGCGGCATCAAGGGCCCGGAGAACTACGAGTTGATCGAGAAGCTGGCCGCCAGCCTCGGGGCCGCCGCGGGCGCCAGCCGGGCCATCGTCGATGCGGGCTGGGTCGAGTACTCCCACCAGGTGGGCCAGACGGGCAAGACCGTCGGACCGAACCTGTATATCGCCTGCGGCATCAGTGGCGCCATCCAGCATCTGGCGGGCATGAGCAGCAGCAAGTGCATCGTGGCGATCAACAAGGATGCCGCCGCGCCCATCTTCAAGGTGGCCGACTACGGTGTCGTGGCGGACCTGTTCGACATCGTGCCCGCGCTGACCGACGAAGTGGGGAAAATCAGGAGCTGACGCGGCCTGAACTCTGCTATAATTGGTGGTCGACATGGAACTGCCCCGGCCAGCCGGGGCAGTTCTTTCACCCGAAACCGGAATCTTGCACCCGAAACCGAGACAGGCCAACAGTCCATGCCCGACAACCAGACCCGAGTCCTGCAGGTAACCTGGAACTGGCGCGAAGCAGTGGCCGGCAACGCCGACCGTACCGGTGGCCTGCGCCGGGCCGCGGTGATCCAGGCCGTGGTCATGGGGATCGTCGCAGCAATCCTGCTCTACTGGCTGCATCACGTCCTGGCCGGCAGAATCGTGGCCGGGCTGGCCGCAGCGGTGCTGGCGCTGGGTCTGGCCCTGCCCCAGGCCTACCGACCGGTACACGCTTTCGGGCAGACGCTCGGCCGGGCCGTGGGGACTTGCCTGGCCTACGTCCTGCTGGTGCCTTTCTTCTTCCTGTTTTTCCTGCCGGTCGCCCTGCTGCTGCGCCTGCTCGGTCGTGACCCCCTGCACCGCCGCTTCCGGGACGCCCGCTGGACCTACTGGGTCTGCCGCCAACCGCGCCCGCGGGGCTACAACATCACCAAACAGTTCCTGCATGAAGACCGCGCCGCCCGCGGCCAGTTGCGCGAAGTCGGCAGCCTGCCCGAGCGGGACCGGGAGGCGCGCTCATGAATATTCTGGGTATCAGCGCCTTCTATCACGACTCGGCAGCCTGTCTGGTGCAGGACGGCCGGATCGTCGCCGCCGCGCAGGAAGAGCGCTTCACCCGGCGCAAGCACGACCCCGGCTTTCCCCTGAACGCCGTGCGCTACTGCCTGGCCGAAGGCGGCGTGTCCCGCGACGAGGTCGATGTGGTGGTCTTCTACGACAAGCCCATGACCAAGTTCAGCCGGATCGCCAAAACCTACTTCGCCACGGCCCCGCGCGGCCTGCGGCCCTTCCTGATGGCCATGCCCGTCTGGCTGCGGGAAAAGCTCTGGATACCGGCCGACATCGACCACGCCCTGCACCAGGCCGGGGCCGGACGGGCCCAAGCCCAGTACTTCTGCGAACACCACCAGTCCCACGCCGCCAGCGCGTTCTTCCCCAGCCCGTACCAGAGCGCGGCCGTGCTCACTCTCGACGGGGTCGGCGAGTGGGCCACGACCAGCCTGGCCCACGGCCGGGACAACCGGCTGGATATGCTCGAAGAACTGCACTTCCCCCACTCCCTGGGCCTGCTCTATTCGGCGTTCACCTACTTCACCGGCTTCCGGGTCAATTCGGGCGAATACAAACTGATGGGCCTCGCGCCCTACGGTGAGCCGGTCTACGCCGACCTGATCCGCGAGAAGCTGATCGATATTCGCGACGACGGTTCGTTCGCCCTGAACATGGAGTACTTCGGCTTCCACGACGACCTGCGCATGACCAACGACCGCTTCGCCGGACTGTTCGGCGGACCGGCCCGGCAGCCGGAGACCGAAACCACCCGCCGGGAAATGGATCTGGCCCGTTCGGTGCAGGTGGTGACCGAGGAAATCGTGCTGAAGCAGGTGGCCCACGCCCATAAGGTCACCGGCGAAAAGAATCTGTGCCTGGCCGGCGGGGTGGCCCTGAATTGTGTGGCCAACGGCCGGGTGATCCGCGAAGGACCGTTCGAGAACGTCTGGATCCAGCCGGCGGCCGGCGACGCGGGCGGCGCCCTGGGGGCGGCCCTGCACGTCTGGTACGAGGTGCAGGACAATCCGCGCCAGGCTGACGGCAGCCGGGACAGCATGCGCGGGGCCTATCTGGGTCCGGAATTCCCGGAGGATGAGATCAGCGCCTGGCTCGGGGCCAGGGGCTACCCGCACCAGACCCTCAGCGCTGACGAAGTGCCCGCGCGCGTGGCCCAGCTCGTCGACGAGCAGAACGTGGTGGGCCTGTTCCAGGGCCGGATGGAATTCGGGCCGCGGGCCCTGGGCAACCGCTCGATCATCGGCGACGCGCGCTCGCCGAAGATGCAGTCGGTGCTGAACCTGAAGATCAAGTACCGGGAAAGCTTCCGGCCGTTTGCGCCCTCGTGCCTCGAGGAAAAGATCGGCGACTACTTCGACATCGACCGGCCTTCGCCGTACATGCTGCTGGTGGCCCAGGTACAGCCCGACCGCTGCCTGCCGCCGGCGGACGACGGCCAGGGCACCGACCTGTTCGCCCGCGTCTCGCAGCCGCGCTCGGATATCCCGGCCATCACGCACGTGGACTACTCGGCGCGCATCCAGTCGGTCAGCGCCGAGACCAACCCGCGCTATCACGCGATCATCGACCGTTTCGCCGAGCGCACCGGCTACGGCATCATCATCAACACCTCGTTCAACGTGCGCGGCGAGCCCATTGTCTGCACGCCCGAAGATGCGTATCGTTGCTTCATGCGCACGGAGATGGATTGGCTGGTGCTCGGCAACCACCTTCTGCAAAAATCGGCCCAGCCGGATCTCGCTGAGAAGTCAGAGGCCTGGCAAGAGGAATTCCCCCTCGACTGAGGGGACTGAGAGGTTCGGCATTGCGCAGGTTTTTCTATATCGGACGCTTCTTCCGGGAGCTCTTCGACTTTGCCAGGCAGAACAAGGCCTGGTGGATCGTGCCCATGGTGCTGATCCTGCTGGTGCTCGGCACACTGATCTTCACGGGCCAGGCCGTGGCGCCTTTCATCTATACGCTGTTCTAGGGAAGGCGGCGGCCGGCCCTGCAACAGGCCGGCCGCTGAATCACACTCTGGCCGGGACCTACAGCGCCGAGAGCAGCGCTTTCTTCAGGCCGCCGTTGGCCGGCTTCTCACCGAACCATACCGTCCACAACGCCTGGGTGAATTCGAAGTTGGCGATGACGCCCTTGTCCTCTCCGTTGAGGTTGGTCGTCAGGCCGACACCCGGCAGGTAGGTGAAAATCAGGATGTCGTTTTCCTCGGCGTCCTTGGTGAAGTAGCCGAAGAACGTTTCCATGTCCGCCGCGAAGGGCGCCAGGTCGTCGTAGTTCTTCTCGATGACTTCCTTGAAACTGTTGACCAGCTTCTCGCGGCTGAAGCCGCGCCGCAGGTCCATGCGCAGTTGCTTGGGCGCGTCCAGGGCGACCAGGCTGAGACCCTTGTCCCCGTCCAGCTTCTCCCCGGCGGCGACGTACGAGACAATGGTGTACACATCCACCTTCATGAATGTCTTCTCACGCAGACCCACACCGGTGACCGTCAGTTCCAGATCCTGTCCACCAGCCTGGATCGTGATCTGATCGGGATACTCGGTCTTGGTCTTCTTTTCGACGATCGCGCCTGCAGTCCGGGGCAGGGTGACGAGCAAGACAAACGCGATGAGGCTGATCGTCCTGAGTGATCTGGCCATGATGGATACTCCAAAGGGCTTGGGTTGGCATCGGACCGGAGGGAATCCGGCCGGTCCGGCGAGACTACCTTGCCGGAAATGGATATTCAAGCAAAAGACCTCCCGGCACACATCCTGCAAACGCCCCCTCGATGCAACCGGTTCCCATCTGCCTGAAAGTGCCGTGGCGCTGCCGCCTGCGGCCAAAGGACGCGATACGTGCCCGCAAACAGCCCTGCAGCCCCAACTGAAACCAGCGAAAGCCGCCTGCTCAGCCTGGCGATGATTGTCCGGGATGGTGGCCAGAATCTGGCCCCTCTGCTGGCGGGGGCTGCCCCCTGGGTGGATGAGATCATCGTCGGGGACACCGGCAGCGAGGACGACAGCGTGGCGGTCGCCCGGCAGCACGGCGCCGGGGTTCATCACATCGGGTGGCGCGACGACTTTGCCTGGGCCCGCAATCAGGTTCTGAACCTCTGCGGCGGGGCCTGGATCGTGGTCCTGGACGCGGACGAGCAATTGGCCAGCGACGACTGGCGTGATCTGCGCACCTGGGTCGCGGTACTGGCGTCGGAGAATCGGGTGCGGGCCGGCCGGATCGCCACCCGAAACTATCTGCCCCTGCGGCACAGCCGGCGGGGCTGGACACCGGTCCCGGGCGACGACCCCCACGCCCTGCCCGACGGCGCCCCCAGCGACGGCTTCGTGATCACCAGCAAGGTGCGCGTCTTTCCCAACCGGCCGGAAATCCGCTTCCGCGGGGCGGTGCACGAGACCGTCGAGGCCAGCCTGTGGGATGCCGGTGTGCCCATTGTTGATCTGACCTGGCCGGTGCACCACTTCGGCTATCTGGAACCCCGGGCGGGCAAGGACGAGCGGTACCTGCATCTGGCCCACCTGAAGACCACCGAGATGCCCCACGACGCCCAGGCCTGGGCCGAACTGGCCGAGTGCGGCATCGCCGTCGGCGATCACAACCAGGCCCTCGTGGCCATGGAGCGGTCGTTGCTGCTGGAACCGTCGAGTGCCGATCGGCGCCTGACCTGCGGCTGGCTGCTGAAGGAAACCGGGGACCTGGACGCCGCCGAGGAGCAGTTGGCCGCCGTGGCCGGACTGCCCGGCAGCGACGATCTGTTGGTGGCCGAAGCGGCCCATCTGCGGGCCCAACTGGCCCTCGGCCGCGAGGACCTGCACCGGGCCACGGTGCTGCTGGCCGAGGCTCTGCGCCTGTTTCCGGAAAACGGACACTTCCAGAACACCCTGGGCAGCCTGAATCTGGCCCTCGGGCGGGGCGACGCCGCACGCCGCGCGCTGGAACTGGCCGGCCGGCTGCTGCCGCACCAGGTCGAACCCTGTCTCAATCTGGCCGCCATGTACGAGAACTGCGGCGAGCACGAACTGGCCGGCGAGCAGTATGCCGAGGCCCTGCGGCGGGACCCGCAGCACTGCCACGCCGCGGTCTGGCGCGAAAAAGCCGCCCTCCTTTCCGTTTCCGGATAGCAAGAGCGGCTCGAATCAACCAGGACCGACCGGGCTACTGGTTCAGATTCTTCCACACCATCGTCATGTTCAGCCCGCCGGCCTCGGCGATCTGGGCGTGCTTGCGCGCGTTCTCGCCGTCACCGAGATTGCTGCAGGCGATGCCCATGTAGGCGTGGGCCAACAGGTTGGCATCATCCAGTTCCAAAGCCTTGGCGCAGGACTGGCGGCCGGCGTCGTACTGTCCAAAGCGGCAGAACAGGCGCCCCTGCCGGGCGTAGGCTTCGGCTTCGGTGGGGTCCAGAGTCAAAACCTGGCCATAAGTGGTGAAGGCTTCGCGCAGTTTGTCCTGCTTTTCGAAGACCTGCCCCAGAGCCAGCCATAATTCCGGGTTGTCCGCATCCGAAGAAATGAACTGCAGGCAGGCGTCCTCGGCCTCAGCCACCTGGTTCTGATCGACCAGGCCGCCGATCACCCGCACCTTGGGCAGGGTCTCGTCCGGCGCGCTGGCGCAGGCCGCCCGAAAGCTCTCCATGCCCGACTTGGGCCAGCCCAGCCGGAAGTAGATTTCCCCCATGCGCACCAGGGCGTCGGTCGATTCGGGGTCGACCGCCAGAGCCTCGCGAGTCACGGATTCGGCCCGGGCCAGGCGATCCTGGGCTTCGTATACCCGGCCGAGGGCCACGAGCAGCGGCGCCGACGAGGCCGCCTTGTTGCGCCCGACCTCAAGGACCTCTTCGGCACCCTTGTAATCGCCCTGCTCCCGCAGGAACTCGCCGTAGGCGATGTAGGACGAGGGCTCGCCGGGCTTGGCGGCGATCAAAGCCTGGCCGTCGACCCGGCTGGTGATGCCGGCAGCGCCGGCGCCGGCGGCCGTCAGCAGGGACAAGAGCAGAATAATCAAGGGCAAACGCGCCGTACGGACAGCGCTGAGCAACGATGGCGAGCGAAACGACATGGCAATCTCCCCGAAGCATGGTGCAAACTCGATTCCCGCGCGGGCAAAATGCCGCCCGGGAGTTCCCGGTGATTTCCCGTCATGACCCAACGGGGGCAAAACGTCTTTCACACCAGCGACACATCAAGTTTGATGCCATCGGAGTTCGACCGTAGCACGATTCCCGGCGCTTCCGCAACAGTCCGCAGGAGTGCCCAGGGCCTGATTGGTCGGCCCAGCACCAAAAAGGCCGGGATCTCCCCTCAGGCAGACCCCGGCAATCCTTGCCCCCGGCGGAAACCAGCAGCCTCACAATGATCTCGCGTGTCAATCGTGACTGTCAGCCCAGCAGGCCCTCGGCCCGGGCCAGCCCCGCGTCCGCCTCGTCGACCAGCTCCTGCAGGATCTCCCGCAGGGGCTGGACTTTCTTGAGCAACCCCACCGACTGGCCGGCCATCAGGGAGCCATGCTCCACGTCGCCATCGACCGCGGCGTTGCGCAGGGAACCGACCCAATACTCTTCCACTTTGAACTGGGCATCCTGCCGGCTCAGCTCGTCGTTCTTCAATTTCTCCAGCAGTTCCAGCTGCAGCTCGCCGAAATGGTCCATGGCGTGGTTGTTCAGGGCGCGCACCGACACCACGGGCAATTTCGCGCTGTACTGGGGTGTCGAGATGGCCTCGCGGGCCCGCGCCCGGACAAAGACCTGTTTGAACTTGTCGTGGGCGTTGCACTCCTCGGCCAGGACGAAGCGCGTGCCCATCTGGGCCCCCGCCGCACCCATCAGGCCCAGATGCGCGATCATCCGGCCGCTGGAGATGCCGCCGGCCACGAAGATCGGGATTTCGTCGAAGTTGAACAGGATCTCCTGCAGCAGGACCATGGTCGAGACATGCCCGATGTGCCCTCCCGCCTCGCTGCCCTCGAGAATCAGGGCGTCGGCCCCGTAGCTGATCATGCGCTTGGCGATGGAACTGGTCGAGGCGAAGCACAGCACCTTGGCCCCGCTGGCCTTGGCCTTTTCCACCTCCGAACCGCGCGGCAGCGAGCCGGCGAAAACAATGTGGCCGACTTTTTCCCGGCAGAGGATCTCCAAATGCTCCAGATAGTTCGGCGCGATCGTGATGACATTGCCCGCGAACGGCCGGTCGGTCAGCTCGCGCGTCTTGTGCACGTACTCCAGGAACAGCTCAGGCGGCATATTGCCCGCGGCCAGCACCCCGAATGCCCCCAGATTGCTCATGCGCGAAACGAGATCCGGATCGCTGATCCAGGTCATGGCGCCGCACATGATGGGCAACTCGGTGCCAAGGAACTCATTTCCCCGGGCCCAGATCCGGTTCAGGCGTTCAGTGGCCTTGACGGGGTTTTCGGCACTCATGCTGATCCTCCTGATCAGGGGCAGGCAGGCGCCGCGCCCAGGGCGACGTCCCACGCGGATAGAATTCGAAATCCTGTGTGAAATACTCTAATAACAGATAGCGCGCAAGTTTGCAACCGTAGCGGCGCGCCCTACGGCGCGTCATCCAGATTGGCCAGCATCACCTCGGCGATGTCCCGCGCCTTGAGGGTCTCCGAGCGGTCGGTCTCCTTGATCGCGTCGCTCATCATCGTCAGGCAGAAGGGGCAAGCGGTGCACACCTCGTCGGCGCCGGTCTTGGCCGCCTCGGCGATCCGGTTGTGGTTGATGCGCGTGCCCAGATCCTCTTCCATGAACATGCGGCCGCCGCCGGCTCCGCAACAGAAGCCCTCGCGCTTGTTGCGCGGCATTTCCTTCTGCGTGATCGAACCGATGTTGCCGATCACTTCGCGCGGCGCCTCGTAGATGTCGTTGTGCCGGCCGAGGTAGCACGAGTCGTGGTAGGTGACCGTCAGGTTCTCCTTGCCGGTCACTTTCAGGCGCCCCTGTTTGACCAGATCAGCCAGCACCTCGCTGTGGTGCAGCACTTCCACATCTTCCAGCCCGAAGTCCGGATATTCGTTGGCGATGCTGTTGAAGCAGTGCGGACAGGCGGTGATCACCTTCTTGACCTTGTACTTCTGGAAGGTGGTGATGTTGGCCGGAATCTGCATCTGGGCCAGATATTCGTGGCCCACGCGGCGGGCCGGATCGCCGCAGCAGCCCTCTTCGGTGCCCAGGATGGCGTAGTCCACCCCCGCCTTGTTCAGCAGGGTGCAGGTGGCGCGCATCACGTCGCTGTTGCGGGCGTCGAAACTGCCGGCGCAGCCGACGAACAGCAGGTACTCGGCCTGGCCCTTCTCCCGCATCAGCGGCACCTCCAGCTCGCCCACCCAGTCCTCGCGCGCCTGGGCACTGACGTTCCAGGGGTTGCTGTTGTTCTCCAGGCCCTTCAGCGCGCCCTGCAGGGCGGCCGGCACCTTGGCCTCCATCATGGTCAGGTAGCGGCGCTGGTCGATGATGTTGGGGATGTGGTCGATCATCACCGGGCAGCTGCTCACACACCAGCCGCAGGTCGTGCAGGCCCAGATGGCCTCCACGTCGTTGACCTCGCCGATCAACGCCGGCCGTTCCTTTGCTTCGATCAGGGCCGTCGCCTCGGCGGTGCGGCCCTGGGCCTTGAGCTTGCCCACCTGGATCAGGTGGTCGGCCAGATCGTAGGCGCAGTCCCGCTCGTCGACGATGATCGAGCGCGGGTGCAGCGGCTTGTCCGTCTTGTGGGCCGGGCACATCTCATCACAACGGCCGCACTCGGTGCAGGTGTACATATCCAGGAAACGGCGCCAGCTGAAGTCCTCCAGGCGCCCCACGCCGAAGACTTCGCGGCCCTCGAACTCCATTTTTTCCAGGGCGCCCTGGGGCGTCAGGCGCGACAGGAAGGTTGCCGCCAACGCGGTCAGTACATGGAAGTGCTTGCCGAAGGGCAGAACGTTCAGGAAGGCCAGCAGCAGCACGATGTGCAGCCAGTAGTTGGCCACGATGTGGCGGTGCAGCATCTCCGGTGAGACGCCGCTGAAAACCCCGCTGAGCAGGGTCGAGGCCCAGGCCCAGCCGCGGTCCGGGGCGCTGCCCGCCGCGGCAATCGCCCCCGCGTCCATCAGCAGGTCGGTCATCATCAGGGCGCCGATCCAGACCAGGATCAGGATCGCTTCGCCGGTCAGGTGCAGCCGGCTGGGCCGGATGACGGTGCGGCGATAGACCGAATAGATCAGGGCCAGCAGGACGATGACGGTAAACGTGTCCTTGAACAGGGCGTAGACCAGCCCCAGGGGGCCACCGAGCAGGGGCAGATGAAAGTCCGGATTGAAGCCCCGGCCCATCAGGGTCAGCGTGCGCGTGGCCACCACCAGGAAGCCCGAAAAAATCATCACGTGCATCCAGCCGGAGCCCTTCTTGTAGAGCAGGCGTTTCTGCAGGAAGCCGATGGTGATCAGCCGCTTGAGTCGCTCCGGAATCCGGTCCAGCCGGTTGTCGCCTTCACCCGAACGCAGCAGCCAGTAACGGTCCGCGATCGTGTTGACGAACAGGGAAAAGGACAGGAACATCAGCAGAGACATCAGGACCGGATTCACGACTTCCCCTTCCAGCGATGGACAGCCTGCCTGGCGCACCACGGCGGCTTACTGAATGACCATTCAGTCATATTACGGCATGGGTCAGGGAATTTGTAGGAAAAAGACGCCGTTCGTCCCGGAAATCAGCGAAACAGCGCCTTGATGCTGCCAAAGGACCGTTGCTGGTCCGCCACGACGGGGTCCAGGATGATCCTGTCACCAGTGCTGTGGCCGAAACCCAGATCGGTATTGGCGTCCCCGCGCACATCCACGTCCTGGAAAACCAGCGGGGAGATGCCGAAATCGAGAATCGTGAAGTGACAAATGGCCAGAGTGCCCGCGCCGGTCAGCGTGCCGTCCAGAACCGCGCTGGCAAAATGGATATCGCCCTGGGGGTCGACTGAAGTGTAGTCGAAGAAGTAGAAGGACTGGCTGGAGCCGGTGTACCAGGGACCTGCCGTTATGGCGTCAAGCTGAACCAGGAACGGATCATAGACCACTTTGAGCTCAATGCCCTTGACATCCTGACCGGCGCAGTCGATGTCTATGCCGACGGTGAATTGCGGGTCGGTCGGCAGGCTCTCCGGTGGATTGAAAGAGATAGTCTGAGCGTGGGCTGTGCCCAACAGGCCGATCAGGCCCACCAGAGAGGCCGCCAACAGACACCGGATACCGGATCGCCGGCAGTTGAGGACTTCGCGGTGAGGGCGAGACTGGGATACAAACATGATACTCCCCCGGATGTCGGTGACTGGCGCCACCCGCAGACAAGCGCTGAAACCACGCGTCATTCTCGGACAGCCCAAAGGCGTCCGTTGATTGTATGGTTGAACAAAAAATAGGGGCGAGAATCATCTTGCCTGATCTTACCTCATGTCCGTCGGGATTTGAAGGGTAAAGTTCGGGAGGCGCCCGGTTTTCCGGTTTCTGGGCGGTCGGCTGGCGCCGTGGTTTACATCCGGCCCACAACGCTGTAGATTGGGCCCCAATTCCCTCGCCGTGAAAGGACGAATATGAGTGACGCCTCAGCGGCCACCAATCCGAGTGATGAAGTGGTCAGGAACATACTGGACACCATGAAGCGTATTGCCGTGGTGGGACTGAGCGCCCGCGAGGACCGGGCCAGCCATGGCATCGCCCGTTTCCTGCAAGGGCAGGGTTTTGAAGTCATCGGCGTCAACCCGCTGCTCGTGGGCCAGGACGTGCTCGGCCTGCCCATTGTCGGCAGTCTGGCCGAAGTCGCGGGACCCATCGACGTGGTGGATGTCTTTCGGCGCAGCGAGACGGTGCCGCCGGTCATCGACGCGGCCATTGCCGCGGGCGCCAAGTCCATTTGGCTGCAGGAAGATGTGGTCCACGAGGAGGCCGCCGGCAAGGCGCGTGCCGCCGGGTTGGAAGTTGTCCAGGACCGCTGCATCTACAAAGAGTGGCTGCGGTTGATGAACGGCTGAGCGATGTCCACCAGCCGGGACAAGCGTGCCTATCGCGCCGCCAGCCTGATCACCGGAGCGCTGGGCTTTGTGGGACGCCACCTGAGCCGCAGCCTGCTGCTGGCGGGCTTGCCCGTCATCGGGGTCGGCAAGCACGTTGGCGGACAGAAGCTGCCGCAGCAGGTCGGGCCCTTCCGGCTGGGTGGCAAGGCCGCCGGCCTGCCCGGCGCCGTCGATTATGTCTGCGACGCAGGCACCATGTGGTACGTGCCGCTGGCCCTCGAGGAACCCGGTCCCCTGGTCGGGATCATGGCCCAGGTGGAACCCGCTTCGATCTATCACCTGGCGGCCCAGAGTTCCGCCGCCGCCTCATTCGGTGAGCCCCGGGAGACCTTGGCCAGCAACGTCTTCGGCACTTTGAATGTGCTGGAAGCGCTGCGCCGTTTGCCCGCGGGCAAACGCCCGGTCACCCTGGCGATCGGCTCGTGCGAGGAATACGGTCCCCAGGCCGATCCGGCGGTGCTGCTGACCGAGGAGGCGCCGCTCAACCCCATCTCCCCCTACGGAGTCAGCAAGGCCGCTCAGACGCTGCTGTGCCGGCAATATGTGCGGTCGTATGATCTGCCGGTCATCATGACCCGCTCTTTCAGCCACACCGGACCGGGCCACGATGCCCGCTTCGCCTTTCCCAGCTTTGCACGTCAGATCGCGGCCGCCGAGGCCGGCCAGGGTCCCGCCGAGATCCTGACCGGCGACCTGAGCGCCGTCCGGGACTTCCTGGATGTCAGGGACGTGATCTGCGCCTACCGGCAGCTGACCAAGGAAGGCGTGCCGGGCTAAATTTATAACGTAAGTTCCGGCCGCGGTTTGACGATACAGAAGGGGCTGGAGATATTGGTTGGCGGGGCGCAGTGCCCCATCACCCTGCGTCGGGATCCGGCCCGCTGCCGCCCCTCGGATATTCCGGTGATGGTCGGCGACAACACGAAACTGAAGAAGCAAACCGGGTGGGACCCAGAATGGGACTTCACCGCAACGCTGCTGGACCTCCTGGCTGAGGCCCGAAAGGAATACCAATGATTCGGATTTGTATGGTGGGGACAGGCTATGTGGGCCTGGTTTCGGGAGCCTGCATGGCCGACTTCGGTCACAAAGTGACCTGTGTGGACATCAACCCCGAGCGCATCGAGAGTCTGCTGCGCGGGGAGATCCCCTTCTACGAGCCGGGCCTGGACCGCCTCGTGCTCAAGGGCGTCGAAGAAGAGCGCCTGAGCTTCACCACCAGTCTGAGCGAGGGCATGGACGGGGCCGACGTCGTCTTCATCGCCGTGCAGACCCCCATGTCCGAGAGCGGCGAGGCGGACCTGCAGTACGTCATGAAGGTAGGCGAGGAGATCGGCGAGCTGCTGACCGGCTACAAGGTCATCGTCACCAAGAGCACGGTGCCCGTGGGCACCAATCGCCGCCTGCGGGAAGTCATCCAGGGCAAGCTCAGGACCGCAACCGAATTCGACATGGCCAGCAATCCCGAGTTCCTGCGCGAAGGCTCGTCCATCGAGGACTTCATGCATCCGGACCGGGTGGTGATCGGCACCGAGAGCGAGCGGGCCGAGACGCTGATGCGCGAGATCTACCGGCCGCTGTTCCTGCTCGATACACCGATCGTCAAGACGGGCATCGAGACCGCCGAGCTCGTCAAGTATGCCTCGAACAGTTACCTCGCCGTGAAGATCAGCTTCATCAACGAGATCGCGCGGCTGGCCGAGCGCGTGGGTGCCGACGTGTTCGATGTGGCCAAGGCCATGGGCCTGGACAAGCGCATCGGGGCCAAGTTCCTGCATCCGGGCCTGGGCTTCGGCGGCAGCTGCCTGCCCAAGGACACCAACGCCATCGTCCACATCGCCCGGGAAGCGGGCGGGGACATGAGCATCGTGCGCAAGGCCATCGAAGTGAACCGGGACATCCCGGGCGTGGCCATCGCCAAGGCCGAGCGCCTGGCCGGCAAACTGGACGGCAAGCGGGTGGCCCTGATCGGCCTGGCGTTCAAGCCCAATACCGACGACATCCGGTCTGCGGCCAGCCTCGAGCTGGTCAAGCTGCTGGCGGCCAAGGGCTGCGAGATCCGGGCCCATGATCCGGCCGCCATGGAGAACTTCAAGCTCTTCCACCCGGAAATCACCTATTGCGGCTCGCCGTACGAGGCCTGCGAGGGCGCCGAGGTGGCCATCCTGGTCACCGAGTGGAACCAGTACCGCCAACTCGACTTCGCCTGGCTGGCCGACACCATGTCAGGAAATTCTTTCCTCGATTGCCGGAACGTGTATGATCGACCCCATCTGGAAAAATTCGGGTTCAAGTACGATTGTTTCGGCCGGGCGGATCATTCCTCCCCTGCCTGATTCGATACACAGGAGAACATCCGCAACCCGTGGGCCCGGTGCCCACGGGTGAAAGGAATGCTGAGCAGATGTCCGCTGCCAACAACAAGCCGACCGGCAAACGGGTTGGTCGCTACGACCTGATCACGCCCATGCTGCCGGTCAAGGACGAGATCGTTGCCAAGTTCGAGAAGATCCTCCTGTCGGGCCACTACATCCTCGGCGAAGAGGTCCGCCTGCTCGAAGAGGAACTGGCGGAAGCATGCGGTGTGCCCGCAGCCGTGGGCGTGGCCAGCGGCTCGTCGGCGCTCTTTGTCGCCCTGGCCATGGCCGGGGTTCGCCCGGGCCACGAGGTCATCACCACGCCCTACACCTTCGACGCGACCATGGAAGCGATCATCCTGCTGGACGCGGTGCCGGTCTTCGTCGACATCCGGCCCAGTGACCTGACGATCGATCCGGACCGGATCGAAGCGGCCATCACCGACAAGACGCGCGCGATCATGCCGGTGCCCATTTTTGGCGCGCCCTGCGAGATGCACCGCATCGACGCCATCGCCGCCGAGCACGGCCTCGAAGTGGTCGTGGACATGGCCCAGGCTTTCGGCACCATCTACGACGGCCAACCCATGGGCTCGTACGGACGCATGAGTACCCTGAGTTTCTATCCCACCAAGAACCTGCCCGGCATCGGCGACGGCGGCATGGTCTTCTGCCGTGACAAGCGCGACGCCGACCGCATCCGCAAGATCCGCGGCCACCAGGCCGTGCGCGCCAACAACCACCTGTACACCGGCTGGAACAGCCGCCTGGACGAGATCCAGGCCATGGTCATCCGGGTCAGGCACGCTCATTTTGACGATGAGCAACGAGACCGCAACCAGGTGGCGGAGATCTACGACAGCTACATCCCGGCGGCCAACCGGCTGCAACTGCCCAACGAGGGCCGCGGCATGCACGTGACCCACCACCAGTACTGGGTGCGCTGCCGGGACCGGGACGGCTTGCAGAAACTGCTGGACAGCAACGGTATCGACACCGCCGTGTACTATGATCCGCCACTGCACAAGCACGAGTTGTCGGTGTACTGCCGCAACGTCGGTGAGCTGACGGCGGCCGAGCAGGCGGGACGGGACATCCTGATCCTGCCCATCCACGCGGCCTTGCCGTTCGAGGACGCCCATCGCATCGGAGCCCTGGTGCAGGGCTTCCTGCAGAACGAAGCCGCCCAGGCCGAATCCTGAGCCGGAGCCGAAAGGTCACCAGTGAATTTGCGGGTATTGAAATTCGCCACCCTGTCGTCACCCCTGGCCCGCAGCCAGACCCAGACCGTGATCGATCACATCGAGGCCCAGCTCGAGGGTGTGTCCTGCCGGATGGATGCCCTGTCCTCGCCGGTGTCGGCCTCCACCCGCGCCGAGGCGACTTTTCTGGCCCTGTGCCCGGCTGAAATCACCTGTCTCGAAGAGCAACTGCTCAGCGGCGCGGCCGACCTGCTGGTTGTCGAAGCGGCCGATGTGATGATGCCCCTGCCCGAGGGTCTGGCCGTCATCTGCGTGCCCCCGCGCGCCACCCCTTTTGACGCCTACCTCAACCGCCAGGGCCTGATCATGGATGAGATGGATCCCGGCTCGCGAGTGGGCGTGATGTCCATGCGCTCGCGTTGCCAGATGGCCGCCCTCTGGCCGGATCTGAGTTTCCGGATCATGCGCGGCGGCGTGGATCAGGCCATGGAAACCCACCTGCGCAAATCCGACATCGACGGGCTGGTCCTGCCCGCCGCGGTGACCGAGAATCTGGGCATCCAGGGCATCGTGGCCGAGATCTTCGCCCCTGAGTTTATCCTGCCCAGCCCCGGTCAGGGCACCTTGGCGGTGATCGGCCGGGCCGACGATGAGGCCGGTCGCGCGTTGCTGGCCGAGTTGCACTCGATCCCGACGGCGCTCGCCATGGCCGCTGAACAGTCATTCTGCAGTTGCATGGTCAGTGACCAGGACCTGCCGGTCGGCGCCCTGGCCGAGGTCTCGAAGCACCAACTGCACATGGTGGGCGGCACCGGCGCCTGCAGCAACCGGATCGTCGTCAGCGGTGATCTGGACGAGGCCGAGGTCGTTGGCATGGGGCTGGCCCAGCAAATACTGTGCAGTGGCGAGAGCCTGGCCGACCTGCTGGAAGCGGAGTTTCCCGATGGTCTGCCCGACGATATCGGCGAGCCCGATGACGACGACGTCGTGGACGAGGATGCCGCGATACTGGAGGATCTGGCGTTCAACGAGCGCCGGGCCGGCGGCGGCGCCGCACTCGACAACGACGCGCTGGACCTGGATGACCTCGAGCACCTGAAGGCATTGGAAGATCTGGCCGGCATCGGCGGCGAGCCGCACCACGGGGCCCGGGACGACGGCGAGGATGAAGACGACAGCTACGACTGATTTCAGCCCGGTCGCAACTCCCGCGCGATGCGGGCGGCGGCGAACGGGTCGCGCATCTGGGCAGTACCCACCTGCACCGCGACCGCCCCAAGCGCAAAGAATTTCAGGGCGTCGGTCGCGGTGGCGATCCCGCCGACCCCCACCACCTTTCCCCCTGTCTTCTGGACGATCTCATCGACCTTGGCCAGGGCGATCGGCAGCACCGCGGGTCCGGAATAGCCACCGAATCGCCGTGGCAGAACCGGCTGGCCCGTGGTCAGATCGACCTCCAGACCGAGCACCGTGTTGATGGCGCTGACGGCGTCGGCGCCCGCGTTGATCGCGGCTCCGGACAACTCGGTGATGTCCGTGATGTTGGGCGTGAGTTTGGCCAGCAGGGCGCGGTCCGGCAGCTCTGCCCGGGCCGCCGCCACGCATTCGGCGACCGTCGCCGGGTCGCGTCCGAAGTCGTGTCCGCCCTCGGCCACGTTGGGGCAGCTGAGATTGACCTCCACGCCGTGCCAGTGGGCAAACCCGCCGGCCACCCGGTGCAGCCGGGCCGCCATGGTCCCGAATTCCGCCGGCCGGGTCGCCGCCAGGCTGGCCACCGTCGGCACGCCGCGACGTTCCAGTTCGGGCAATACCTCGTCACAGAAGCGGTCGAAGCCCACATTCTCCAGCCCGATGCTGTTGATCGCCCCGCAGGCGGTCTCAGCCAGCCGCGGCATGGGGTTGCCGGCGCGCGGCGCCGGGGTGACCGTCTTGGTCACCACCGCCCCCAGACCCTCGTAGGGCGAGGCAAAACCGGGTGCGGCAAAATCGTGGCCGGTCAAACCGTAGGCAAAACAGCCGGAGGCGGTCCAGATCCGGCCGGGAAGACGGCGCGGACCGAGCTCGAACGGAGCAGTCGGGTCAATTTTCCACCACGCGGGCAGTTGCAAAGCCATGATCACCCTTCAATGGTTGGCAGCGGCACGGCGGGCTTGCCGTAGCGATCCCATCTGATCTCGTCGGCGCTGAAAACCGGTCCCTCGACACAGCAGGTCGCATTGCGCCAACCGGCGCCGCCGTCGTCGACGACCGGCACCACGCAGCCCTTGCAGGCTCCATAGCCGCAGCCCATGTGTTCTTCCAGGGAGACGTGGCACGCCCAGCCGCGGGCGGCCGCCAGCTCGGCCACCGCCTTCAGCATGGGAATCGGACCGCAACTGAAGACCACGCGCGGTTGTGCTCCCTGCAGCGCCGCATGCCGGGCCGCAAAGTCGGCAACCCGGCCCGGCCAGGCCTCCCGTCCGGCCGGGATATCCGTCCGCTCATCGACACTGATCTGCCAGCGTTCGTCGAGCAGCTGCCAGGGAATATCCTGACCGTCGCGGCCGCCGAAGAAGCCCAGATCACCGGGGCGGCCGTGACGGGTCAGCCAATTGTGCAGGGGCGGCAAGCCCACGCCGCCGGCGATCAGCACCACGGGCTTGCCGCCCACGGCACCGGGGCCGGGGAAAGGGCGGCCCAACGGGCCCAGGATAGTCAACTCCTGGCCGGCACGCAGTCCCGCCAGCGCGGCCGTGCCCCGGCCCACCACGCGGTACAGGAACGACATCCGCTCCTCGGTGGCGGACAGGATCGAGAAGGGCCGGCTGAACACGAGGGAATGCTCGCCGGCCAGATTGACCATGGCGAACTGGCCGGCCGCGAAGGGTACCGGCCGGGCGAGCGAGACATCCAGCCTGATCAGACCGGCGGACTCGCGCACATTGGCCAGGAAAGCGGCGGTAGTGCTGACAGTCGGCACGGGCGAAAATTCAGGCACGGCAGCCTCCAGCCGCAGCATCAGCGCAGAAAGTCCCAGGAGTCATCCTTCTTCTTCTTTTCCTTGGCCTTCTCTTCGGCATCCTTCTTTTCCTCGTCGGACAGCTTCTTGTCGCCGTCCTGCGCGTCAGCGCTATCGGCAGCCGCAGCGTCAGCGGCCTGACTGTCCCCGCCGGCCGGCGTCGTGCGGCCGAACTCGCCGCCGTCAGCTGTCGTGCCGGCCGGTGGCCTGGTCTTGCCGTCACCCGCTTCGGCAGCCCGCAACGAATCAAACTGCGCCTGGTGAACCGCATCCAGGGCATCCTGCTGAATGCGTGCCGCCTGTTTGGCCGAAATGGCGTGCACCACGCTTTCCGGGGGATCGAAGATCAGGTTGGCACGGCGCGAGAGATAAACCATGCGGCGCCGCACGCCTTCCATCCGGTCAGCGCTGTGACCAAACTGCGAGGTGTCGACGTCCCCGAGTTCCTGGAGCGCCGCCAGTTCTTCACTCGACAGATTGGCGAAATTCTCCGACTGCTGCACCGAGCGAATTGCCAGCAGGTATTCCAGCAGGTTGCCGCCATCCTCGGCGCGGGCATCGTAGGCCTGGGGCGAGTCGGGAAATCGATCCTCCAGCTGGTCGCGGAATATCGCCGCTGAATCCGGATCAGCCAGGTAGTTTCCGTAGGTGATGTAGGCGCCGTACAGGGCACGGGCGGCGACGGTCGTGTCGGCGGCCGTGTCGACGGCGGCCTCGCCATACAGGGAGGCCGCCATGTGCGGCCGGTCGAAGCCGAACAGCAGCGAGTTGGCCTGCAGCAGTTTCAGGCGGGCCACCCGGTTGCCTTTGGCATCGGGCAGGGCCTGCTCGGCCGCCAGAAAATCCTTCAGGCTGTTGTTCAAGCGGCGGACCCGTTCCTCGTCGTCCAGTTCGTCCTTCTTGAGCAGGGCGGTCTGGTACTTCTTGCGCGCTTCTTCCCAGTCGCCGCGTTTCAGGTAGATATTGCCCATGATCTCGCCGGCCCTGGCCTTCACCGCCGGGGTTTCCCACTCCGTGGGCATGCCCTCCACCAGCGGCGCGGCCTCGTTGATCTTGCCCTGGGCGATCAGCGCCTCGGCCTCAACCAGCGCCACCTCACCCGACGCCTTGTAGATCTCAGCCTCGTCACGCAGCTCCTTGACCAACAGGTTGACAATCTCGAAGTCATTCATCCGCACGTGAACCCGGGCCCGCAGCAGCCGCGCCCGAAACGCCAACTCGGCACTGCTCGCTTCCTGGCTGACTTCCTGCAGAACCTCAGCGGCCGGATAATACTCTGCCAGCTCCCAGTAGCACTCGGCCAGTTTCAGCCCCACCCGGTCCCGTTCCTGGATATCGCCCTCGAGATCGAGGTACTCCCGGTAACTCGCCGCGGCGGCTTCCCAATCCTTCAACGTGAACGCGTTGTCACCCGAGACCTTGCGGGTTTCCGCCTGGAACTTGCTCTTGGGATAGTTCTTCTCCAGGCGGTCCAGATAGTCCTGGCTGGTCACCAGATCGCCGATCAACAGGTAGTTCAATGCCTGCAGGTAAAGAGCCTCTTCCATGTAGGGAGTCGCCGGGTAATTCTGGAACAGCAGGTTGAGTTTCCGGATGGACTGGCGGTACGACTCCAGGCGGTGGTGCGCCTTGCCCTGCAGAAACAGCACGTCGTCAGTCAGGCTGTGGCCCGGATACTCGTCCAGGATCTTCTGGGACTTGCGGATAGCCGTTTCGTAGGCCGTACGCTGGGCCCCGGTGGGTTTGGGCGGGTCCTGATGCTTCTTCAACGCCTCTTCCCGCGCGTTCTCGCCCACATCAAAACTGCGTTTGGCGTTGTAATAGGTATTGAACTTGGCGCAGCCGACGCTCAGCAGCAGCAGCGGCAGCAGCCACAGGACCCGGCGCGTGATCGTCCGCATTGGCGGACGCCCTGGCCGCCAGGCAGGACGCATGGCCCCGTGCGGGCGACTGGTCGCAACCCGTTGCCATTCGATCCTGAATCTGCCCAACTTGTTACCAAACAAGAAAGTACCTGATTTTCTCAGTTCTCTGCCCCGCCAGTGCGCTCTGGTTCATCCTAGCAAAAAAGCATAATCCGTTCCAGCCGAACCGCGCTCAATCGGCGTCGTGCCAGGTCAGCCGGCCGCGCAGGAAGGTCGCCAGGACCCGGCCCGACAGGGTTTCGCCCAGGAAGGCCGAATTGGTGCTGCGGGACTGGAAGCTGTCTGCCGTCACGGTCCAGGTCCGGTCCGGATCCAAAAGGACGAAATCGGCTTCGGCGCCCTCTTCCAACCGGCCGCCGGGCAGGTCGAAGATCCGCGCCGGTTTTTCGCTCAGGCACGAGATCAACTGGCCCAGATCCAATATACCGCTGTTGACCAGATACGTAATGCCCACGGCCAGGCTCGTCTCCAGGCCGATGGCGCCGAAAGGGGCCTGGTCGAACTGGTATTCTTTCTCGGTGCCGGTGTTGGGCATGTGATCCGAGGCGATGTTGTCCAGCGTGCCGTCGGCCAGGGCTTCGGCCACCGCGTTGACATCATCGGGCTCGCGCAGCGGCGGATTCACCTTGTACAGCGGCGAAAAATCGCGGCAGCGGGAGTGATCCAGGCTGAAGTAGTGGGGCGCCGTCTCGGCCGTCACCTGGACGCCGGCGGCTTTCGCCTGGCGAATGATCTCCACCGCGCCCTTGGTCGAGACATGCGCCACGTGCAGATGACCGCCGGTGGCCCGCGCCAGTTCAACATCACGGAAGACCGCGGCGTCCTCGCCCGCGCGCGCCATGCCGGCCAGGCCCAGACGCCCGGACCAGTAGCCGCCGTGCATCGCGCCGCGGCCGACGATGGTGCGGTCCTCGGCGTGGGTGATCACCGGCACGCCCAGCACACGGGTCAGCTTCAGGGCGTTGGACATCAGGCCGCCGTTGGCCACCGGCACATCGTCGTCGCTGAAGGCCACCGCCCCGGCGGCAACCATGTCGCCGTATTCACACATGCCCTCGCCCAGGCGGCCCGGACTGACAGCGCCGGTGGGATGGATCCGGCACAGGCCCGCCTCGCGGCCCCGGTCGATCAGGTAGCGCACCATGCCCGAATTGTCGATGACCGGCTCGGTGCCGCTCATGGTCACCACGGCGGTAAAGCCGCCCGCGGCGGCCGCCCGGCTGCCGGCGGCCACGGTCTCCATCTGCTCGTTGCCCGGTTCCCGGAACGAGACTCGCGTGTCAACCAGTCCCGGCGCGCAGACCAGGCCCGCACCGTCGAGCACCGGCACTCCTTCGAGCGAAGGCTGCCCCATGCCCAGACCTTCGATGCGCCCCTTGCGCACGTGCAGGAAACCCTTGCGTTTGGCCAATTTCCCGTTGCGGCACAACCTCACATTGGTGACCAGGTATTCCGCCGGGATGCGCTGCCAACTCCACTCCATCTTCGGACCTCTTTCCGGGCGCCAACGTCGGCGCGGTTGCAATCAGGGTTTCGTTCAGGCGGCGCCGCCCAGGGCGCCGGGATCCCCGCCACTCAGCAGGTAGATCAAGGCCATGCGCACCGCGACCCCGTTGGCCACCTGGTCGAGAATGACCTGGCGCGGACCATCGGCCACTTCGCTGGCGATCTCCACATCGCGGTTCATGGGTCCGGGGTGCATGATGAAGGCGTCGGGCTTCAGCTTGCGCACCACATCGCCGGTGATGCCGTACATGCGGTTGTACTCGCGGTTGCCGGGAAAGCTCTTGCTCGCGTGGCGTTCCAGTTGGATGCGCAGCACGTTCAGCACATCGGCGTCGGCCACGGCCTTGTGCAGGTCGTATTCGATCGTGGCCCCCAGTTTGTCCAGGCCGGCGGGGATCATGGTCGGCGGGCCGCACAAGGTCACCTCGGCACCCAGTTTGACCAGCCCCCACAGGTTCGAACGCGCCACCCGGCTGTGGGTGATGTCGCCGATGATCGTCACCTTCTTGCCCCGCAGATCGCCCAGCCGCTGGCGCATGGTCATGATGTCCAGCAGGCCCTGGGTCGGGTGCTCGTGGGCCCCATCCCCGGCGTTGATCACCGAACAATCCAGCACCTTGGCCAGGTACCGCGCCGCGCCGGCCGAACTGTGCCGGACGATCAGCATGTCGATCTTCATGGCCGCCAGATTCTCGGCCGTATCGCGCAGGGTCTCGCCCTTGGAGAAACTGCTGGTCGCGGCGGCGAAATTGATGATGTCGGCGGAGAGGCGCTTTTCGGCCAGTTCGAAGCTGATGCGGGTGCGCGTGCTGGGCTCGTGGAAGAAGTTCACGACCGTGCGGCCGCGCATGATCGGCACGCTGCGGACCGGACGATCGAACACGGCCCGGAAGCGGCCGGCCACGTCCAGCACCGCCAGGATCTCCTCGGCCGTCAGGTCCTCCAGGCCCAGAACATCCTTACTTTGCAGAATCATCCGTGACCTCCCCGACGACCACCTCGAGCTTGTCGTCGAAGTCCTGGACCTTGACCTTGATGATCTCGCGCTGGCTGGTCGGCACGTTCTTGCCGACAAAATCAGGCCGGATGGGCAACTCGCGGTGGCCACGGTCGACCAGCACGGCCAGCCGGATGGCCTGGGGCCGGCCCCAGTCCATGATCACGTCCAGGGCCGCGCGCACCGTCCGCCCGGTGTACAGCACGTCGTCCACCAGGATGATGATCTTTTCGTTCACGTCGAACGGCATCTCGGTGCTCGACACCTGCGGCGATGGCCCCAGTGTGCTCAGATCATCCCGGTAGAAGGTGATATCCAGGGCGCCCTGGGGCACTTCGTGGCCCTCGACCTGCTTGATGGCCTCGGCCAGCATCCGGGCCAGGGGCACGCCGCGGCGCTGCACGCCCAGCAGAACCAGGTTCTCGACGCCCTTGTTGGCCTCGATGACTTCGTGGGCCATGCGCTTGATAGCCCGATTCATCTCGGCGGCGTTCATGATTGTGGCTTTTTCGGCGAAATTCATGCGGTTTCCTCTGGCTGGACAAGGTGGATTGATGGCAAAAAAAAGCATGGCCGGTACGGTCATGCCTGTCTATGCCAAGGGCCTCCTTCGGCGGACACTGAAAAACTTGTCGGCAGGAATCTAACAACCGGGCGGGATGCCAGCAAGGGCAATCTCTCGCTCTGGTCAGCTCAGGGTTCCGCCAGCCCTCCGGAGGCGACCGTCAGCATCCGACACCCGGCCTCGGCCAGAAACTCCCGGTCGTGCGAGGCGATCAGGAGCGCCGTGGCCGCAGGCAGACGGGACAGCAGCTCGAGCACGCGCTGGCGGCCGGGCCGGTCCAGGGCGGCCGTCGGCTCGTCCAGCAGAATCAGGGGGCGTCCGGCATGCAGAACCAGCCCCAAAGCCAACCGCCGCCGCTGACCGCTGCTCAGATCGTGGGGATTGCGCCCGGCCAACTCTGCCGCCAGGCCCAGCGAGACCAGGAACCCGGCCGGTGCCATATGGGCCAGGCTCGGGTCCACCGCGATTTCAGCCGCCACGGTCGAGCGGGTGAACAGGTACTCGGGAAACTGGGGCGCCAGCAAAGCCGCGCCGTGATCCAGATCCAGACCCGGCGCGGCGTAGAGCCGCCGACCGGCCAGTCGCACCATACCGCCGTCCGGCCGACGCGCGCCGGCGCACACCGCCAGCAGGGTCGACTTGCCGCAGCCGTTGGGACCCACCAGACCGACTCTGGCGCCGGGCGGCAGACTCAACTCCACACCCTGCAAGCCCCGGCCAACCGGAAAATCACAGGCCACCTCCTTCAACTCCAGGACCGGCGCGCCAGGCACTGCGGTCCGCTCAGCTGCCACCGGCGGCAGCCCCTCGGCACCCAGCAGCGCCACGACCCGGGCATCGGCCAGCATCTCGGCTGTCGGCCCCTGGGCGACGATACGCCCCTCGGCCAGCACCACCACTTCGTCGGCCCGCTCAACCTCGCGACGGTCACAGGTCGCCGTGACCAGCGCGCCGCCCGTCTCGTGGCGCCACCGATCCAACCGGTCCAGCACCCACTGGGCCTGCCCGGCATCCTGCAGGCTGGTCGGCTCGTCGCCCAGCAGCACCTGCGGGTTGTCGCTCAGGGCAACGGCCAGCACCAGCCGCTGCTTTTGTCCCGCCGACAGCAGGCGCGGGTTCAGCTCACCGGTGTCTCCGAGGCCGAACTCGGCCCGGATCGCGGCGGTGTCCCGCCCGGGACGGCCCAGGGTGATCTCGCGGTCCACTCCGGTGGCAAAAATCTGCTCGTCCGGATCCTGGAACATGATGGCGGCCTGATCGGCCAGGGGTGATTCCTCGGCGGCGAGGTATTTCAGCAGGGAGGACTTGCCGGATCCATTGGCTCCGACGATGACCAGCCAGCGGCCGGCGTGGATATCCAGGTCGATATTGCTCAGCACGGTCCGGCAGCCGTCGGCCGTCTGCCGGTCCAGCGACCAGCTCCGCAGCGACAGCAGCGGGCTACTCACCCTGCAGCTGGCGCAGGTTGCGGCGGGCGGTGGACGCCCAACCCGACGAGTCGTCCAGCTTGAGGTAGTTCTGCCAGGCCACGATGGCGCGCTGCGTGTGGCCACCCTCCTGGTAGCTGCGCGCCAGGCCGAAAGCGGCCCGCTTGAATCCGGGGCGATTGTCCAGGGCGGCCGCGAACTGCACCGTCGCCTCGTCAAAGCGGGTCGACTGGAACAGCGCATTGCCGCGCGCGAACAGAAAATCAGGGTCATCCGGCCGTTCGGTGGTCAGTTGCTCGAGCAGCGTGAGCGCCCGGTCGTTGCGCCCGCGCTTGAGGTAGACCAGCGCCAGATTGTACTTGGCCGCCCGCAGGTCGGGCGCCGTGGCCAGGGCCAGTTTGAACTGTTTTTCCGCTTCGCCCACGCGCTCGTTGGCCAGCAGGTCAACGCCCTTGTTGTAGGGCTTCAGGGCGGCCGCCCGCTTCTGGGCGGCATCCCACTCTGCGGCACTGAACTGCAGGCGCAGCACCGAACCGGGCACGATTCGCCCGGGGTCGGTGATGGTGTTCTGGCGGGCGATGTCCGCGTAGCGATCCGGATCCCCGTAATAGTTGTCGGCGATGCGGGCCAGGGATTCGCCGGGACCCACCACATGCTCGATCACGCGCTGATCCGCCGCCGGCAACCGCGGCCCGGATTCCGGCGAGGCGACCTGTTTGGCGCAGCCGCCGACCACGATCAGCAGGCCGGCGGCCGCGATGAAGATCCGGTTGCGCGCCCGGTCCCTAGTTCTGTTCATGATGGTCTCCCCCGGTTTCCACCGCTTCATCATAGCGCGGATCACCCGCCGCAGCGGCCTGTTCAAGAATCCCAACCATCTCCTGGGCCACCGTCGTGGCGTAGAGTCTGCGCCGCAGCACCGCAGCACCGGGGTAGCCCTTGAAGCAACGGGCGATGTGCTTGCGCACGACGTACGAACCCTGGGGCTCGCCGCGCAGGGCCACCTCGCCCAGCAGGTGGTCGATCGTCGTCAGGCACATCTCGCGAAAGTCGACCGTCGGGACCGGCCGGCCTTCGTCGACGGCCCGCATCTGGCCGAACAGCCAGGGGTTGCCGATGGCGCCGCGCCCGATCATCACGGCGTGGCAGCCGGTATGCTCAACCATCCGGCGGTAGCTCTCGCCGTCGACAACGTCGCCATTGCCGACGACCGGGATGTCCAGGGTCTCGACCAGCGCGGCGATGCGGTCCCAGTTGGCCTCGCCCTTGTATTTCTGGGCCCGGGTGCGGCCGTGCATCGTGACCCAGCCCATACCCGCTTCCTGCAGCAGCAGGCCCACTTCCCGGTAGTTGACCGAGTCCTCGTCCCAGCCGGTGCGGATCTTGGCCGTGACCGGCACCCGCGCTTCGGCCACCACCGCCTGCACGATGCGTTCGAGCAGGGGCAAATCGGCCAGCAGGGCGCTGCCGCCGCATTTCTTGACGACTTTCTTGGCCGGGCAGCCGAAATTGATGTCCAGCACGTCCATCCGGCGTTCGTTGAGCAGACGCGTGGCGGCCATCATATGCTCGGGGTCCGAACCGAAAATCTGGATGCCCACGCGGCCCGCTTCGCCCTCGGTGTCGACCAGCGCCCAGGTGGCCTCGCCGCCGTAGGTCAGGCCCGCGGCGGACGCGAACTCGCAAAACCCCATATCAGCCCCATAGCGGCGGCAGATTTCGCGAAAAGGGCGATCGGTGACCCCGGCCATGGGCGACAGCAGTCGGCGCACGTCGCCAAACCACGCCAGGCGCGGGTCCAGGCGAACGGCTTTTCGTTTCAGAACGGTGTCGGTCACGGGGGCCTCCGGCCGTGGGCCAGTCAGCGTTGATCGGTCTGTGGTCGGGCTGTGCCAAAATAGTCGTCCGGCAAGATGATGGCAATCTGCTTGGCCACCGCTCCGGACGGTACTATGCTGAACGGCGAGCCCGCGTCCCCAACCCCGGAGCAGCACCGTGCCCAGCCCTCAGCGACCATACCGCCTTTGCTTCGTCAACTCCATGCGCAGTTGGGGCGGGGCCGAGGTCTGGATGCTGGAGACGGCCCTGGCCCTGCGGGATCGCGGCCATGCGGTCGGCTTCGTGGCCAATCCGGACAGCGAACTGCAGCGGCGCGCCGAGGCCGCCGACCTGCCGGTCAAGCCCCTGGCCATTCGGATTGACGGCGCCCCCTGGACGATCGCCGCGGTGACCGCGCACCTGCGGCGGTCCGGCGTCACCGCCCTGGTCGCCAACCGCACCAAGGATGTGAAGGTCGCCGCTCCGGCCGGACGATTGGCCGGCGTGCCGGTGATCCTGGCCACCCGCGAAAGTGATTTCCCCCTGAAAGACCGCTGGGACTACCGCTGGAATTTCCACACCCTGTGCACCGGCGTGCTGGTCAACAGCCAGGCCACGCGCCGCACGATCCTGGCCAGCGGGCCGTGGCTGGATCCCGCGCGGGTTCACTTGTTGTACAAGGGCATCGATATCGACCGCTTCACGCCGGGTGAGCCGCCGGCCGACCGGCCGGTCGTCGGCGCGGTCGGCCAGTTGATCGCCCGCAAGGGCATCCCCGAATTGATGCAGGCCTGGACGGCGCTCACCGCGCAGGCGCGCACGCCCCGTCCCCGGCTACGGTTGGCCGGCGAGGGCCGGCTGCGCCCCGAACTGGAACGTTGGCGCCTGACCCTGCCCCACCCCGAGGATGTGGAATTGCTCGGCTACACCGAAGACGTGGAAGAGTTCTACCGCGGCCTGACCATCCTGGCCATGCCTTCGCACGCCGAAGGCTTTGGTCTGGCGGCCGCCGAGGCCCTGGCCTGCGGCGTGCCGGTCATTGCCGGGGACGCCAGCAGCCTGCCCGAGATCGTCATCGATGGCGAGACCGGACTGCTGGTGCCGCCCGGTGACAGCAGTGCCCTGCACGCGGCCCTGAGCCGCCTGCTGGACGACCCTGAACTGGCCCGGCGCCTGGGCCGCACCGGACGCGAACTGGTGCTCAGCCGCTATCCCCGCGAGAAGACTTTGGACCGCTTCCTGGGCCTGACCGGCCATCCGGATTTCGACACGGAAGGAAACCCAAGATGAAGAAGCTCCAGATCGCCGCGATCCAGACCCACCCGGAATTCGGCGCCGTGGACCGCAACATCGACACCGCCCTCGGCTTCGTGCCGCAGGGCTGCGATCTGGCCGTGCTGCCGGAACTGTTCAGCACCGGCTACCAGTTCACGTCGCGCGCAGAGGCACTCGGGTTTGCCGAGAACCTGACCGCGGACCAGCCCGGCCCCACCGGCGCCCGCCTGGCCCAGTTCGCCGGGGACACGGGCACCACCGTGGTCGCCGGCCTGGCCGAGGTCTGCGGCGACACGCTGTACAACTCGGCGGTGCTCGTGCGGCCGGACGGCAGCCGCGGGCTCTACCGCAAGGTGCATCTCTACTACGACGAAAAGTCCCTCTTTGCGCCGGGCGACCTGGGTTTCCCCGTGTTTGCAGCCTGCGGGACGACCATCGGCCTGATGATCTGCTTCGACTGGATCTTCCCCGAGGCGGCCCGCAGCCTGGCCTTCGGCGGGGCCGAAATCATCTGCCACCCCTCGAACCTGCTGCTGCCCTGGTGCCAGGCCGCCATGGTCACCCGCAGCCAGGAGAACATGGTGGCCATCGTGACCAGCAACCGCATCGGCACCGAGAACCGCACGGGCACGCCGCTGGCTTTCAGCGGGCGCAGCCAGATTGTTTCACGAATGGGAGATCGGTTGGCCGCCAAGGCCAAAGACGACACGGGTGCCGCGGTGGCGACCCTTGAGATTTTCGAAAAGGACAAACTGTTCACGCCGCGCAACGACCTGTGGGGCGACCGGCGCCCCGACATGTACCGCCGGGACCCGGCGCCGGATCAGGCCTGATCGGTCAGGTTCATGCCCTTGGGCACGACCACGATGCCGGCGGCCGAAACGGTGAACAGGCGCCGGTCCTGTTCTTCGTCGAACCCGATGCGGAAGCCCTCGGGGATGATCACATCCTTGTCGATGATGCAGCGCTTGAGTTCGGCGTAGCGGCCCACCGTCACGTCGTCCATCAGGATCGAATCGGTGATACGGCTGAAGGAATTGACGCGCACCCCGCGCCCGACGATCGACCGCACGACATTGCCGCCGGAGATGATCGTGCCGCCCCCGACGATGCTGTCCTCGACCCGGCCCGGCAGGTTGCCGTCCTCGGTGAAGCCATGGACCGACTTGAACGGCGGCACCGGCGGCTGCCAGGCCCGAAAGACCCACTTCGGATCATAGAGCTCGAATTGCGGTTCACGCGACACCAGTTCCATGGACGTCTCGTAGTAGCTGTCCAGGGTGCCGATGTCCCGCCAGTAGGCCTGCCCCAGGGTGGCCGGATCCCGGAAGGGGAAAGCGTGCACTTGTCCCTGGCTGACCAGTGACGGGATGATGTTCTTGCCGAAATCATGGTGGCTGTCGGTCTGCTTCACATCCAGGCACAGTTCGCGCACCAGTTCGTTCGTGTCGAAAATATAGACGCCCATGTTGACCAGGCAGTGGTCCGGATCACCCGGTATGGTCTTGGGCTCGCTGGGCTTCTCCTCGAATCCGATCACCTGCCAGTTCTCGTCGACTTCCAGAATACCGAACTGGTCCGCGCCCGCCTTGGGCACCACCGCGGCGCTCAGGGTCAGGCAGCCGTCGTGACCGGCGTGGTGCTTGAGCATGCTGGCGTAATCCATGCGGTAGATGTGGTCGCCCGACAGGATGAGCACGTAGTGGGGTCGCCGGTTCTCCAGCAGATAGATATTCTGATACACGGCATCGGCCGTGCCGGTGTACCACTTCTGCCCCACCCGGTGCTGGGGCGGGATGCGGTAGCAGAACTCGCCGCTCTCGTAGCTGAAGATGTTCCAGCCGCGCTGCAGGTGCTTGTCCAGGGAGTAGCTCTTGTACTGGGTCAGCACATAGATCTGGCGCAGGCCACTGTTGATGCAGTTGCTCAGGGTGAAATCGATAATGCGGTAGGCCCCACCGAAGGGCACCGCAGGCTTGGAGCGGTCCTTGGTCAGGGGGGACAGTCTCTCGCCCTGGCCGCCGGCCAGAATCAGGGTCAGGGTATCACTCACCAGGTCGCGCGTACTGAGCACGGTGTTATTCAAGACCGCTCCTCGCCATCACCTGTGATGGTTGATTCGGGATCCGTGCCACGCACCGGATCGTGCCTGGTCAGTTCTCGGCTTTCAGCCCCTGGTGCAACAGTCCGTGCACCGTTTCCAGCAACTCGGTGACATCGGCCGACTTGGTGACGTAGGCATCGGCGGCCCAGGTCAGGTAGTTGTCCCGGTAGCTCGAGAAAGCCGTATTCAGAATAACCGGAATGCTGTTGTCCCGCTCCAGAATGCGCTGCAGGGCCTCGATACCGTCCATACCGGCCATCCGGATATCCAGCACGACCAGATCCGGGCTCATGGTCTCCACGAATTCCAGGCCCTGCTGGGCGTTGCTGGCGGTCATGGTCTCGTAGCCGGCGCGGCGCAATTCGGTCTCATACAGCAAACGCAGATGGGGTTCATCATCGACGATCAGCACCTTGCTCATTGCCTTACCTCCTGGTGGCATTCCTGCCGGTCCCCGTCCCGACGCCCGTGACTTCCCTGTCACCGGTGGCGATCTCAACTCGGTTCGCTCCAACCAAATGTATCAGATTCGGTTCGACCCGGCTACCGGGATCCGCGGAAATTACCTGTTATTAACTTTCCTCTTCCGGCTTGTGCCTCGGCAGGATGAATGAAAACTCCGCGCCACCGTCAGCTCGATTCTCGGCCCGCAGAACCCCGCCGTGCGCCTTGACGATTTGGGCACAAATGGTTAAACCAAGACCGGATCCGGTCGGTTTGGTGGAAAAGAAGGGCATCTGCAGTTTCTCGACCAGCTCCGGCTCAAAGCCCGGCCCGTTGTCCGCCACCGTCACTTCCACCCCGCCGTCGACCCCGCGCGAGCGGACTTCCACCCGACCCGGCCCATCAAGGGCCTGCAGGGCGTTGACCAGGAAGTTCTGCAACACCTGCTGTATCTCACCCGGATTCATCGACACCGTCAGGTTTTCCGCCTGCAGATCCGACACCAACTCGACCTCGGCCTCCTGGGCGCGCGGCTGGAATTTCTGCACGACCTGGGCGACAACCTCGTCCACGACCATGGCCGTCCGCAGCATCTTCGGCGGCCTGATGAAGTCCAGCAGATCATGAATGATCCGCTCCATGCGCGCGACCTCTTCGACGATGATCGTCGCGGCGACCCGGTTGGGATCACCGGCGTCGATGCTGCGGGTCAGGCTGCGGGCAAACCCACCAATGGCCACCAGCGGATTGCGCAGCTCGTGGGCCACAATCGCACTCGTTTCCCCCATCACGCTCAAACGTTCCATCTTCAACAGCGTCTCCTGGTCTTCGCGCTGCTTGCGGTGGGCGGCGTGCAAATCCGCCAGCCGCCGGGACAGCTCCGAATGCAGGCGGCTGTTCTCGATGGCGCCCGCACTCTGGTTGGCGAACATCTGCAGGAACTCCAGATCCAGGTCGGTGATCGTCGTGCCCGAGATGGCATTGTCCGCCACAATCACACCCACCGGTCCGCGCCGCGTGCTCATCGGTGCAATGGCGAATTCATGGCAGCCCAGCCAGTGGCGCAGCGTCTCCACTCCCGGCTGGTCCACGTCACCGGCGATCCGCCGCACGTGCCCCTGGCCCATGATCCGGATCATGATGTTCGCTTCGTCATCCATGGGAATGCTCATGTGCCTGACGATCTCGTTGACCGCCACATCGGTCTGCCGCACCGACTGGTCATACTGAGTCACCATGCCGAACAGGTCGCTCGACTGGTCGGCCAGATCCTGCCAGATGCGGGCCGCCTCGTCGGCATTGCTCGGCCCGATGGCCATGCGCCCCTGCAACGAATTGGTGCTGGGGTCGACCAGCAGCAAGAACGCGCGGTTGAAGCGCAGGCCCTGCCCCGCGGTCATGCAGACCAGGATCGCCTGCAGGATCTGGTCCAGGTTCAACCGCGCCCCATACAGGGCTTCGCTCACCTGGTTGAGCAGCGTAAGCTTGGCCAACCGCGCCGCCCGCAGTTCGTCCTCGTGCTGACGCTCACGAATGTCACTGACCCGGATCATGAAGTAGGCGTCCGGCGCCTCACCGGTCTCAAGTCTGCTGCAGCTGACTTCCACCGGGATCAGCTTGCCGTCCTGGCGCCGCGCCTCCAACTGGACCCGCCCCACGGTGCCGGTTTTCTGATCCGCCAGAAGCCTGCGCAAAGCGCCCGGGTCGCTGAATCTCTGGGCCAGGTACTGGCCAGCCAGTTGCTCCGGCTCGCAGCCCAGCAGGACTTCGGCGCCCCGGCTGGCCGTCACGACCGTACCGGTCCCCTGCACCAGGATCAGGGACATGTCCGACTGCCGAAAGCCGGCCGCCAGCAGTTCCGCCGCACCAGCCCGGCTGTTCTGTCCCTCATTCATGGCTCGCCCCCGTCGTCACGGCACGCTGGTAGACACCTTCGTAGGTTGCCGCCGCCTCGGCCCAGCTGAAGTCACAGGCCATGCCGCGCCTTTGCAACCGGCCCCAGTCATCGGGGTTGCGCCACAGCTTTTCAGCACGCCGCAAGGCCCCCAGCAAGGCTTCCGGCCGCGCCTCGTCAAAGACAAAGCCCGTGCCCTTGCGGCCCGGCCCGGTCGCGGTCGCGTCCACGACCGTGTCGGCCAGGCCGCCGGTGCGGCGCACGACCGGAGGCGTGCCGTACTTCAGCGCATACATCTGGGACAGCCCGCAAGGCTCGAACTCGCTCGGCATCAGGAACAGATCGCTACCCGCATAGATCCGGTGGGCCAGACCCTCGTCGAATTGTCCGCTGAAGGAAATCCGGCCCGGATGCTTCGCCGCCACCACTCGCATCGCGTCTTCCAGGCGCGCCTCGCCGGTCCCCAGGATGGCGAAGCGAAAACCGTCGGCAGCCAGGCGGTCCAGCAAGGGCAGCAGCAGATCAACACCCTTCTGGCGGACCAGGCGGCCGACGAAACCGCACAACGGACCCTGGTCAGCGGCCTTCCCGGCCACAGCCAGTTTCAGCTCGGCACAGAGGGCCTCGCGACACTTTTCCTTGCCCTCCAGCCGGGTCGACGAATAGTTCGCCGGCAGATTGCGGTCACGGGCGGGATCCCAGGTGCCGTAGTCAGCGCCGTTGAGGATGCCGGTGTAGCTGTCCTGCCGACTGGCGAGCATCTCTTCCAACCCGCAGCCGAACATCCGTGTGGTGCGGGTCTCGTTGGCGTAGTTCGGACTCACCGTGTTGACCTGATCCGCCGCCAGGATGCCGGCCTTCAGCAGATTCAACTGCCCCTGGAACTCGAGCAGCCCCGGATAGGCGGCCATCCCCGCCGGCAGGCCCAGGGTCTCGACGGCCGCGGCGGGATGCACTTCCTGGTGGGCCAGATTGTGGATCGTCAGCAGGGTGCCGCCGGGGCCCGGCAGCCCGCGCTCGGCGTACCACTGGCGCCGATACAACAGGGCCGGCACCGCCTCGGCGTCGTGGGCATGAATCACCTCGACCGGCCAGTCGAACAACCGGGGCAGCAGCAGCGCCGCCTGGGCGTGCAGCGACGCCCGCGCCAGGGAGTCGCCGAACGCGTCGCCCCCCGGCTGGGTGTAGATTCCCGGCCGCCCGAACAGATCGTCGCATTCCACGAGATAGATCTTGACCCGCGCCTGGGCTGATCCGCGGCGCCAGAAGCGAAAATCGTGAATCCGCTGCCCCACGCGGGCCGTCAGCGGCGGCAGCGACCTGATCGGCACGATCTTCTCGGCGGTCCGATCCAGATGCCCATACAACGGCAGCACCACGCGCACGTCGTGCTTGCGGTCAGCCAGGGCCCGGGACAGGGCGTCCACCACGTCTGCCAGCCCGCCCACCTTGGCAAAGGGCGTCATCTCGGCACTGATCATCAGGACGTTCATTGCTACCTCACTCCTGGCGCAGCTTGGCCGCTGCGTCCTCAGGCACCACCGAGTTGATGGTGTACCCCGTGCCCACCTCGAATCCGGCCGGACGGCTCAGGCGCGGCAGCACTTCCAGATGCCAGTGGAAGGCCGCAGCGTCCTGGTCGTTGCCCACGGCATCGACTGTCGTGCTGTGGATGACAATATTCAAGGACGGATCCTCGTGGATGGCGAACAGCTTGCGCAGGGTCGGGGCCAGCACCCTGGCCAGGGACGCCAACTCGCTGTCGCCGGCCGCCGTCAGCGAAGCCTGGTGCCGGCGCGGCGCAAACAGCATTTCCCAGGGGAACCGGCTGGCCCAGGGCGCCCAGACCGTCCAGTCGTCGTTCGCCGCGATCAGCCGGGCGCCGAGCTCGCGTTCGGCGACAGCCAGGTCACAGACGAGGCAGCATCCCGTATCTGTCAGGTACCGGAGGCTGCGGGCCGCCTTGTTGACCGCCAGCAGCGGCACCTCCGGCGCCCCGATGATCTGCATGTGGGGGTGGGCCAGGGTGGCCCCGGCGTCGGGACCGTGGTTGCAGAAAGCCGAGACATAACGCACATCGGGGTGACCGGCGAAGTCCCGCGCCCGGTCCCGCAGGACAAGGAGCAGGTCGGTCCACTGGCTCGGCGCCAGACTGGCCGGACTGCCCAGATGATCCGGTGTGTAGACCACGACCTCGTGACGCCCCACGCCCGGGGCATGCCGGAACAGGTCCTGCTCGGACCCCTCGGGCAGGCCGAACCCGGGTTTGGTGCCGTCCGGCACCAGAGCCGGATACAGGTTCGGAAAGGCTCGCAGCCGCCAGCGGTCCCCATTGGGCACCGCGCCGTCCGGCCGGCCCAGGGCCAGCACCTCGGGAGTGGTCTGATCCTCGTGGCCGGGACAGAAAGGGCACTTCGCGGCCGGGCTGCGCTCCCACCGCCGGGACGGAAATTCGTTGGGACGGGTGCTGCGGCCTGCGGCGATGATCACCCACCGCCCGGTCAGGGGATCCTGCCTGAGCATGGACATTTCTGGGGAGTCCTCTCAATTATTTCCATTTTCCGGGGAACCTTCCCCCAGGCTGCTGCGTAGAATACACCGAACCAGGACATCGGCCAACCCGCTTCCCCCCTTGCGGCACAACTGATGACAACGGCGAGAAGATACGGGCGAGCGAAAGAGAACGGACCCCACGGCGAAGGGTCCGTTTTCTTTGGTCTTTGCACGGATCAGGCATAAATTGGTTCCCAACTCATCCATCACAACAAGGACCATGGCGAGGCGACAGCATGGGCTTCTGGCAAAAACTCTTTTCAAGCGATCCGGTCCCACCGGAAGCGGCCCGCAACCTGAGCCGAAACGCCCCGTGCTGGTGTGGCTCGGGCAAGAAGTACAAGCACTGCCACCACCAGGCTGATCGCGACTTCTTCACCGCCAAACAGAACGCAGCCTGCAAAGGCCCGACCTGAAGCAGCTAGCTGCGAGGTTGGGTCCAACCTCGGGTTTTGACCAAACCGGGAGTGTCCGATGCGAGACCACGCCGAACTGTCCTGGATCCTGCTGGCGGCGACACTGGTCCTGGCCGCCGCGCCCGGTCTGGCCCGGAACGATTTGGCCATTGTCGGCGGCACCATCATCGATGTCAGCGACCTGGGCCGCGGAACCACAGATCACACCGGGCAGACAGTTCTCATTGAGGACGGTTTCATCACCGCGGTCGGGCCGAGCGCCGAAGTGGAAATCCCGGCCGGGATGAGGGTCATCAAGGCGGCCGGCCGCTACCTCACGCCGGGTCTGGTCGATGGTTTCGCCGTGTTGAACAACCAGGCCTACGCCCAGGCCTATCTGTCCCTGGGCATCACCACGATCGTGGGAGTCGGGGGCGGCCGTCGGGGGCCGCTGTACCTGGACGCCGATCCCGGCCCGGCAATCTACAGACTCGAGGATGTCGGCTTCGAGGACCGTCCGCTGGCCGACCTGCTGGCGCGCGTGGACAGCCTGGCCGACGCCGGCGTCCGGGTGGCCCTGCTGATGTACGGCCTGCCGGCCGCCAAGCTGCGTCTGGTGAACCACCACGCCCACCAACGCGGCCTCGCCACGATTGGCGAACTGGCCACCGCCCGCTACACCGACGCCATGAATTGCGGCGTCGACGCCTTCGTCCACACCACGCGTTACAGCCTGGGCCTGGCTGACGATGAGATGATCGCCGGCGTGGCGCGCGAACCGTTCAGCGACGAACTGGACAGTCCCAAGTGGCGCTACTACCGCTGGCTGTCCGGGCTTGGTGGCACCTCACCCGGTGTGGCCGGGTACGCGGCTCGCCTGGCCGCTTCCGGCACTTTCCTGCTGCCGACGGCCAGCCTGCTGTATCTGCACCAGCCTGGTGCGGTGAATCCCTGGTCGTGGCCGGCGGCGGCTCTGCTGGATCCGGCCGACATCAACCGTCCCGCCGACAAGGTCACCGGCCGCCAGGACTGGACAGCGGCCCAGCACGAAGCCTACGGCAAACTGGCGGCCGCCACCGAACGGATCGAGATCATCAACCGGGCTGCCGGCTGCCACTATCTGGCCGGCAGCGGCACCGATGTCTGGGGCACGATGCCGGGCATCAGCCTGCACACCGAGTTGGCCGCTCTGGTGCGCTGGGGCCTGAGCCCCCGCGAGGCCCTGGCCGCAGCCACAGGCAATTACGCGTTGGCGTACGGCTGGTCTGAACTGGGGGGAGTGACCCCGGGCTGTCGGGCTGACATCCTGGTCCTGACGGATGACCCCCGGCTGGACATCACCAACCTGCAGACCATCGAAGCGATGATTCTCAGGGGGTCGGTTCTGCGACCGGCTGACCTGCGGCGTCCCTAGCCAGACCGGCGACATACTCGCCCATGGTCTGAAACCCGCCCTCGCCCAGCAGCTTTTCCAATTTGCCCAGCACCGAATCCTGGCCACCCTGGCTGCGCAGGCTGGTGGCCGCCGACTGGCCGGCCCGGGGCTTGTAGTCGTCCAGTTCCCAGGGATGGATGTACACGATGCAGGGTTGGTTCTGCCGCGCAGCCATGGCTCGCAGGAAACGATAGGCCGGCCAGGGCAGCAGCCGCATGTAGCCGCCGCCCGAGAAGGGAATGTTCTGGCCCAGGACGCGCCAGGTGGGCATGGGCACGACCGTCAACGTCGACGACTTGCCGGGCAGGCGGTAGGCCGCCCGTGGCGAGCCCGGCTGACCGTAGCGCGGATGCCGCACCGGAAAAATGGAGCAGTCATAGCGGAACCCCAGCTCGGCCAGAATATGCAGGTAGTCATGCACCGGCGGGGTGATGCTGAAGCTCGGAGCACGGTAGCCGGCCACCTCGTCGATCCCCGCAGCCGCCAGGGCATTCAGGGCCTGCCGGCAATCGGCCCGGAACTCCGTCGGGCTGAGCTTGAAGACCTCGGGATGGCGGTGGCTGTGGCAGCCGATCTCATGGCCGCGGCGGGCGATCTCGGCAATCAGGTCCGGGTGGCGCTCCGCCGTCCAGCCCAGCACGAAGAACGTCGCCCGGACCTGGTGGCGGTCCAGTAGATCCAGGCAGCGAAGCGTGCCCTTTTCAACCCGCGACTCCTGACTGTCCCACTGCCCGGGCGGCACATGGTCCAGATAGTTGTGGCCATGAAACCACTCCTCCACATCGACCGTCAGGATATTGCCGTGGCGGGCCATGGCTACTTCTCCCCCAGCCGGGCGGTGACGGCGAACTGCAGAAAACGCATATCCGCCCAGCGCCCCAGGGTCAACAGATTCAGGAGTTTGAACTTCAGCGAACCGGTGGGGTTGAGGCCCACGGTGCGTTCGACAGCGAACCCGCAACCGGTGAACAGATCCACCATGCTCGAGCGCGTGAAGAACCGCAGATGGGTGCGGTCCAGGATGCCTTCGTCGGTGTAGTCCCAGCGGCCATGGATCACCAGGTTCACCACATTGGGGAAATGCCGCACGTTGGGCAGCGAAGCCACCACGCACCCGTCGGTCGTCAGCAACGGCCGCAGGCTGCGCAGCAGGGCCTCAGGTTCGACCACGTGCTCCAGAATATCATTGAGGATGACCGTGTCGAAGCCCCCGGCCGGCAGGTCGGCCAGCACCACGCCGGCATCGCCGACGATGACCCGGTCCAGGACTTCAGCGGCCCGCGCGGCGGCGGCGGTGTCCAGTTCGACGCCCCACACCGCAAGGGTGCGCCCCTGTCGGTTCCACTCGGCCTTCAGACCAGCCCCGAAAGCACCCGCCCCACAGCCGACATCCAGCACCACCGCCGCGGTGGCCGGTACCTGCGCGATCATCTCGCGTCGCGGGCGTCCATAGTACTCCGGGGCTTTGGCCTCAGTGGTCATCAGGTCTCCGGCCTCTCCAGGGGGAGCTGTCCGCCCCGTCTGGTGGCCAACAGCAACTCTTCCAGCTTGCCGACTTCGCCGACGATGATCAGACGCTCGTCGGGGCCCAGCGGGTGGTCGGGATCCGGCATCTCGTTGTGCCAGCCGCCCATCCGGTCGCGGTGCTGGACCGCCAGCACGGCAATATTGAAATTCGGCCGCAAAGCCAGTTCCTTGAGGTTGCGGCCGAGCCACTCGGTCGGCGGCGTGAACAACTGGACCTTGTACGACTCGGGCAATTCCACGCAGTCGTGCATGCGGGCCGCACCGGTCACCAGATTGATCCCCATGTCCTGGTGCTGCAGCACCTCGCGGTTGTAGATCTCCATGATCGCCCGCCGCGAGATCAGGCCCACCAGCACCGGATGGGTCCGATTATACAGTACAGGCAAATCCGTCGTGTCGCGATGGCCCAGCTTGAGCAGGCAATCCTCCAGGTTGTCCTGCCGGTAGACGACATCCTCGACGGGATTGCAGATGTCGTCGGCGATCACGATGTCCTGGAGATTCTCCTCGCGCAGCAGGTCCTTCACGTCGTGGATCGAGATCCGGCCGGCCAGCATGCCCTGCTCGTCGACCACATAGTAGTGCTCTTCGCTATGGGACAGGAACAATTCCAGCACGTGGTCCAGCCGCTGCTCGCGGGGGATCGAGACCGGATTGACCTCCATGATGTCTTCCACGTGGAAGTCGCGCAGGATCGCCGACTCGCGGCCGAAGCTGAGATCCTGCCCCCGCCGACTGAATTTCAGCGAAAAGATCGTGTCCTTCATGATCGCCCGATAGACCAGGGCCGCCCCGATGCTCGCGAGCATCAGCGGCAGGATCACCGTGTACTGCCCCGTCATCTCGAACAGGATCAGGATCGCCGTCAGCGGCGCGCCGGTCACCGAGCCGACCATGGCGCACATGCCGACCATGGCGAAGGTCCCGATCGCCCCGTGCGAACCGGGCACCCACAGCTCGACCAGGGCCCCGAAGGCGCCGCCCAGCATACCGCCCAGGAACAGGCCCGGGGCGAAAATACCGCCGGAGTAGCCCGACCCCAGAGTGATGTTGACGGCCACGAGCTTGACCACCACCAGCAGGGCCATCATCCGCAGGGCCATTTCCCCGTCCAGGGCCTCGACCATCGACGAATAGCCGACACCGTAGACCTGCGGAAAGAACAGGAACAGCACGCCGAGTACGACGCCGCCCACCGTCGGCTTCAGCCAGTCCGGCAGGTGCAGGCGCTCGAAGAAATCCTCGGTGCCGTACAAAGTGCGGACATAGACCATGGCCACGACGCCGACCACCAGGCCCAGCAGCAGGTACAAGGGCAGCTCGTGATAGCCGGCGATGCTGAAGTCGGGCACCGGGAACGCGGGTGTGTCCCCCAGGAACTCGCGGCTGACGGCCGTGGCGACCACGCTGGCGACGATGATCGGACTGAAAGTGACGACGGCGAAGTCCCGGGTCAGGATTTCCAGGGCGAAGAAGGCGCCGGCAATGGGCGCGTTGAAAGTCGCGGCGATACCGGCCGCGGCTCCGCAGCCGATCAGGGTGCGCAAGCGCTGGGGCGAGTAGCGCAGGATCTGGCCCAGGGTGCTGCCCAGACCGGCCCCGATCTGCACAATCGGCCCCTCGCGGCCGACCGAGCCACCGAAGGCGATGGTGATCGCGCTGGCCACGATCTTCACCGCGGCGACCGCCGGGCGAATCACGCCCTTGCGGAAGATCATCGCCTCCATGACTTCGGGCACGCCATGTCCCTTGGCCTCGCGGGCCAGAAAATGGATCAGGGGGCCGACCACCAGTCCACCGACGATCGGCAGCAGCATTTTCTGCCACCAGGGAACCGCAGCCAGCAGGGCCACGGTATTCTCGCCGCTGCCCAGGGCCATCGACTGGAAGAATTCCACCAGGTACCTGAAGATGATGGCGCCGAAGCCACCCATCAGGCCCACGACTGCGGCCACAACCACCATCAGCGTGGTTTCGTCCGGGCTGAACCGTTCGACAACTGCAAAGAGGGCACGCCGGAACCGGTTGAAACCGGGTCCGGCCTGGCTGGACGTCATGACTGCTCCTGCTTCGGTCGGGGGATTCGCTGGCCCAATACTGGGAAACAGGGTGCAGGGAGTCAATCCCGGATCGATGATCGCTTCCGAGGTTGTCATCCCTCGCAACTGCGGTTATTGCTGTAGCGAACCCCCAACCGAGAGAGAAGCCATGGCCACCGCGAAGCCTGCACCCTACCCTGCCCGGACCGATGTCCTTGAGCCCTGTGCGCTGGCCCCGGGACTGCACACCGCCCGCCTGGCCAACGGCCTGCGCGTGATCATCCAGGAGGACCACCGGACCGCGGTGGCCATCTGCAACGTCTGGGTCCGGGTCGGCAGCAACCGCGAACCCGAGCCCCTGCGGGGCTGGTCCCACGGCATCGAACACATGCTTTTCAAGGGCACCGGCCGCCGCAACGAGGGGGATTTCGCGCGCGAGGTGGCCACCGCCGGGGGCGCCACCAACGCCGGCACGGGGTACGAGTCGACCAACTACCACATCACGGTGCCCAGCGAGAATCTGCCGCGCACGATCGATATCCTCAGTGACGCCCTGTTTCATTCGGCCTTTGCCGCCGAAAGCCTGGACGCCGAACGGCAGGTGCTCGTGCACGAGAACCACATGTATGATGACATCCCCTTCGGCTTCGGCGTGACCTGGCGCTGGGGCTGCGAACTGAGCTTCGATATCAGCCCCTATCAGCACCCGATCGGCGGCCGCGACGAGAATCTCATCGAGCGGGACCGAGACGAAATCCTGGCCTTCTGGCGCTCGGCCTACCGGCCGGACAACATGACCGTGGTGGTGGCCGGGGCCGTGGATCCGGCGGCGGTCTTCAGCCAGGTGCGGGAAAAATTCGGCGCGGTCGACGCCGCCCTCTTTGGCGGACCGTCCGGGCCGCAGGCGATCGTCGCCGAGCCACCGACCGAACCGGACCACGCCGCGCCGCGGTTGCGGCTGGAGTACGGGGATATCAAGAAGGCGTACGCCAAGCTGGTCTTCCCGGCCCCGGGTGAGGTAGACGGGCTGGACGCCATCCTCGGCGTTGTGCGCCGGGTGCTGTCCGACGGGCGCAGTTGCCGTCTCTACCGCGAAGTCCAGGAAGAGAAGAAACTGGTGGATGACTTTGCGGTCATGACCGAGACCGGGCCCCGCGAGGGGATCATCATGATCGATCTGGAGACCAGTGCCGATCGTCTGGCCGGCGCCGTGACTGAAATCGCCCGGGTCCTGGAAGATCTCAAGACCGACGGCTGCACCGATGCCGAACTGCAGCGCGCGATCACCCGGGTCTCGCGCGGATTCCTGTTCGGGGCCGAGACGGTGCAGGGCCGGGCGGCCAATCTGGGCCACTATGACCTGAACGAAGATCTGGCCGGTGCCTTCACCTTCCCCGACCAGGTAACCGCCGTCACCGCCCGGGACGTGTCCCGCTACTGCCGGACGGTCTTCCGGCTGGGCAATCTGAATCTGGTGATCTACCTGCCGGAGGGCACCGATCCCCGGGCCACCGGTATTCCGACCGACGCCGGTCAGTTGGCGGCCCTGCTGGCGCCGACCCTGTCGACCGGACCGGCGCGGGCCATTGCCCGGCCGGCGGACCACGCCCGGCAGGCGGATCGACCGCACAAGAACGGTGGCCCGGCGGCCAATCCCCGGTTCGAAACCGTCCGGCTGGGCAACGGCGTCGAGGTGTGCTACCGCGTGGACCGCGCCCTGCCCATCCTGACGCTGAGCCTGACCAGTCCCGGCGGCGCCACGGCCGAGACCGCACAGGACGCCGGCCTGGCCGCCTTGACCCAGATCGTCCAGGTCAAGGGCGCCGGTGATCTGGGCGCAGAAGCCTTGCACGAGATCCTCGAAGGGGAAGGCGCTTCGCTCGGGCCCCAGATCGACCGGGATTTCGGCGGCCTGTTCCTTTCGGTCCTGTCCGGCCGCAAGGACCGGGCCCTGGAACTGCTGGGCCTGACCATCGCCGAACCCGGCTTCGCACCGGTCGAGATCGAGCAGGAGAAACGCCTCGCTCTGGAGCAGTTGGCGGCCGTGGAAGACAACCCGATCCAGGCGGCGGCTCTGCGTCTGCGGAAATTGATGTATGGGGACCACCCCTACGGGCGCCCCCTGTCGGGTCTGGCCGAGAGCATCCCCCGCCACACGCGGGAGGACCTGCTGGCCCGACACCGCCAAACCTGGACCGCGGACCGGCTGCGGATCACGATCGGGGGCGATCTGGACCCTGACGAACTGCTGCCGCGCCTGGAAGACCTGCTGGCCGACCTGCCGGCCGGCACCGGCGCCGACCTGCCGAAGCCGGGTCCGGCGCGCATTCCCGATGGCATCGTCAGCAAGACGATGATCCGGCAGCAGAACCAGAGCGTCGTCCTGGTGGCCTGGCCCGGTCCGGCCGACACCGAGGCCGACCGGGTGCCGCTGATGCTGCTCAAGGAAGTGCTCAACGGCCAGAGCGGCCGCCTGTTCGAAACCCTGCGCAACCGGCAGAGCCTGTGCTACAACACCGGCACCATGAGCACGGCCGGCTTCGGCCAGGGCCTGTTCATGGGTTACGTGCTGACCGCGCCGGACACGGCGAGCCAGGCCCGGGACGCCCTGGTGGACGAGATCATCGGCCTGCAACAGGAACTGGTTCCAGACGCCGAGTTCGAGCGCGCCCGGGCCGAGTTGCTCGGCCACATGTTGATCTCGTCCCAGTCCAACGGCTCGCGGGTCACCCGGGCGGCGCGGGACCGCATCTACGGCCGCAGCGCCAATAATCTGGCCGAATTGATCGCCCAGGTCAGGGACTGTGGCGCCGAGGCGGTCAGGGACGTGGCCGGGCGCCTGTTCTCACGGGAGAATCGGTACGAGGTTTCGCTCGGTCCGGACTAGGCGGGATCCTGTCGAAAAAAGGGCGGGACCCGGAAGTCCCGCCCTCAGCCTGGATTCACTGCGGACTAGACCGTCTCGTAACGATCCGGCGCCGCCGACATATCGATCAGTACTGTCTGCTGGCTGAACATGGCGCGGTGATTCACACCTCCGGGCACCACATAGTGATCCCCGGCCTGATAAAGATTCGACTTGCCGTCGACCTCGATGACCATCTCCCCGCTGACGACCATGCCGCGTTGTTCGCAGTGGCTGTGATCGGGGAAGTTCACGCCTTCGTCGAACACGAAGAAGACCACCTGCTTCTCGTCGTTGCCGAGGCAGTATCCGGACACGCCGGCGACCGGCACGGCGACCTGGGGCAAGGAAAGAATTTCGGCGGGAAAGATGTTTTCGACACTCTGGGGATTCACAGCTTCCATACGTCAGGCCTCCTGTAGTGTGCGGCTCGCGTAACCCGCCCGCAACGCGCGGTTCCGGTCGGGTGATGACAACTTAACACAACCTCCTGGATTGGCAACCACCGGCGGCCAACCCCGCATCGTTCAATCGTCCGCCGGTCGGGGAGCATAGTCGCGCCCCCGCATGGGCAGCGCCGGTGCGCCGCGGTCGGTCTCGGCAATCACGATTTCACCCACCAGGCAGTCGTGATCCCCGGTGACGTGGCGGGACACCAGGCGGCACAGATACCGCGCCGTACAACCGGCCACCGCCGGGGTGCCATGGCCCAGCAGGACGTGTTCGGTCCGGGCCCACTTGTCGACCTCGCGGCGGGAATGCAGACCGAACAGGCGCGCAACCTCGACCTGGTCCTCGTGCAGCACCGAGACGGTGAATTCGTCCACTTCCTGCAACAACTCCCAGGTACGGCGTTCGTGCCCGATGGACACCAACAGCAGGGCCGGAGCCAGGGAAACGCGGGTCACCCAGGCCGCCGTCAGGCCGCCCAACTGGTTCTCACCCCGGACACCGACAACCGTTACCGGTGCCGGCAACAGGCGCAACGCCTCGTCAAAGGGAGTGGGAGTCGGTTTCATGAACCCAGCCTAACCCGCCAGGGAGAACTCGGCAACAACCGGATAGTGGTCTGACGGCAGAGCCCTTTCCCGATGCTCAAGATCGGCGAAGTCGATGCGCGTCACCGACTGGATCATCGGCTGCGGCCGGAAGAATACGTAGTCGATACGCCGCGGCCCGAGCAGCTTGTGGCCGACCCGGTCTCGCAGGCCCAGCCCACGGAAAGTCCCGCCGGCCTCACAGTCGTCGTCACTGCGCACCTCGGCCCAGGCGTCGAACATCGGCATCAGGTCGTTGCCCAGATCCGACCCCATGGCGCGAATCTCGGGGCTCGAGCTGACCGCGTTGAAGTCACCGGTCAGAAACACGGCCGTATCGGGCCCCATCTCCGCCACCTTGCGCGAGATGTACTGCCGCAATTGCACGGCGCTCTTCTTGCGGTGGCCGCGATTGATGGCCTCGAGGTGCGTGGTCCCGAACACGAAATGGCGGCCGGTCCCGATCATCTCGAAGGTATTCCAGGTCACCAGCCGGGGCCGCGTGCCCAGATTGTACTGGGAAGCCGGCACCGAGGGCGTGGGCGACAGCCATTCATTGTCGCCGTCCACCGGCCGGATCCGGTCCTTGCGGTAGAACGTGGCGCAGTACCAGTTGCGCTCGCTGTGGGCCTGGTCCCGGCCCAGATTGCCCTCGCCCAGGAAATCGTACTGGGGCAGCAGGGCCGCCAGTTCACGCAACTGCTGAAAATTGGCCTCCTGGGTGCCGATCACATCCGGCTGCAGGTGGGCAATGATCTTGGCGATGTTGCGTTTTCGCAGACGCCAGGGATGGCTGCGCCGCTTCTTGGTCGCAGTCAAAAGATTGAAAGTCATCACGCGGAGATTCAGTTTATCGTTCATTCCATTCCCGGATTTCATTGTCGCGCTGGGAGTTGCTAATTCTTTCGCGGCCTGTTTCTGTGCCCTGTAGGGTTCTGTCCTGTCCTCTAACGGAGCCGGAAGCCCAAATGTTCCGGGCAATTCGCCCGCCTGTTCCCGAATTCCCGCCCAGTGCCCATCGCAACGCAAATTCCATTCCGCAAATCGGGTTCCGCGGCAGCCGAATGGTCGCGGACTCAGAACAGATCCAGTTGCGGCGGTTCCGCGGGCAATTCCAGGGCGCGCAGGATCAGTTCCAGCCAGCCCGTGCGGGTATCGCCCGGCAAGGGCACCGCCTCGAGGGCAAATTCGGTGAGCAGCTCGTCGATCAGTCGGTCAATGCCCAGTTGAAAATCCACCGACGTGTCCCGGGTGCCGTCAAAAGACGGCGGCGAGATCACCGGTACCTTGACCAGCAGGTCGTAGGTCGTCATCCAGTGCCGGATGAAGGGCTCCAACTCGGGGCGCCGGCCTGCGGCATGGACCATATAGGCGTAGTTGTCCAGCACGGCCCGGTCACAGACAATGGCGTCATAACTATCGGAAAGTTCGATCTCACGCGCCACCTGGGTGTGCAGAATCCAGTTCTGAGCCGCGTCGGTGGTCGCCTGGTTGATGGGCAACGGGCAGGACCGGGCCACTTCCTTGACCAGATCGACACTCAGGTCCAATCTCTTCAGGGTCGCCGCCAGTTCGAAACAGAGGGTGGTCTTGCCCACCCCATGGGTGCCGATGAACGCCAGTTTCATGGGAGCAAGCTAAGGTTCAGGGACCGGAATGTCCAGATTCAGGTCGCGCAGACCCGGCCGATAACAGATCGGAACCCCGCCAACTCCCTGTGGTACAAAAAGTCCTCGCGGCGGGTTGCCCAATTCCCGGCGTGCGATTAGTCTGCAGGGCAGACGGTTGCTGGAGCGCCTTGAAATCCCTGGAGAAGACGGCCATGCAGGATACGGAAACCATCAAGTACTGGTCCGAAATCGACGGCGGCTTCCGCAGCAGCGTCATGCTGCGTCTGGGCGCGGTGGCCACGGCCCTGGGTGCCCTGGCCAATCTCGGAACCCAGTTGCTGGCCGGACGCGGTGATGCCTCGACGCCCCTGACGATTGTCTCCTGGCTGCTGTTCATTCTCGGATTGTGGCTGCTTGCCGGCGGCTTCATCTGGGTCGCCTCCAATCCATTCCTCACCCGGTTCGGTTTTCTGGTCGGAACCCTGTACGCGCTGCAGGGGGTGCAACTGCTGATCGTCCTGTTCACCTTCACCCCCGCCACCGTCCCGCCCATCAGCCTGACAGTCGGCCGCCTGGTGGCCACCGCGTTGTTCGTCTGGTTCGAGAGGGAATCGCTGAGCCGCCGCACGGTAAAGCTGCTGGGCGCGGCGACCGGCCTGGAGTTGCTGAAAGTCTTCGTGCGCGGCATGGGCTACCTGCCCGACCTGGGTCAGCCCCTGGACCCGCTGCTGGACGCGGTCCTGTTGCTGTTCCTGTCGGCGGCCCTCCTGCATCTGGGCACTTCCATCCGGCACGAGGAAGACCGCTGGGCCAGGATGATCTACGAGTCGGGCCACTCGGACTTCGACGACTTCAACAACCCGGAACATGACTGGAACAAGACCCAACCCGCCGGCAAGAAACAGAAACGAAACTAGCAGCCGGCTAGGAGGGGAACCTGTCGCGGTGGACAACCTCGGCCAGGGGCAATTGCCCGCCCCGCGGCCGGGCCGGCTCCAGAGCCCGGCCGACGGCCACGGCCATGACGATGTCATTCTCGGCGGGCAGATTGACGATCCCGGCCGCCGCCGCAAAATCGAAACCGGACATGGGACACGAATCATACCCCAGCGCCTTGGCCGCCAGCATCAGGGTCTGGGCCGCCATGCCGCCGGAACGCAGATTCTCGTCCCGCCGCGCCTCCGGGTTGGCGTCGTAGTACTGCCGAATCATGCTGACGAGCATCTGCCCCGTCTCGGCCGGCGCGTTGGCCCAGTAGCGCTCGGTCTCCTGGTTGTAGGCGTCGCGGTCACCGCAGATCAACACCAGCAGTGAGCAGTGGCTGAACTGCTCCTGATTCCAGCCGATATCCCGGATCTTCTGCTTCTGCGCCTGGTCGGTGATCACCACGAATCGCCAGTTCTGGATGTTGAACGCCGTCGGTGACAGAATGGCGGCCGCCATCAGCTGTTCGATCTCCGCTTCGCTGAAGCGATGATCCGGATCGAATTGCTTGATGGAGCGTCGCTCGCTGATTGCCGTAAAAGTATCCACGTTGCCTCCTGGAGGGGTGATTCTGCCTATGACCTCTGAATATGATCCGGGCAAACGACCCATTGCGCAAGAATTCAGCCTTGATTGCTCCACATTTGCCAGCTTGGGGTGGACCAGTGGGTCCCTGTTGATTAGTTTGGCAACAAGGCAACACATTGAACGATACCTGCCCCCCTGCCGGGGGCCTTCCTGACGGGAGTCGAAACATGGCGCGCAAGAAGATTCTGGTAGACGGCAACGAAGCCGCCGCGTCGGTGGCCCACCGGGCCAACGAGGTCATCGCGATCTATCCCATCACACCGTCCAGCCCCATGGGCGAACACTCCGACGCCTGGTCGAGCGCCGGGCAGAAGAACGTCTGGGGCATCGTGCCGGATGTGACCGAGATGCAGTCCGAGGGCGGGGCGGCCGGTGCGGTACACGGCGCCCTGCAGGCCGGCGCGTTGACCACGACCTTCACCGCCAGTCAGGGCCTGCTGCTGATGATCCCCAATCTGTACAAGATCGCCGGCGAGCTGACCGCCGCGGTTTTCCACATCGCCGCGCGAACCATCGCCACCCACGCCCTGTCGATCTTCGGCGACCACTCCGATGTGTACGCCTGCCGCCAGACGGGCTGGGGCATGCTCGCGTCCAACAGCGTGCAGGAAGTGCACGACTTCGCCCTGATCGCCCAGGCCGCCTCGCTGGAGAGCCGGATTCCGTTCCTGCACTTCTTCGACGGCTTCCGCACCAGCCACGAAGTGGCCAAGATCGAGCAGCTGACCGATGACGACATCAGGCACATGATCACCGACGAAATGGTCTCGGCCCACCGGTCCCGCGCCCTGACGCCGGACCGGCCGGTCCTGCGCGGCTCGGCCCAGAATCCGGACGCCTTCTTCCAGGCCCGTGAAGCGGTCTCGCCGTTCTATCGCGCCTGTCCCGGCGCCGTGATCGCGGCCATGGAGAAGTTCGGCGCCCTGACCGGCCGCCACTACGAACTGTTCCAGTACCACGGTGCGCCCGACGCCGACCGTGTGATCATCGCCATGGGCAGCGGCTGCGAAGCCATCCACAACACGGTGGACATGCTGAACGCCCAGGGCCAGAAGACCGGCGTGCTGAAGGTGCGCCTGTACCGCCCGTTCAGCGCCGAGCATTTCCTGGCCGCGCTGCCGGCCACGGTCAGGACGCTCGCGGTGCTCGACCGCACCAAGGAGCCGGGCGGACCGGGCGAGCCCATGTACATGGACGTGGTGACCACCCTGAACGAGGCCCGGGCGGCGGGTAACAGTCCCCTGGCCGACGATCTGGTCATCATCGGCGGTCGCTACGGTCTGTCGTCCAAGGAATTCAACCCGGCGATGATCCAGGGCATCTACGCCGAGATGAGCCAGGACACGCCGCGCAACCACTTCACCATCGGCATCAACGACGATGTCTCGGGCACCTCGCTGGACTACGACGCCGACCTGGACTTCGAGGATGACGACGTGGTGCGCGCCGTGTTCTTCGGCTTGGGTTCGGACGGCACCGTGGGCGCCAACAAGAACAGCATCAAGATCATCGGCGACGGCACCGACAACCACGCCCAGGGCTACTTCGTGTATGACTCGAAGAAGGCGGGCGCCGTCACGATCAGTCACCTGCGCTTCGGCCCGCGCACCCTGCGCACGCCCTACCTGATCCGCAAGGCGAACTTCGTGGCCTGCCACCAGTGGACCTTCCTGGACCAGTTCGAGATGCTGGACAAGCTGATGCCCGGCGGCACCTTCCTGCTCAACAGCCCCTTTGGGGCGGCTGACGTGTGGGACAAGTTGCCGCTTGAGGTGCAGAACGGTCTGATCGAGAAGAAGGCCAAATTCCACGTCATTGACGCGGTCAAGGTGGCCCGCGAGTCGGGTATGGGCGGCCGCATCAACACCGTGATGCAGACCTGCTTCTTTGCGATCAGCGGGGTGCTGCCCCGCGACGAAGCCATCGCCGCGATCAAGCACGCCATCGAGAAGACCTACGGCAAGAAGGGCGAAAAGGTCGTCCAGATGAACTACGCCGCGGTGGACGCCTCACTGGCCAACCTGCATGAGGTGACGGTGCCGGACGCCGTGACCAGCGACCGCGTGCGGCCGCCGGTAGTGGCCGACGAAGCCCCCGACCACGTCAAGCAGGTGGCCGCGATGATGCTCGCCGGCAACGGCGACCTGCTGCCGGTCAGCGCCTTCACCCCCGACGGCACCTGGCCCACCGGCACGGCCAAGTGGGAGAAGCGCAACATCGCCCAGGAGATTCCGGTCTGGGAAGAAGAGCTGTGCATCCAATGCAACAAATGCGCCTTTGTTTGCCCCCACGCCGCGATCCGGGCCAAGGTCTATGATCCGGAGCACCTGGAGGGCAGCCCCGAGACCTTCAAGTCCCTGGACTACACGGCCCCTGATTTCAAGGGCGCCAAGTACACGATCCAGGTCGCGCCCGAGGATTGCACCGGCTGCGACCTGTGCGTGCAGGTCTGCCCGGGCAAGGACCGGGAGAACCCCGAGCGCAAGGCCCTGTTCATGCATGAGCAGATGCCCCTGCGGGACACGGAGCCCGAGAACTGGGACTTCTTCCTCAGCCTGCCTGATCCGGACCGGACCAAGCTGCGGACCAACGTCAAGGGCACCCAGTTTCTCGAACCCCTGTTCGAGTTCTCGGGCGCCTGCCCCGGTTGCGGCTAGACGCCCTACATGAAGCTGATGACCCAGCTGTGGGGCGACCGCACCCTGATCGCCAACGCCACCGGCTGTTCGAGCATCTACGGCGGCAACCTGCCGACGACGCCGTACACGGTGAACTGCGAGGGCCGCGGTCCGGCCTGGGCCAACAGCCTGTTCGAGGACAACGCCGAGTTCGGCATGGGCTTCCGCCTGGCTATCGACAAGCTGACCGAGGAAGCCCGCAAGCTCACCGCCGAGCTGGGCGATTCCCTGGGCAGCGAGCTGGTCGAGGCCGTGCTGGCAGCCCGGGCCGAGGACGAGACCGCGGTGGCCGCCCAGCGCGAGCGTGTGGCCGACCTGCAGACCAAGCTGAACAGTGACAACAGCGCGACCGCCCGGCGCCTGCTCGAATTGTCGGACTACCTGGTGGAAAAGAGCGTCTGGATCGTCGGCGGCGACGGCTGGGCCTACGACATCGGCTACGGCGGCCTGGATCACGTGCTGGCTTCGGACAAGAATGTGAACATCCTGGTGCTGGACACCGAGGTCTACTCCAACACCGGTGGCCAGGCATCCAAGGCCACGCCGCTCGCGGCAGTTGCCAAGTTCGCCACCGGCGGCAAGCACATCGGCAAAAAGGATCTGGGCATGCAGGCCATGTCCTACGGCCATGTGTATGTGGCCCAGGTCGCGTTCGGGGCCAAGGACGCCCAGACGGTCAACGCCATGCTGGAGGCCGTATCCTACGACGGCCCCTCGCTGATCATCGCCTACAGCCCCTGCATCGAGCACGGCTACGATCTGGGCGAGGGCGGCAGTCAGCAGGATCTGGCGGTCAAGTCGGGCTACTGGCCCCTGTATCGCTTCGATCCGCGGCGCATCATCAAGGGTGAGGCCCCGTTGAAGCTGGACAGCAAGGAGCCGACGGTGACCTTCTCTGATTTCATCAGCAAGGAAAACCGCTTCCGGATGCTGGCCAAGAGCAACCCCGAGGAGGCCGCGCGCCTGGCCGAACTGGGCCAGATGCACATCCAGCGCAAGTGGACCGAGCTGAAGCACAAGGCGCAGCTGACCTACGAAGCGGGAACGCTGACGGACTAGGCAGGCTCGGCTGGGAGTTCAGACAGAGGGGAAAGCCGCGTTCTTCGGAGCGCGGCTTTTCTGTGCCGGACGGTTGATCAGGATCTCGAACAGCAGCCAGCCCACAAGGTAGCTCAACGCGTCCCGCGCATCACCGACCGCCGAGGCTCTGAAGTGGTGCAAGGCGGCCTCGAACCAGGCCGCGTAGGCCACTGCGGCGACCAGCCCGTGCCAGCGCGGCAGGAGCCAGGCGGGCGCCCGGCGGTACCAACGCTGCACCGCCAGGATCAGGCCCAGCACCAGCGGCAGGCAGATCACATCGGTCAGATACCAATCCAATATGGTGCCGCGCAGGCCGTGGGCGCGTCCGATCTGGAGCAGGACATAGGCCAAGAGCAGACCGACCCAAATCAGGGTGGCCCAGCGTGAGAGCAAACGCGAGGGTGGAATCCTCACATGGACAGGACGGTGATCAGCACCGCGGCACCAAGCAGCAGGATGGATGTGAGGGTAAAAGCGGACAGGCGACGTGTCTTCATCATGCTCTCCGTTCTCTGTACGAAATCAGTCTGGTCTGCGCACCTGAATTATCGTCCGGTGGACTGTAAAAACAACCAGAAATAGCGGCGGCGTCAAGCGATGCCGAAAAAGACCTGAAACCGTTGTGCCGTTCGTGCGTCCTTGGGGAACAGACTTCCCTGGTCCAGGCTCCCGAAAGGACAATCATGAGAACCTCCCGTTCGGCATTCGCCATTTGCATCCTGCTTCTGTGCGCGGCGCCGGTCCGGGCCGGCGGCTTGGGCCTGCCCTCAGCCCATCACGGCCTGGGCTTCGGCAACCTGACCGATTTTTCCGGTATCCGCCTGAATATCATCGACAACGGTGTGCAGCGGGTCTCAGGTCTGAACATCACACTGGGTGTGCCCGGACATAACGACAACGCGCGATACACCGGGATATCGCTGGACCTGCTCGGACATGGTGCCGGCGGCAGCACGGGGCTGATCATCGCGGGGCTTGGCGTCGGCGGCGACAATCTGACCGGAGTTTTTGCGGGCGGACTGGGCGTTGGCGCCGAGACCATCGCAGGCATCGCCCTGTCGGTGGGCTACCTGCGCAGCGGGGCGCTGAACGGAATCGGCACGGGCGCCTATACGCGGACCCAGACGACGACCGGAGTAACCATCGGACTGTTCAACAGCACCGAGAACCTGCGGGGCTTGCAGATCGGCCTGTTGAACCACGCCGGGAACAACCCCCGCGGGCTGCAGTGGCTGCCGGGCCTCAACCTGCACTTCTGAGACGGTTCATATTGCTTGACCCGGCGACGGGCGGCTGTCAACTTTGATCAAGGATAGTCAAGGTCCACCCACCGCTACCGAGAGGAACCGCCATGCCGGCTCCCCGTCTGCGCCGCCGCCTTGCCGTTCCGGTCGTGCTGGCCGTGGTCCTGGTCAGCCTGGCGCTGAACTGGTCCCGCCTGGTCAACAGCATGCTGCCGGCCGACAGCCGCCCCGCCGCGATCGAGTTCCCTGTCCTGACCGTCAACGAGACCGAGTATGCGGTCCTGACCGCCGAGCTGGCCGCAGCGGCTGAAGCCAACGGTGTTGACCTCAAGCATATCGCCCTCTTCAACGAGGCCGGATTGCGCAACTACGCCGGACCGTCCACCTGTCTGCAGTGCCACCAGGAACTGCACTATCAGGACGACCACGGCACCGAAGTGACCGTTGACCTGATGGACAATGTCACCGATTCCGCCCACTACCGCTTCTTCACCACCAGGCATCCGAACGTGTACGGCTTCAACGGCAAGCTGGCCGATAACTTTGCCATGGGCAAACTGAACCGCCCCTGCCCCAAGCCGGGCTCGTTCGCCATGACAGCCTGGGCCGAACTGGTGATCACCACCAGCGGCGACACCCTGAGCGAGGGCTGCGGACAGTGCCATATCGGTGGACAGTACCAGGCCCCGCTGGGCGAAATCATGCCCCTCTACGAAACGACCGTCGTCGAATCCGCGGCCATCGACTGCCTGATCTGTCACGCCACTGTGTACGACATGAACCGCAAGCAGGTCGTCACAGACGCGGATGGTCGCCGGCGCTGGGATCAGGACCGCAGCCTGCGAGCCGCTCTTTCAGTCACGACGCCCACGGCACCAGCCTGCCTGCGCTGCCACCAGCACAATTTCGGTGGCGACATCTACGTCGACCCCACCGGGCCGGAATTCATGCCGAGTATGACCAATCCGGGTCGCGACCGGCCACGCGTGGCCCATCCCGGCAGCAAGCGCGGCACGCCCTACAGTCCGAGCTGGGACGTGCACGCCGCCGCCGGACTCAGCTGCCTGGACTGCCATCAGGCCCGCGGGCACTTCATCGCCAAAGGCACCCACACGACGACCATGATGGCTAACGATCTACCCACCGTTGAAGTCAGCTGCATCCAGTGCCACGACGACCCGCCCCACGATTCGGCAACCGAAGACGGGCGTGCGATCAACGACCATCTGGCCCGCGTCGCCTGCCAGACCTGCCACATCCCCTCGCTGCACGAGGACAACGCCACGCGGCGCGACTTCAGCCAGGCCGTCTTCGAGGAAGAGGCGGACATCTACATCTATGACGACGTGGCAAAGGAGTCGGCACCCGGCCGCGGCATCGCCTATGTGTGGTGGAACGGTGACGCCACCTTCCTGGGCAATCCCATCGGTGACAATCCCAACGGTGCCGGACTGTACCGTTTCTACGATGCGGCGCAGCGCTGGCCCGAATTCGCGGACTTCGACTACGCCGGCTGGTATGACACAGTCATGCGCCCCATCGCCCAGGCGGGGCGGCCCTCAAAACTGTACGCGATGAAACGGTTCAACGGACGGCAACACATCGACCTGCAGAACATGGGCCCCTTCGGCGGCATGTTCGTGCCCTACAACCTGCCCACCTACTACCGCACGGGTCAGCCGTCCCTGGCCGCCCGGCTCGAGTTGGACAAGAGCATGATGGGTATGATGTACGGCTTGTTGTTCAAGTACTACATGATGGACAAATTCATGTCTTTCATGGCGATAGATGAATGGGACACCGGCAGTTACGTTGATGTGCGGGCTGGCCGCAAGGTCGCCCCCCGCTGGTTGCCAACCGATGCCATGCTGGAGATCAGCCACGCCATCCGGCGGGACGGCGCCCTGCAGTGCGCTGATTGTCACGGGCCGCAAGGCATTCTGGACTGGCGGCAACTCGGCTACACAGCCGAAGAGATCAACGAATTGAGCACCGCCCGCCCGACACCTTGAGCCGCCTCGACTAGAGTCCGGCCGCACGCCGTGCGCGGGCCAGGTTCTGTTGCACGGCGGTATCGTCGGGCTGCAGGGCCAGCGCTTTCTCGAAATGGACGACCGCCCGCGCGGGATCACCGGTCATGGCCAGCGCACTGCCCAGATAATTGTGCACCGCAAAATTTTCCGGCGCCATACCAACCGCACGCTCCAACAGCGGCAGCGCCCGGGCCGGCCGCTTGGTCACGACGTAGACCATGCCCAGGTCGCGCAGGGCGGGCACCGCTGCCGGCCGCAGACTCACCGCCCGTTCCAGGTAGGGCGTCGCGGTCTGGGCCTGGCCCGTCATCAACAGCAGCTTGCCGACGTTGGCATTGGCCAGATAACTCTCCGGATTGAGTTTCAACGCTTTCTGCAACAGGCGCAGATTGGCTTCGGGCGCCACGGCGTTCTGACCCAGCGTCGCCTGGCCGATCAATCCCGACGCCACGATATCCCGCAGGTTCAGCCGCCGCGTCTCGGCGGCCAGCTTCAATTCCGCCGGCGTCGCGCGGCCCTCGACGGCCTGGTCAAAGGCTGTCAGGTGCTCACCGATGAAGCGCGCCATCGGTTCCTCGTTGTGGTCCAGCACATCGGCGCCCCGGGTCTCGTAGGCCAGACGCGGCACGTCGTCCACATAGATCCGGGCGCCGCGAGTCATCTCCTGCAACTGGGCCGGTCCGGCCAGGAAGCTGCCCAGCAGGGCGCCGGGATGGTACAGGTAGTGGCGCTCGCCGCCCCAGTGACTCCAGGCCAGATCCTGCCGCAGGCGAACCTGGTCCGGGTCGGGCGTCTCACCTTCCAGAGCCCTGCTCAGCCCGCGCAACCGATTCAAATCCAGGCGCGGCACCGGTTCGAGCGACCCGATCAACAGCAGTTCCTGCGTGTTGTACCACAGGTCAGCGGCCGGAAAGACCGCCAGGAAGGTCGCCACAACCGATTGGAACGACTCCTTGGCCAGGAAACCCAACGGCACGAACTGGGCCACCAGCCCGCCCGGACGCAGGTTGGCACGGGCATCGGTGTAGAACTCGCGGGTGTAGAAAACGTCGATCCCCGGCCGGAAGGTCTGACCGACTTCCACCGAAATGATGTCGTAGCGCCGGTCGGTGTGGGCGGTGAATGTGCGCCCATCCTCGGCCACCAGATTGACCCGCTGGTCACGCAGCCACTGGTTGGGGAAATTGCGGTCGATGAAAGGGAAAATCGCCGGTTCGATGTCCACACAGTCCAGCGAAGCAATCGGATGCTCGAGAAAGCGCCCCGCGGTCTGGCCCACTCCGACGCCGATGACCAACACATCCCTCGCGTTCGGATGCAGCAGGGCCGGCAGATGAGCGGCCATGATCTGGTGCCCCTTCGCATCGATTCCCTGCCAGAGGTTGTCGATCTCCAGGCGCACCACACCGTCGACATCGACCGCGGACAGGGTCGCGCTGTGACCCTCGGCGTAGTCCAGCAACCGGCCGTTGCGGCCCAGGAAACTGGCCGGCAACTGCGTGGTGCCGAGCAGCACGACGCCCAGCCAGACCGCGCCCCCACCGGCGACCAGGCCCAGTCGCCAGCTTCGGGCGCGACCGGACAACGGTTCGAGCAGCAGCAAGGCCGCCGCCGCGGTCAACAAACCCACCAGCGTGGTCAGTCGCACGCCCGCCGCCAGGCCCAAGTGGGGCAGCACCCAGAAGCCGACCGCCAGGGAACCGACGATGCCGCCGATGGTGTTCAGAGCGGTCATCCGGCCCACACTGACCGAGGCCAGAGACGCATCGTGCAGGACCAGCCGGTTGGCCAGGGGAAAGCTGGCGCCCGAGAGGATCGTCGCCGGCAACAGCAGCAGGAAGAAGGGCCCCACGCCCTGCCCAAGGCCCAACCACACCTCGGCCGGCAGGGACATCAGCAGGATCACCGCCAGGGCGGCAGCCAGCTGAAACACACCGAACAGCAGAGGCAGCGAGACGCGGGCCAGCCGTCCGCCCCGGTCCAGCAGACTGACCAGCAGACTGCCCAGCACGATACCGGCCAGCACGACACTCAGGGTGATGGTGTAGGTCGTCACGCTGTCGCGAATCACCAGCGACAGGAACCGCGACCAGAAGACCTCGGCACCGACCACGACCAGGCCCGAACTGAAGAACAGCGCCGGCATGACAAAGCGGGTTGCCGGTCCACGCGCGCCGCGAACGTCCGGTTCCTTGCTGTCCGGCAGCGCCGCCGTCGGCGTCAGGGTCGGCAGGCGCAGGGCCACGGCCGTTGCCCCCAGCAGCAGGTTGATGCCGGCAGCGGTCTGCACCGCACCGGTGACCCCGATCCGGGGAATCAACACGAAGCCGGCCGCCAGGGTCCCCAGCACCGCGCCCAGCGTATTGATGCCGTACAGGAAGCCGAGCTGGCGCATGACCTGACCGCGCTCCAGCACAAACCGGCGGCAGAACAACGGCAGCGTGCCCCCCATCAGAATCGTCGGCGGCAGCAGCACCACGGCCACCAGCAGCACCCGCACCACGACCAGTTGCCCGCCGACGGTCAGCCACGGCAGGCCCGAACTGTCAGCGACGACCGCCACGGAGCTGCGGTAGACCGCGCCATAGAGCCCGTCCACCGCGCCAAAAGCCCACAGGGAAAGCAAGGCCAATCCAGCCAGGCCCAGTTCCAGAAAGCCGTAGAGCCGGATGGGCCGGCGCACCCGCTGGCCCCAGCGGCCGAACAACCAGCTGCCCAGCGCCAGACCGGCGAAAAAGACAGCCAGCACGGTGCTGAGCGCCCAGGTTGTCGAACCGAAGACCAGGGAGGCCCGGCGAATCCAGGCCACCTCGTAGACCAGGCCGGCGAAGCCGGACAGGAAGAAACAGCTGATAGCGAGTGTGTTTTTCATGAGGAACATGATAATACCCCCGGCGGATTTTTGACATGGTCTTAAACTGTAAAAACGCTATTCTGACTCGAAGCCCTCAATCGCGACCGAAACCCGCCGGAGAAACCCATGCCGACCAAGGTGCAGACCACTCCGGTGCTCAACCAGGGCACCGATGACGCCAAGCGTCAGGAAATCCACGACTATTTCACCTCGACCTGGGAACTGTACGAGGACCTCTTCGGCCTGATGAAGAGCGATGAGGCCTACTACCTGCGGGCCGATCCCCTGCGCCACCCACTGATCTTTTATCTGGGCCACACGGCGACGTTCTTCATCAACAAACTGGTCCTGGCCAAGATCATCACCGAGCGGGTGAACCCGCGCTTCGAGTCCATTTTCGCCATCGGCGTGGACGAGATGAGCTGGGATGACCTGGACAGCCGCAACTACGACTGGCCGGCCGTCAGCGAGGTCTTCGCCTACCGCGACGAAGTGCGCCGGGTGATCGAAAAAGTGATCGACGAGATGCCCCTGCAGATGCCCGTGACCTGGGATACACCCTGGTGGGCGCTCCTGATGGGCATCGAGCACGAGCGCATTCACCTGGAGACCAGTTCGGTGCTCATGCGGCAGTTGCCCCTGGACCAGTTGCAGTCCAGCGCCGACTGGCCGGTCTGCCCGGACAGCGGACCGGCGCCGGTCAACGAACTGGCAACGGTGCCCGGCAGCACGGTGACTCTCGGCAAGGACCGCGCCCACCCCCTGTACGGCTGGGACAACGAGTATGGCTGCCAGGAACACGAGATCGTGGACTTCAAGGTCTCGCGTTTCCTGGTCAGCAATGGCGAGTACCGCGAGTTCATCGACGCGGGCGGTTATCAGACCGAGCAGTGGTGGACCGAAGAGGGCTGGGCCTGGAAATCCTACAAGCAGGCGACCATGCCCCTGTTCTGGCGGGGCGATGCCGACCAGGGCTACCGGCTGCGCTGCCTGGCCGAGGTCATCGACATGCCGTGGAACTGGCCCGTCGAGGTGAACCAACTGGAGGCCAAGGCCTTCTGCAACTGGAAGGCCGCGACGACCGGCCGGCCGGTGCGCCTGCCCACCGAAGCGGAATGGCACCGCCTGCGCGACCACAGCGGCCTGCCGGACCAGCCGGACTGGGACGGCAGCGAAGGCAACATCAATCTGGCCGAGTACGCCTCGTCCTGTCCGGTGGACCGGCACCTGCAGGCCGGATTCGGCGATGTGCAGGGCAACGTGTGGCAGTGGACCGAAACACCGATCAGCGGCTTCCCCGGCTTTGGCGTGCACCCCTGGTACGACGATTTCTCCATGCCCACGTTTGACACGCAGCACAATCTGATGAAAGGCGGCTCCTGGATCAGCACCGGCAACGAGGCCACGCGCGACGCGCGCTACGCCTTCCGGCGCCACTTCTACCAGCATGCCGGCTTTCGCTACATCGAGTCGGAACAGCCCGCGGACCAGAGCGTGGACATCTACGAGTCCGACGAGTTGATCAGCCAGTACTGCGAGTTCCACTACGGGGCCGACTATTACGGAGTGGCGAATTTCCCGCGCCGCACCGCCGAACTGTGTCGCGAGGTGGTCGGTGACCGACCGATCAGGCGCGCCCTGGATCTGGGTTGCGCCACCGGCCGGGCCACCTTCGAACTGGCCCGCTTCTGCGACTTCGTCACCGGCATCGATTTCTCGGCCCGTTTTGTCAAGGTGGGCTACGAGATGCAGGAGAAAGGCCACGTCCGCTACACCATTCCCGAAGAGGGCGAACTCGTTTCCTATCATGAGAAGAGCCTGGCCGGGATGGGGCTGGCGGCGGTCAAGGACAAGGTCGAGTTCTGGCAGGGCGACGCCCACAACCTCAAGCCCCAGTTCAAGGACTACGACCTGGTGCTGGCCTGCAACCTGATCGACCGCCTGTATGAACCGCGGCGTTTCCTGGCCAACATCCGCGGCCGGATGAACGACGGTGCGCTGCTGGTCCTCTTCTCACCGTATACTTGGCTGGCGGAATTCACGCCACCGGAGCAGTGGCTGGGCGGCCGCAAGGTCGATGGCGAGAATGTGACGACACTGGACGGCCTGCACGCGGAACTGGCGCCCCACTTCGAACCGGTGGGCGAGCCCCGGGATGTGGAGTTCGTGATCCGCGAGACCGCGCGCAAATTCCAGCACTCGGTCAGCCAGATGACGGTCTGGCGGAAGCTGTCCTAGCCGGACCGGAAAACGCCCCGGATCCGGCCGAGCGCGACGTTCAGGAAGTTGTCGCGGGCCAGGAACCCGAGAACCGGTTCCTGGCGCGGATCCATCTCGTCGACCACGCGCCCGACCTGGGCGTCATTGCGTGAGACGCGCTTGGCCTCGGCGAAGGCGGTAAAGGCCTGCTCGCGGCGACCGCCCAGCAGATTGATGCGACCCAGAGCGTACCAGGCCGTCGGGTCGTACGGGTTGTGGTCCAGGATATCGCGCACCAGGTTTTCCGCCGTCACGTATTTGCGCTTGCCTGCCGCGAGGCACACCGCCAGATAGGCCGTGCATTCGGGATGGCCGGGCACGAGGGCCAGTCCTTGCCGCAGGCAGGCTTCGGCCGCTTCGATCCGGCCGAGTTCCAGGCAGCGCCCGGACCGCCGCACCTGCTCGGCGCAGAAGTCCAAGTCCTTGCCGGACGCTTGCTGGATTATTCTCGACGGCGGATATCGGCCGGCCTGGACCGCAGGAGTGCTGGTTGTCTGAGCCATATTGTCTCCCTCAATACAATGAAGTCATGATCTTTAATGGCGATTTTATACAATTCACTGTTCCGATTATCGGCCCGATGCGACCAGGATTAAGATTTATCAATATCTATCACGTTGTGAGGTTAGGATTTTGACCGCAGATATGCAGAATATACTAAAGATAAAACTAATAACATTGAGAAACATATGGATTTACGCGTTATGAAAAACCATGATATGATTCCCACCCTAGGGAGGATGGGGACAAAGCTATTCCCGGATGGGGATATAATCTTGCGGGTTCCCGCCCGTCGTGCCGACAGGCACCGGGAGAACCTGGGAGGATGAGTTTATGAGGCCCAATATCGACACCGTGACCGCGTGGGGTTCCTATGCGCAGTTGGAGGTCGAATACGACCCGCAGCTGAAGGCTCTCTGGTACCACCTGGCGGCCAAGGGCCGTCCCTGCTTCAACCTTGATCTGCTGGCGGAACTGAATCGCTTCCAACAGCGGGTGGTGCAAGTCAACGGGGATGACCATGCGGACGCCGACGCCCTGCCCATTCGCTATCTGATCCTGGCCAGCCGCGCGCCGGGCGTGTTCAATCTCGGTGGTGATCTCCAACTTTTCGCCGGCCTGATTCGCGCCCACGACCGGGACGGCCTCTTCCAGTACGCCAAGTCCTGCATCGACGTCCTGTATCCCAATGCCGTCAACTTCGACCAGCCCCTGACCACAATCACCCTGGTGCAGGGTGACGCCCTGGGCGGCGGCTTCGAGGCGGCCATCAGCAGCAACGTCGTGATCGCCGAACGCAGCGCCAAATTTGGTCTGCCCGAGGTCCTGTTCAATCTGATACCCGGCATGGGTGCCTACAGTTTTCTGATCCGCAAGACCAGCCCGGACACGGCCGAGCGCCTGATGATGAGCGGCGAGTTGATCTCGGCCCAGGAAATGTACGAAATGGGTCTGGTCGACGTGCTGGCCGAGGACGGTGAGGGCGAAATGGCCACGCTGAACTTCGTGCGCCGCCACGGCAAGCGGGGCAACTCGCACATGGCTATGCGGCGCATTGCCCATTGTGTCAATCCCATCACCTATGAAGAACTGATTCGCATCACCCGCATCTGGGTTGACGCCGCGCTGAACCTCACCAGCCGTGACCTGCGCATGATCGAGCGGCTGGTCCAGGCCCAGAACCGCCGGGCCGGCTTTGTCGAAGCTCCGGGCGCCCGGGCCATGGAAGGCCACGGCTAGATCAGTTGCTCAGGCTGTTCAGCGGAGACCGGGTTCAGGCAGGCTGATGAGCCGGCAAGTGCAGGGAATTGATGGCCGCCACCAGATCCGCCACCCGCAGCGGCTTGGCCAGATGCAGGTCCATCCCCGACTCCAGGCAGCGTGAGACATCCCGCTTGGTGGCTTCCGCAGTCACGGCCAGAATCGGAATATCGGACAGCTCGTCCTGACGGGCCCGGATCCGACGGGTCGCTTCGTAGCCGTTCATCACCGGCATCCGCACATCCATGAAGATCAGATCGTAGTTGTCCTGCTCCACCATTTCCAGGGCCTCGGAGCCGTTCTCGGCGATATCGACGTTGATGCCGATGCGTTTGACCAGATTCTTCATGACGATCTGGTTGAACTTGTTGTCCTCGACGACCAGGGCCTTGTAGCCGTAGTCCGGCAGGGCGACCGGCGCCGGCTCCTCGGCCACGGCGGCCGGCTTCTGATATTTTTCCAGGGTCAGGTCAACGGTAAAGACGCTGCCCTCACCCAGACCGCTGCTGACGCTGATGTCACCGCCCATCAGGAGGGCCAGTTGCCGGCTGATCGCCAGGCCCAGCCCGGTGCCGCCGAATTGCCGGGTCGTGCTGTTGTCCGCCTGCTCGAACTGCTTGAAAACGGCGTGCAGGCGGTCCGGCGGAATACCGATGCCCGTGTCTCTGACGACAATTCTGACCTGGGTCGGATCGCCGGGGACGGTGACACAACTCAGGGTTACCTGACCGCTCTCGGTGAACTTGATGGCATTGCCCACCAGATTGAAGACGATCTGGCGCAGCCGCATCGGGTCACCACGGAAATTGCGCGGCGCCTCCTTGGCGTACTCGAAGACCAGGTCCAGCCCCTTGCTGGCCGCGGTCGAACGCAGCAACTGGTGCACATCCCCCATGACCTGCTGCAGATCGAACGGCACCGACTCGAGGGTCAGGCTGTTGGCCGTGATCTTGGAGAAATCCAGAATGTCATTGATGATGTGCAGCAGGGATTCCACCGAGCGCGTGATGATCTCCAGGTGCTCGTTCTGCTCTTCATCCAGATTGGTCTCGCGCAGGGCCTCGGCCATGCCCAGCACGCCGTTCATGGGCGTGCGGATCTCGTGGCTCATCGTGGCCAGGAACTGGTCCTTGGCCCGGTCGGCCAGCTTGCTCTTGGCCAGCTCCACTTCCAGGGCCGTCACCTGGCGCAGCCGCCGCAGCACGCCCATGAAGAACATCGGCAGCACGATGACACCGAGCAGCAGCCCGGAGCCCAGGTTCAGGTGCGAGCTCCAGTAGTCGTTCAGCAGCAGCAGCGAGCCGAAGCCGGCGGCCCCCACCACGACGCCGTACTGCAGGAACCGCTCACCGAAGCGGATGCCATTGCCAATGATCACCCAGAGAAAGATCGGATAGTAGGAAGTGACGTGCTGGCTGCCCAGGTGCATGAAGATCGTCATGATCCCCAGATCCGTGGCAATGGTCACCAACCGCCGGCGCGGGCAGGTATCGGGGAATCGCCGCACCATGGCGTACCAGGCCACGGAAAACAACAGGTACGAAACAATGGTGATCAGGCCCGGCATGAACGAGCCGCTCTGATCGAGCCCCTTGCTGATCCCATAGGCGCTGTAAACGACGAACGAAATCACCGAGATGACCACGCGGGCCCGGCTCTGTGACTCTTCTTCGTCGATTTTGGCCGTCAGGGGCTCGGGCGAGGAGACCATGATTTCCGTTCCTTGGGCAGGCTGCCCGGTTGGGAGGTCCTTGTTTCCGCTACCGTACTTTGTTCGGCAGCATCAGGGATCAATTAAGACTTACTTGGTGGGCCACCACCAGTGACGGTGGCCCCCAGGACTGTTTCGGTTCTACTGGACAGGGCTGCCGCAGCCGACGATGTCGGTGCCGGTCGCGTTGTAGTTCGGCCCGGTCAGGGTCCAGGTCACGTTGCCCTGGCCGTCGTAACTGGCCAGCAACTGGAATTCCTGGGCGTTGACTGTCGCGGTACCGGACGGACAGCCCTGATCGCTGACCGTCACATCCAGGGACCAATCCATGGCGAAGTGCCCGCTTTCGGAATGGGACGCGGTCACCTGGTTGACGTCCACGACCGTGTTGCCGGAGCCGACGACACCGTAGGCGCCGCCCTCGCCGAGATAGCTGACCGTCAGGCGCGTGTCCATCTGGTACGTCATCTCGGACATGTCGCCGCCCTCTTCCAGGTGCATGTCCATGCCGGTTCCGTAGCGCATTTCCATCTGGGTCGCGCCCAGCGGGTACTGCATGGGCCCCATGGCGTTGCGGTACTGCACCCACAGGTCGAGGCTGAAGTTCCAGTAGTTGGGCGGCGTGGTCTCCAGCAGCGGGCCGGCGTAGGTGAAGACCCAGGCATTATGGGCAGGATCCCAGGTCACGCTGTCGGAATTGGCCTTGGCCAGACTGGTCTTGCTCATGGCCCAGGCGCCGAAGTCGGCCGCGGCGATATCAGGCACCTCGGTGACCATCTCGCTGACGACATCGAGCGCCTGCAGAGAGAAATCCTCGGCCGTGTTGCTGTCCAGGGTCATGGTGTCCGCCTGCACATTGACCGGATTGTCTTCATCCCCGCCGCAGCCGGCCAGTCCAGCCGCCAATCCCAACAATACGGTCATGACAAGTACGATCTTCAGCTTACGCATCTCGCTTCGCCTCCGGCGATATGGGCATCCCGCCCGCCATCGTTCAAATTGCACGGCATTGCGGCCACGGACCATCCGGTCCGGGCGAAATACCCTGACAAAAGACTCTGCCGGGGAGAATGTGCAAGAGGCGGGCCGCCGGGCCCGAAACTGATTCAGCCGGTCCAGACCCCGGTCAAACGGGCCCCGTCGGGCACGGTCAGCGGGCCGCCGGTTTCGTTGCGCAGTTCGACCACGCCGCTGAGCACCACGTCGCGACCAAAAACAATGTCCCCGCGCACGCTCAAACGCTCGCAGGCCACGAGCGACGGCGCACCCCAGGGGAAATGGGCGTCCAACTGGTCCACGAAGGCGTAGTGCCGGGGATCCAGGTCGATGACCGCCCGCGGCAAGTGGCGCTCCGGATTGGCGCGCACCTGGAAGTCGTCAGTCAGCACGTAGTTGTCCGAACGCACGTCCAGCAGGTCGTTGGTATTCTTGATGGGCGCGAAGCGCGACTTGTCGATGCGCAGCGCCCCGGCCCCGGGGAAGACCTCGATGGCCGAACCCATGGCCGTCTCCAGCTGGTAGACGCGCGTCGATGCCGCGTCGCGCGGATCGACGGTCTTGGTGTTGCAGATCATCGGCAGCCCGAGGATGCCGTCCTTTTGGTCCAGCATCGCCCGCAGCGCCGGCAGGTTCAGCCACAGGTTGTTGGTGTTGAAGAAGCGGTGCCGGGCGATGTCCTGGAAAGTTGCGACATCGGCGGGCGGACACTGGGCCGACTCGCGCAGCAGCAACTGCCCAGCCGGCGACTGGGCCAGATGGCCTCCCTTCTTGTCGGCCTCCGCCCGGTCGGCAACCTCCATCATGAACGGCAGATCCCGCGCCACGAAGTAGCCCAGGATGGCCGGGTCCATCACGGCGCCCAGATTGTCGGAGTTCGAGACGAACGCCGTGCGGTAACCCGCCGCCAGCAACTGGTCCAGCAGACCGCTGGTCACCAGGGCGGTGTAGATATCCCCATGACCCGGTGGGCACCAGGTCAAGGCCGGATCGTCGGGCCACTCGACCGGCCGCAGGGTCTGCGCGTCCAGCTTGGGTACTTTGTGCTGCAGGAAATCCAGGGGCAGATCCCGGCCCAGCTCCGGGTACGCCGCCAGCGCCGCCAGGGTGTCGTCGCGGGTGCTGAAACTGTTCATCAGCACCAGCGGCACACCGCCCCGGGCCGCCTGCTGCGCGATGATATCCAGAAATGTGTGGCCATCCTTGACCGTCAGCAGGGATTTGGCCCGGGCCAGGCCCATGCCGGTACCCAGACCGCCGTTGAGCTTGAGCAGAATCGTATGCGGCAACGCGCCGCGCCCCGCCTCCTCTTCGGCAGGGGTGATGTCTTCGGTCCCCGGCAACTCGCTCACGGGCCGGATGTCCGTCTCCGGAATCAAACCCTTCCGGCCGGCCGCCAACTGCTCGAAGTAGTGGGCAAAAGTCCGGATCACGATCTCGGGCAGATCGGCGGTGCGCATGCGCTCAGCGACAGGCGTGAAATCGGCGGCGGCGGCCATGAGGTCTCCTTGGCTGAAGGGGTTTGGTCGGGCGCCAGCATAGCAGGGACCGGGCCGGAAAATCCATGGTATATCCGGCGGCAGGCCTTATCCTTGGCGGACGAATCCTCGTCCCCCAACCCGGAGCTGCCCATGCTGCCTGACCTGAGCCTGACCGCCGTCGTGTCCGACCGCGAAATCACCCTGAACGCCACCGGCCGACCGACCGTGCTGATCTTCCACGGGCAGGACACCGCCCGGGCCGCCATCCAGGTCAACAATACGGTGCGGACGGCCTTCGCCTCGCCCGACCAGGTGCTGATCGCCTCGATCATCGACCTGCGCCAGTTTCCGCAGATGTTCCACGCCATGGTGCGCCCCGAGCTGGAAAAGGCCTACCGCAAGGCCGCGGACAAACTGCCCGCCGGCGCGGATCCGGCCGAGTTCGTCGTTCTGCTGCCCGACTGGCAGGGCAGTGCCCACAAGGCCTGCGGGGTCGCGGGTTCCACCGACGAGGCGGTCGCCCTGGTCGCAGACACCGGTGGCCGGATCGTGACCCGCGTCCAGGGCGCCGAGCTGGACCAGGCCGTGCTGACGGCCCTGCAGGGTCTGTAGGCCGTGGAACTGCTCGTTCATCAGGAACGCGAGTACCGCCTGCGCCGTTTTCCCCTGAAGAAGGATGACCGGCTGCGGGCCTGGGACGCCGCCGACGAATACCTGCTGCAGTGGCTTGATGCCGGGCAAACCGAGATTCCGGACGGTGATATCCTCTTGGTCAACGACACCTTCGGCGCCCTCGGTGTGGCGCTGTCCGACCGGACGCCGGTTGGCTGGGGCGACTCGTATCTGGGCCGGCAGGCCTGGCGTTACAACATGTTCGAGAACAAGCTGGATGCCGAAGCGATGGTCTTTGTGCCGGCCGACGAGACCCCGCCCGGGCCGTTCTCCCTGGCGCTGATCAAGCTGCCCAAGAGCCTGGCCTTCTTCGAGGACCAGCTGCTGCGGCTGCGGTCGGTGCTGGCACCCGGAGCCGTGGTGCTGACCGGCGGCATGATCAAGCACACGCCGAAACGCGCCTACGACCTGTTGGCCGCGATCATCGGCCCCACCGAGACCACCCTGGGCTGGAAGAAGGCGCGGCTGGCGGTCAGCCGGCTGACCGACCAGACGGACCTGCCCCCCGGCGTCCCGCCGGTCACGTACGAACTGCCCGGTACCGACCTGATCCTGCAGAACCTGCCCAACGTGTTTTCGCGGGAGAAGCTCGACGCGGGCACACGGCTGCTGCTGGCCAATCTGCCGCGGACCGAGACTGAGCTGGCGGCGGTCGACCTGGGTTGCGGCAACGGTGTGCTGGCCCTGGCCCTGGCGCAGGCCTGCCCCCGGGCGCAGATCCTGGGCGTGGACGAGTCGTACCAGGCGGTGGCCAGCGCCCGCTTGAACGCGGCGCAGTTGGGCACCGCCGGTGAGCAGCTCAGCTTCCGGGCTGCCGATGGCCTGAGCGAGGAAGCGAACGAGTCGCGTGATCTGGTGGTGTGCAACCCGCCCTTCCACCAGTGCCAGGCCACGGGCGACCTGCCGGCCTGGACGATGTTCGCCGAGTCAGCCCGCGTGCTGCGGCCGGGCGGCGAGCTGCGGGTCGTGGGCAACCGCCACCTGGGCTATCACGCCAAGTTGCGGAGACTCTTCGGACGGATCGATCTGGTGGCCTCGGACGCGCGTTTCGTCGTCCTGAGCGCCGTCAAAAATAATAGCCGATCCTGAGGCTGGACCAGGCATTGCTGCCGACGGCCTTGGTCCGCAGCGCGAATTCCCAGTGGTCGTAGCGCAGCCCCAGGCCGGGAATGAAGTTCCACTGGTCGACCTTCGAGAAGTAGCCCGCCTCACCGTTCATGAAGAAGGCGCCGAGGGCGAAGCGGCCCCCGAAAGCGACTTCCCAGATGTCGGCACCGTCACCATCGTTGGCCCCGCCAAAGTGGTTCCAGCCCACACTGCCGCTCAGATCGATCAGCGCGATCAACGGGTAATTGAACATGCCCTGCACCCCGAATCCCGAAGAAAAATCGTCGGCAAAGGCACCGCGCGGCACCGACCACTGGGCGCCGGCGCCCCAGTACTTGCCCGAATGCCAGGGCGCATGATCCGGGGCCGTTGTTGGCACCGTCTCCTGGGCCACAGCCGGCCCGGCCAGCAGCAGAACGATCAGCAGCATGAGATTGCGCACTACGTATCTCCTCAGATTCGGTTCTTGAAAGCTGCGCCACCGCCCACCGGGGCGGCGCTGTCCACCTCCGTACTATAGCAGAAACTCCCGGCGCCGGCGCATGGCATCGGGCCAGTTCATGGGCGAGCGCGCCAAAGCGGCAAGCGCGGCAGCAGGACAATGACGATGACGCCGCCCAGCAACGAGATCCAGGCGGGCACGCCCAGCCCCGCGGGCAGGAACCCCACCAGGACCGCGACCAGCGCCGTCAGCAGGGCGTAGGGCAATTGCGTCCGCACATGGTCATGAGGCTCCACGCCACAGGAGATCGACGAGACGATGGTCGTGTCGCTGAACGGTGAGCAGTGATCGCCGAAGACCGCCCCGCTGAACACGGCCGCCACGATGACCGCCAACAGGTGCGGCCCCGCCCCCAGCCCCGCCGCCGCCGGCACCGCCAGGGGAAACAGCAGGCCTATCGTGCCCCACGAAGTGCCCGTGGCGAAAGAAATGGCCGCGCCGGTCAGGAAAGTGAGCGTCGGCATGAGCCACAGGATGTTGCTGCCCCGCAGGGCCCCGGCAATGAGTTCGGCGGTGCCCAGGGCGTCCATGACGCTGCCCATGATCCAGGCCGCCACCAGAATGCCCACCGGCGCGATCATCGCACCCACGCCCCCGCCAAAGGCCCGCAGCGGCACCTCCGGCCGCGGACCGCGGGCTGCCGGGAACATCAGCAGCGCCACCACGGTCGCGATCAGGCTGGCCAGGACCAGCACCAGCGGCCCGGCGTTCGAGCCGAAGGCCGCCACCAGGCGGGCCCGGCTGTCAGGCCAGCCCGGTTCCGGATCACCGAAGGCCAGGAACCCGAGAAAAAAGGCCAACAGCAGGATCAGCAGTGGAACCAGGGCTGTGGCCGGATGCCCCGCCGCGGCTTCCTGATCACCGGCTTCAGCGTGGTTCTCGCTCTGCGCGGAGCGTACCATCGCGGCCATCGGCCCCGGATGAAAGCGGAACCGGATGGCCACAAAGAGCATCACCAGGGTGAACCAGCTGTGGAAGTTGTAGGGCAGCGACTGCAGGAAGACCAGGTAGGGGTTGACCTGATGTCCGGCCAGTTCGTACGCCTCGCCGATCATCGACAGCTGAAAGGCGATCCAGGTCGAGATCAACGCGACACAGGCCACCGCGCTGCTGGTCGAATCAACGATGTAGGCCAGCTTGACGCGGGCCACGCCGCTGCGGTCGGCCAGGCGCCGACTGACCCGGCCGACGACCATGCTGTTGGCCAGCCCGTCGAAGAAGCAGAGCAGCCCCAGGGCTCCGGCCGCCATCTCCACCCTGGCCGTGGCATCCCGGCCCGGTGCAGCCAGGCGGTTGAGCAGGGCGGTGAACCCGCCGCCCGCTTCCAGCACCGCCGCGAAGCCCCCGAGCAGGAGCGTGAACGCGATGGCGCCGGTCTTCCAGGAGCTTTGCAGGCTGGGGACCAGATGGTCGGCAAAAAGCGAAAGATAGGCGGCCCAGGGATCGCCGCCGCAGGCCAGGATCGCCCCGGCCAGGCCGCCGACCAGCAGACCGACCAGGGCGTGGCGGGTCAGCATGATCACCGCCAGGGCCACCAGCGGCGGCCACAGGGCGCGCAGGGGAATCGCCGCCCGCGAGAGCAACCCCGTGCCCAGGATCAACAGACCAACGGTGAGCCAGGCACCAAGGCGGCGGCCGCCGGGGATGTCAGCAGCGGAAGCGGGCAAGACGGTCCTTCGGTTGGGTGGCGGCCGCGGTCATGAGCACCACACCATCATAGGACCGCCCAGGCCGGATCGTCCACCCCCACTTGCTAGCGGTACAGCGACTTCACTTCGCCCCACTTGGCCACGCGATCGACAGTGTAGTCGCCAAAGGTGAAGACCGGCCGGTCGAACGAGCCGGAGACCGGCGCCATGTCGACGATGTTGTCGTCCGGATCATCGGAGTCCACATAGGCCATCGTGTTGGCATGGGTGGCGGCCGCAGTCGGCACCAGCCGATAGCCCTCCGGGTTGTTGCCCATCGTCAACACGGTCAGGGTCGCCAGCATGGCCGCGCGCTGGCTGCTGACCGGGACGGCCGTGGCAAAGCCCGCCACGATGTTTTCCGGCGTGCCCAGATTGAGGCCCTGGGTGGGGAAGGTCATGCCCAGCAGCATGTCGCCGCTCGGATGTTCGATGGCGCACTCGAAACCCGACACGTATTCGACGTCGCGGATACCGCCACCGTCGAAATCCTCGTTGACCGGATTGAGCAGGACCAGGTAGAGGGAGTGGGTCGAGTTGGGCGCCACCTCGACTTCGTGGATGCTGGCGTCGGCGTCGTAGTAGAGACCGAGTACATTGTCATCCAGGGCCAGGGTGGCCCCGGCCGGCAGGGCGGCAGCAAACATTGTCAGCAGAAAAATTCGAGCGAGCGCAAATTTCATGACAGCTCTCCAGGGAACGAGTGATGGCGAGAATCCAACACCGGCAGCCTGTCCGGGAGCTCTGTTGCGGTTGGCGCCGGGTCGGCGAAGATCCCGGCCGCACTGAAGAAGAATCTGCGAGCTGTATCATGGTACGCCAAGGGCCGCTGCGGCACAATACGTCAGTCGCAGCATTTCCTTGTTGCCACAACTTTTGTCCATACGTATATTACTGCCGACAACCGTTCCCTCAACGAAAGAGCCGCCATGTCCACCTTGCGCCGGGAGCTGCAGCAGACCCGCGATTTCGATTCGCTGGAACAGGAGACCTTCCTCAATCTGCAACGCACAGCGGGCCTGCTGGCCGGTCCGCTGGACCAGATGCTGAAGGAACACGGCTTGAGCCCGTCGCAGTACAACGTGCTGCGGATCCTGCGCGGGCAGGCCGGCGAGGGCCTGGCCTGCACCCCGATCGGCGAGCGCATGGTGAGCCGGGTGCCCGATGTGACGCGCCTGGTCGACAAGCTGATCCGGCTGGGCCTGGCCGTACGGCAGCGCTCGACCGACGATCGACGCGTGGTGCTGATTTCGATTACGTCGGCGGGACTGAAAGTGCTCAAGCAGTTGGACAAGCCCCTGGCTGCGGTCCATCGGCAGTCTCTGGCGCACATGAGTGCGGCCGAGTTGCGGAAATTGAACAAACTACTGGTCAAGGCCAGGACAACCAATACAGGAGACTGACCATGAAGAAGAACCTGATTCAGGCCGCCATAGCCATCATGCTGCTGGCGGCGGTGCCGCTGCAGGCGGCCACCTACCGGATCGACCCCGACCACTCCTCGGTGCGTTTTCGCATCAAGCACCTGACGATCAGCAAGGTCAACGGCACTTTTGGTACGGTCGCCGGCTCGTTCACCTTCCAGGAAGACGACCCGGCCGCCTGGCAGGCGACCGCCACGATCGATCTGGCTTCAGTCGACACCGGCAACGCCAAACGCGACGACCACCTGCGCAGTGACGAATTCTTCGACACCGCGCAATACCCGACCATGGTCTTCAAGTCGACACGGGTCGAGATGACCAGCGACACCGAGGGTGTGCTGCACGGGGAACTGACCCTGCATGGGGCCACCCATCCGGTCACGCTGGAACTGGAGTACAACGGTTCGGTGGCCGACCCCTGGGGCAACCAGCGGGCCGGCTTCAGCGCCACCGGCAAGCTCAACCGCAAGGACTGGGGATTGACGTACAACTCGGCGCTGGAAAGTGGCGGGCTGTTGATCGGCGAGGAGGTCAGGATTTCGCTGGAGATTGAGGGGATCAGGGCTGATTAGCCAGGCGCAGCATTCGCGCTGTACATCAGCTCCGTCAGAAGGCAATCTATACATGGGAGCCACTTGAGGAACACTTCAGGGGAGACTAGATGATGAGAAAAGGAACCATGATTGTGCTGGCGGCCGCCCTGGTGCTGCTGCTCGCGGTGATCGGCGGCTGTGGCGGCGGACAAACCGACGAGGCCGCGACGCCACCGGCAACCGGGGACGCCACTCAGCTTGCCGAGACCCACGACTGCGACGGCGGCTGCGGCATGAAGGCGGTGCCGTTGGACAAACTCACCGAGATCAACGGCAAGTTCTATTGTGCCGGCTGTGCGGCCAAGGCCAAGACCGAAGAGAGCGCGGAGCATCCCCACGGGTGACGTCGCCTCGGAACTGCAGCGCAACGGCCGGGCCTCGGTCCGGCCGTTCGCTTGTGGGGTGGGGCGGGCTGGATCGGGTTGTGCTGGTGGCTCTTATGGTGGGCGATTTTCGGCTTGTTTATGGTGCATTCTTCGTGCCTGGGGTGGGCGTGTCTATTGTTTTAACTAATATATATTTCAGTATATTAGCTTGCTTTCGCTGTCGTTTGTTTGTATATTGATTGCACCTCCCCAAGGCTCCATTTCGACTCCATATGTGAGGGAAAAACCATGCTCGAAATTCGTCAGGGGACCCGCTCCGGCCAGTCGGCCCGTGAGGTGCATCTTGCCCCGAAATCGGCTTTGCAGAAGATGGCCGAGGCCGAGAAATGCGCTGTGATCTGCTTTGGGGAGATCATGGCCCGCAAGCTTTATCGCGAGTTGGGCTATGGCTCGATCAACCACTACGCCGAGGCGGAGCTCGGGTTATCGGCCCGCCGCACGCGCGACTTCGTGGCCTTGTCCCGGAAGCTGGCGGACTTGCCGCGGCTGAAGGCGGAAGTGGAGTCCGGCAAGCTGGGCTACACTGCCGCTCGAGTCATTGCGCCGATTGTTGACCAGTCCAACGAACAGGGTTGGGTGGAGTATGCGACGACCCATTCGCGCCGCGAGCTGGAGCGCGAGGTCAAGACCGCCAAACGGGAAGCGGTTGGAGCCGCGCAAGGCCAGCCAGCACTATTGCCGCCACCGAAGACCAATCCCGCTGCCGTGGTGCCGGTGCGGGTGAGTCTGGAAATGACGCCGACCCAGTTTGCCCGCTATGAAGAACCGCGGGAGCGGATCCGCAAGCGAGGCGGCGTGCCGACTGATCCGGTCGAAGCGCTGCTGGCGGTGATGCAGTCATTCACCGTGTCGGGTGGCCCCCGGGGGCCGCAAGACCGGGGCTCGGAACCGCCGGCGCAAATCCATATCCACCAGTGCGAAGACTGCGGCCAGGCTTCGGTTCAAACCAGTCGTGGCGAGATACCGATCGGCCCGGCGGAACTGGCGCAGGCGCAGTGCGACTGCCGGATCGGTCGGCCGGGCGAGCGCAACACCACTTCAGTCCCGCCGGCGGCCAGGCGCCGTATTCTGGCGGCAGCCCGCCACAAATGCCAAAGGCCCGGCTGCAACCACACGCGCTACCTCGAGGTCCACCACAAGACTCCCAGATCGCAAGGCGGAACCAACGACCCGCACAACCTGATCTGCCTCTGCAGCGCCTGCCACCGGCTGGCGCACGAGAAAAATCTGGCCGTGTCCTGGGTGAAATCGCCGGCGGCGGTCTACAGATGGCGTTCCGGGCCGCCTGCGGCCCACCGGGCCCGGCCAAGACCGAAAGATCCGTCTTATCAGCGGCAGGAACACGCCTAGAAGCGCACGCCCAGCCCCGTGAACGTGCTCCAATCGGTGCGCAGCACGCCGACCGGCGGCCGGGCGTTGTCTTCGACTGCCGCCCCCACCTTCAGTTCGACCGATCCGGTCACATCGACGGCCAGAGTCAGGTTTCCGACCGTGCGCGCGGCCGTGATGTCGCTGAACAACGGCTGCCAGAAAACCACCGCGTCCAGCCGGGTGGTTGCGCTCAGCCGATGGGCCACGTGCAGGAAAACCGACATCCGGCCGCGCGCCACATGACCGGTTTCGTTTTCCAGGCGCTCCACTTCCAGCATGGGGATCGCCCCCACCGACACCACGCCCCCCTCGTCGCGGGCCAGATCAAAGCGCGGGCCGATGCCGGTCAGCCACCGCGAGCGCAGGCGTTGAAAGGGGTTGTGCTGCACCTGCACGAACGAAACAGAGGACCAGCGGCCGCCCAGTTCCCGGTTGTGCCGCAAGTGGATCACGACGTTGCGCGCGGTTTCCACGCCGTCGCTTTCCTGGTAGCCGCCGTTGATCTGCAGCCGCCAGCGATGATGCTCGCCGCGGTATTGGGTCCGGCCGCCGGCCTCGGCCGCGATGCGGTCGGTGTTGCCGCCGCTGGCGGAGAACAGGCCGTCCAGATGGCCGCTCCAACCGGGTTCCTTGTCGTCGTAGCCCTGCAGGGTGTTGAGGATAACGCCGGCCGAAGACTGCCCGGCCAACGATAGAAACAGCAGAACAAGTGCGGCAGCTGCAGGTCTCGGCATGGTGACGACTTCCCTGTCGTGGTGTCCCGGTGGCACGTCTGTGGCCGCCAATATAGTGCGGGGCCGGCTGAAATCCAGGATCCGGCTCAGCCGTCGTCCCGCGGGCGCCAATCCGCCATTTTCACCCAGAAGATATCCCCCGCGCCGTTGAGCGGCCGCCGCAGCGCCGCCCCCAGCCGGTCCAGGGTCCAGTTCTGCTGCCGGTCCAGGACCACGCCGCTGCGCTTGCTGCTGAAGAAAAGGATGCGGCCGTCCGGGCTCAGGCTCGGGCAGTAGTCGAGGGCCGGCGAGTTGAACGGCAGATCGACCGCCCGTCCGTAGGTGCCGTCGACCAGCCGGTAGCTGACATACAGGTCGCCGCCGCCGGCGCTGTCGGGCCGCCCCCACGCCGAAAAGAGAATGAAATCGTCATCCGGGCTGACGGTGGCGTTGAATTCCGGCCCGGATGTGTTGAGTTCGCCGGGCACCGGCACGGCCGGCAGGTAGCCCGAGCCGTCACGCCGGCAGACGAAGATATCCTCGTCCCCCACGCCGTTCTCGCGGGTCGCGGTGAAGAAGATGTCGCCGGCGCGGTTCAGCGCCGGATAGAACTCGTTGGCGTCGGTGTTGATCTCGGCGCCCAGGCGCACCGGCTCGCCCCACTGGTTGTCTGCCAGCCCAACCGACCAGATGTCGTAGTTGGGCTGCTCGCTCACGGGCTCCCGCTGGGAGGCAAAATAGAGGCGCCCATCCGGCGCAAAGAAAGGTTCAAGATCGCTGGCCGCCCCGGAAAACGGAGCGATAGACGGCGCCTGCCACCGACCATCCTGGCGGTGCATCAGGACGATCACTCCCTGCCGTCCGACCATGATCGTGTAGGCCAGCCAGTCCCCCGACGCCGCAACGCTGAGATCGCGCTCGGCCAGGTCGGTCGAGATCACCCCGGCGGCGAAGACGCCGACCTCGGGGCCGGGGCGTCCCCCACCGGGCCAGTCGCCGGCCGCCACCGCCGGCAGACCGGCGGCGGACGTGATCAGGACGCAGAACAACATGATCCCGGCGCGCGCCGGATACCTGGTGGCGGACATCGACTCACCTTTTCGGGTTGGGAGAGCATGCGGCATCGTCAGCACATACGGGAGGCGGCCAGCGGCGTTGCAGACTGCGGCGGCCGGCTCAGCGGTACAGCGCCTTGACCGCGCTCCAGGCCACGGCCTCGTTCGCCACCGAGGAGAACACCACGTTGCCCCTGATCTCGCCGACGGCATACAGGTCGGTGTGGACGTTGATGTAGACGCGGCCCGCCTGCAGCTCGCCCACTTCGTAGGGGCCGACCTCCCAGGTCCCCACCTTGGGCGAGCCCACCGCCAGCGTGGTCAGGATAGGCCCGTCCATCCCCCGCAGCGACGCGTGGAAATGGGACATCTGCTCGATACCGACCAACTCGCTGAACTGGATCTCGTAGCGCACCTCGGTCTCGGCATCGTTGAGGGTCAGGGTGGCGGTGCCCGTCGCCGGGGACGGGGTGTTGGCGGTGGGGCCGTCCAGAACCGCAGTGTAGATAGTCGCGGCAGAGGCCGGCATGGTCAGGGCCAGCAGCAGGAGAGTCAGTCCTGCCCAGTTGAGCGGGGATCGGGATTTGAGCATGACGGCCCTCCATTCAGGGGCGGCAGTGGGGATGACTTGCCCTGACATTGTTATTACCAATCATTGTCATCTGCAACCTCATGCGTGCATCAGTCCCCCGGCAGCAATCGGATCTCCCGCACCCGGTGGACCTCTTCCTCGACCCGCACCTTCACCCCCAGATCCTCCCGCAGATACCGGATATTGGTCGCAAACGTCGCGCCGGGAATATCGCAGACCAGGTCCAACCGCTGGCGGAACGGATTCTCCGCGGGCGAGCCCTCCCAGGCGAAATCCAACGTGTCCCGACTGCCCAGGTGGCCCTGCCGATCGCAGTTTCCCAGCAGGCTTCTGATCACGGCCTGCAATTCCACGCGCTCAAAGACGTAGTGATAGCCCGCCGAATCCGCGACCACCCGGGCGCTCGTGAACCGGTGAGCGCTCGGTGCGATTGGCCAGCCGTCGTGGCTGAAGACGTAGCGGCGGCGCGTCGTATCGCGACGGACCACTTCGTACGCCAGGCCGAGATGATCGAGCACAGCCCCCAGCTTGTACCGCCAGGGCAGCACCGTCTTGGCACTCATCACCAGGGACACCCGCCGCTTCCCCAGCTCACCCGCCGCTGCCGGCAGCCCTGTCACGTCCCGGACGACCTGCGTCAGCGGCAGATTGCGGAATTCCAGGGTCGAGATTCCGCCGGCGGCAAAGGTAGATCCGCCGCTGGAAACCCCAGCCGGCATCTCGTCGGCCGCCGACCAGTAGAGCTGCAGGCCGCCGGCCGGCACATACACCGCAGGGCGTCGAATGGAGTCGGGAGAGATGAACAGCTCGAACCAGAAACGCTGCCGGTCGGCGGCTGTCAACGGCAGCGCCGGGCCCGTCAGCTCGAAAATCTCCGCCGCGACCGGCCGGTCGAATCCCGCGTAGTGCAGCTCGCTGATCTGCACCCAATGCCCGTCCACGAGTTGGTGCAGTTGGGCCAGAACCGGCAGGGCCGTCCGCTTGTCCACTTCGATCACCCACTTGCGATTGGACGGTCCGTACCCGAGACTGGCCCGATCCCGGCGCGTGAAACGCATGACCTCACCGAGGTCCTGTTTGGAGAACTCATAGCTGTTGTCGGCCGCATCCGGGCGCTGATAGGCCGCCTGCAGCCCCCGCAGCACAAGATCCAGATCCAGCCGCTGGCCCGCCGGGATCCCGGCGGCATAGAGTCGTCCGCCACGATCCTGGATCAGGCGCTCATGCCCCTTGACGACCACGATGCGCGCCTGGCCGCCTTCCCCCACCTCGGCGCGCAGCGTGCCGTCCGCCAGCAGCCACTGCCGGAAGGGAACCACGTGGCCGCCCTCGCCGCGCACCCAGCCGTTGACCGCCACGCTTTGCACGGTCTGCAGGCGGGCGATGACGTCGGCAAACATCAGGGACGAGCCGCTGGGCCAGAGCGTCAGCCCCACCGCCAGCAACAGCGAAGCAGCCAGGCTCCAGGCAACCGCGGGCCGCCAGAAGCGGCGGCGGCCGGCCAGGCTGCGCCGAATGTCCCTGGCGGCCGCAGCGGTCAGGTCGGCCGGCGGTGTGGGCAGGGCAGCCGGTGCGGCCCAGGGCAGGATCCGCCGCAACTCGGCAACTTCCTGCCTGGCAGCCGGATGTTCCGCCAGATATGCTTCGCAGTCCAGCCGCGCGGATGCGGGCAAGTCTCCGCGCAGATACTCATCCAGCCTGTTCTCGAATTCCGTCCGGCTCAGTTTCTCAGACATGCGATTCCTCCGTCTTGTCGCCCAGCAGGGAGCGGATTCTCTGCAGCGCCTTGTAGCCGCTGGCCCGGGCTGCTGCGGCACTGCAGCCCAACTGGTCGGCAATCTCGGCAAAGGACAGATGTTCGAAGTGACGCATGATGAAGACCTGAGCCTGGCGGTCCGGCAGCGACGCCGCGACCGTGCGTATCCGGGCGAGCAGAAGCGGGTGGTCGGGATCTGTCGCCGGCGCGGGGTGTTGATCCGCGTCCCAGCTCGACGCCCGGTCCGGGGCCGACTGTCGGGCTCGAAAGAGGCGAAAAGCCCCATGCCGGGCCGTCTGGCAAAGCCAGGCACGCGGGTTGTGGATCGACCGTCCCTGGCGCATCGCCAGATAATGCTGCAGGAAAGTATCCTGGAAGATGTCCCGGGCGTCGTCCGCCACCGGGACCAGATTCCAGATGACCTGCATCACCAGCGGGCCATGCCGCTCCAGCATCTCTTCAGTCGTGTCTTCGGATCCGGACGCATCTGCAGTCGGCAAGGCGGCCTCCCGGCGGGTTGGGATTCAGATCACTTCGCTATACTACAAGAGTCTCCGCCGCAAGAAACGTGAACCGCAAAAAAAAGGCACCCCGGCCCAAAGCCGGGATGCCCTATCGCTCGCCGTCGCGGCCAGACTCGCTGTCAGCCCGCCTACGCCGTACTCGCCTCCAGCCGGAGCAGCTTCTCCCACTCCTCTTTCACCCAGTTCTGGGTAAACTCCAGCACGTGCTCATTGCCCGGCTTGAACAGGTGCTTGAACCGCCCCTGCTTCTGCATCCAGTCGGCAATGGGCGTCATCTCCTTGGGCTTCTTGTTGATGATGTACTTGCCGTTCTCCACTTCGAACAACGGCCAGTAGCCGCACTCGACCGCCTCGCGGGCCAGATCGATACCGATGGCCGGATCGAAGTGCCAGCCCACCGTGCACGGCATCAGGATGTTCAGGAAAGCCGGGCCATCGACCGCCAGAGCCTTCTCGACCTTGGCCGCCAGGTCCTTCCAGTGGTAGGGCGTGGTCTGGGCCACGTACGGGATATTGTGCGCGACCAGGATCTTGGTCAGATCCTTGCGCAGCTGGGTCTTGCCCGTGCTGTGGCTGCCTGCCGGCGCGGTCGAGGTGTGGGCCCCCACGGGGGTCGCGCTCGAACGCTGGATGCCGGTGTTCATGTAGGCGTTGTTGTCGTAGCACACGTACAGCATGTTGTGACCGCGCTCCATGGCCCCGCTCAACGACTGCAGCCCGATGTCGTAGGTGCCGCCGTCGCCGCCGAAGGCGATGAAGTTGATCTTCTCGCGCTCGACCGGCAGCTCACCGTGCTTCTTCAGCGAGCGGAAAGCCGTCTCGACGCCGCTGACGGTCGCCGCGCAGTTCTCGAACGCGCTGTGGATGAATGACGTCTTCCAGGCCGTGTACGGGAAGATGGTCGTGACCACTTCCATGCAGCCGGTCGCACCGCCGACCACCGTGTCACTGCCCGCAGTCAGCATGATCTGACGCAGGATGTTCGACCCGGTGCAGCCCGCGCACGCGCGGTGTCCTCCGCAAAGGAGGTCTTCGTTGCTGGTCAACTGCTTGAGATTCGTTGCCATTGTTCGCGCCTCCTTTCCTAGGACCTGATACCCAGGAGGTTGATGGTGTTCATTTCGCCGCCGGCGGCGACCTTCTGCAGATCTTCGATCACGGTCGCCACCTGGCCCAGATCGAAATCACGACCGCCGAGGCCGTAGATGTAGCCGTGCACCGGCACCTGCAGGCCGTACATGGCGCTGCGGACTTCCATGAACACGGGGCCGCCCTGGCCGCCGAAGCTGGCCGAACGATCCAGGACGCAGACAGCCTTGCGGCCTGCCAGTCTCTCGGCGAGATAGGCCACCGGGAAGGGCCGGAAGGTGCGGATCTTCAGCAGACCCACCTTGACGCCCTTCTCACGGTACTCGTCGATGACATCCTTGGCCGTGCCGGCGCTGCTGCCGAGCATGACCATGACCATCTCCGCATCATCCATGAGGTACTCTTCGCAGTGGTCGTAGTAGCGGCCGGTCAGATCGCCGTATTCGTCGCTGACCTGCTTGATGACTTCCAGCGCCCGGGGATAGGCGGCCAACTGGCTGGCCTTGTGCTCGAAGTAGTAGTCCGTCAGATCCAGCGGCCCGACGGTGATCGGATTCTCCACGTCCAGCAGCGCGTAGTCGGCCTTGTACTTGCCGATGAACTTGTACGCGTCCTCGTCCGACAGCATGTGCAGCGAGTCGGCCGTGTGGCTGATGATGAAGCCGTCGTAGTTGACCATCGTCGGCAGCCGCACGTCCATATGCTCGGCGATGCGCCAGGACATGATCGCGTTGTCATAGGCTTCCTGCGCGTTCTCGGCGAACAGTTGGATCCAGCCCGCGTCGCGGCCGCCCATGCTGTCGGAGTGGTCGCAGTGGATGTTGATGTTGCCGCTCAGGGCGCGGTTGACCAGGGCCATGCAGATCGGCAGCCGCAACGAAGCGGCGATGTACACGACTTCCCACATCAGGGCAAAGCCCGCGCTGCTGGTGGCGGTGAAGGTCCGGGCGCCGGCGGCGGCCGAACCCACGGCCGCACTCATGGCCGAGTGCTCCGATTCGACCAGGATCATCTCCGTGGTCGATTCGCCGTTGGCCACGAACTCGGCGTACTTGTGCATCATCTCGGTCTGGGGCGTGATCGGGAATGCCGCAGCAACGTGGGGTCGGGCCTGCTTGAACGCATAGGCCACGGCCTCATTGCCGGACAGTGCCACGAGTTTCTGTGCCATGACTCAATTCCTTTCCGGCGGGTTGCCTATTTCTCTTCCCGGACCATGACCAGGGCGGACTTGCCCTTCTTGGCGGGAGGACATTCGTGGGCGCAGATGCCGCAGCCCTTGCAGTGGTCCAGGATGATGCCCTTCATGATGGGCTTGTCACCGCTGGTATCGATGTCGATGGCCGAATCGGGGCAGTAGATCCAGCAGAACATGCACTGGATGCAGTTGGCCTCGATGAACTCGGGCACATACGTGCGCCAGTCACCGGTCTTGTAGTCGGCGGCGTTGCCCGCCTCGCGGATGATCCCGCCTTAGTGCAGTTCGTCGTTCCTGAGAAAGCTCATGCGGACACCAACTCCTTGCTCGCGCGGTCGACCGCGTTGAGGTTGCCGTCGATGATCACCTGGGAGAACTTGCTGCTCAGCTGGTCGACCAGCGCGCTCTTCAGCTCGGCGACGGTCATCATGTCGTTGACCGCCAGCAGGGCGCCGATCATCGGCATGTTGGGAATGGGGCGGCCGATCGTATCGAGGGCGATGCCCGTGGCGTCGACCGTGTGCACGACGGCACCCTTGACGCCCAGCTTGCTGGCGACGGTGGCCGGTTTCTCGGTGGTGTTGACGATGAAGACCGTGCCCTCGCCCGTGCCCGCGGTCACGCCTGCGGCCGCGCTGTCCATCAGGGTCGGATCCAGGACGATAACGATACCGGGATGTTCGATCATGCAGTGGCGGCGGATCGGGGCGTCAGCGATGCGGGTGTAACCGCGCATGGGCGCGCCGCGGCGCTCGGGTCCGTACTCGGGAAAACCCTGCCCGAACTTGCCCTTCTCCAGCACGGCTTCGGCCAGGAACATGGCCGCCGTCTTGGCGCCCTGTCCGCCTCGCGCGTGCCAGCGGATTTCCGTCATTTTACCTGACATTCGCTACACTCCTTCTGGTGGTTGCCAAGCCGCCACTGGCCATCCGCGATTCGGGGCGGTAGTATGGAGATCGGCCGCCGGCGGTTCAACTGAGATCCTCTTTGTGCCCCCAAAGTAGTCGCCGCTCCAGCCGCAAACAAGCGAAACCGGCACCTGAAAACCCGTGCTGATGATTGTGAAAGTCACTATCAACACAACTGGTTACACGGTCGCCGCCGAAAGGCCGCCGGCCGGAATGGAAACCCCGGGATGAAGGAAAACAAGCCCCGTACGATCAACATGAATCTCGACGGCAGGCCCAGCCAGTACTTGCTCGGGCCGCTGGCGGGACTTGAGCTGAGCCGCTTCGTGCCCCAGCCGCCGCCGGTCTACATCGTTGACGAAACCGTGTCTCGCAGGCATCCCTCCTGGTTGGAGCAGATCCAGGAGGGATGCGACCATTTCAGCCACTGCACGCTGGTGCTGCCCGGCGGCGAGAACATCAAATCCCTGGCCCGGCTGGCCGAGATCTACGCCTGGCTGGCCGATTGCGGCGTCAACCGCGACGGCACCATCGTCGCCGTCGGCGGCGGCACGATCCTGGACCTGGCGGGCCTGGCTGCTTCGACCTGGAAACGCGGCGTGAATTTCGTCGCCCTGCCGACCACGCTGCTGGCCATGGTCGACGCCGCCCTGGGCGGCAAGACGGCGGTCAACGCCGCTGGTCTGAAGAATCCCGTCGGCACTTTTCATCCGGCCAGCGGCATCCTGGCCGACTGCGGCTTTCTGTCCAGCCTGCCGCTGCGCGCCTGGCGCGACGGCATGGCCGAGATGATCAAGACCGCGCTGATCGGCGACCCGCGCCTCTTCGCTCATCTGCACCACAGCCGCAATCAACTGGCGCGCGTGCTGCGCGAGGGAGATCCGGACCTGCCGGTGCCGGGCATCCTGGGCGCCCTGCCCTGGACCGAATGGATCGGTCAGGCCGCCTACGTGAAAGCTGATGTGGTCAACCGGGATTTTCGGGAAATAGGTCCGCGGCGGGCCCTGAATCTGGGCCACACCCTGGGCCACGTCGTCGAGGCCTGGAGCCAGGAAACCGAGTCGCCCCTGAGCCATGGCGAGGCCGTGGCCATCGGCATGGCGGCCGTCTTCAAGGTGGCCGCCGAACGCGGAACCTGCCCCCTGCCGACGGCCGTGCAGGTTACCGAATTGTTGATGGACTGCGGCCTGCCGGTCAGTTGCCCGGCGCCCCCCCCGGCCACGCTGACGGCGCTGCTGGCGGGCGACAAGAAGGCGACCAGCACCGACGGTGTGCGGTGGGTTCTGCCCCGCAAGGTGGGCCTGATGGACCTCGACGGCCGGGTGACGGCCGCCGAGATCATCAAATGGCTGGATTGACCGGACTCATTTGGCCAATACCATCTTGCTGGTCGTGGTCCCCTGCGGCCCCTTCAGCAGCACAAAGTAGACACCGGCTGCGCTCAGGCGCCCGGCATGATCCCGCCCGTCCCAGACGACTTCGTGCCGCCCGGCGGCAACCTGACCGGCCGTCAGCTCGCGGACTCGACGTCCCCGCACGTCATAGACGCCGAGACGGACCTCGCCTGCCGTGGGGAGATCGTAGAAGATCGTGGTGATCGGGTTGAAGGGGTTGGGCGCGATGCCGGTGATGGCCATCGTCCGGGGCAGATCACCGTCCGCCACGCCACTGATGGCGCCACCGCTGACGTAGACCTTGTCCGAATAGCCGCCGCTGTAGCCATCAGTGTCCACGGCGGCAACCAGATAGTACCAGTCGCCGGCCGGTGGTGTCTCGACGTAGCTGTGGGCCGGATGGGCCACGATCGACATGGCTTTGGCTGCCGTGGGCCGAAAGACGGCTGTCGAGTCGCGGTACACCACGTAGTGGTCGGTGTTCGGCGCCGTCGCTGCGGTCCAGTCCAGTTGCCAGGTGCCGCCACCCAGATCCGTCAACGCGGCACCGGCTATCCGGTCAGGGGCCACGAAGTCCGCCAGCGGGCCGCCCTTCAGGCCGATGTCGGCCACCGAACCATCCGGATCCAGGCAACTCGCGTCAACCGCGCCGCCGTCCACGTTGGGCGAATGCTGTCCCAGTCCGAAGTCACCGCCGGGCGCATCCACAAACAAGGGGTCCAGGCTGCAGGAGTGGATTCCCGGCGTCGTATTCAGGTTGTCGCCGCCTGTATTCTGCCAAACGTTGTTCCAATCCTCCAGCGACCCGTCACCGGAAACCAGCAGGCCGCCGCCGCTGTTGCCGAACACCATGTTGTTGCGCACGGTGGTCGGACCGCCGGCCAGAAAGAAGATGCCACCGACATTGGGCGCATCATTGGCGTCGAACTGGCAGCTCTCCACGCGTCCGGTGCCGGAGAAGGCGCAGACGCCGCCGCCGATACTGGCGGCCGTGTTGCCGGTCAGCCGCACGTTGGACAGGGTCAACTCCGTACCCGAGGCTTCCATGGCGCCGCCGTTGCCGCCCAGGGTGGTGTTTTCCACCAGCGTCGACCGCGTTATGGTCAGTGACCCGCCGGTGGTCGTCATGGCGCCACCGCCGCCGCGGGCCCGGTTGTTGCGCACTTCAACGCCATCGAACACGGCCTGACCATTGGTCAGATGCAGGGCGCCGCCACGGCCGGCCGCCCCGTTGTTGACCAGTGAGCCGCCGCTGAGATTGATCCCGCCGTCCTGCACAAGCAGGGCGCCACCGGTGTTGGAATCCAGGCTGTCGCTCAGCACATTTCCCGTGAAATCACAATTGATGAACGAAACGTCCGCCGTCCCGAAGACCCCGACGGCGCCACCACTGCTGGCCACGTTGCCGGTGAACACGCAATTCTCGAAGACTGGTGCTCCATCCAGCACACAGGCTGCCCCGCCATAGCCGATACCGCTGCCGGTGGCGGCCCGGTTGTTGACGAACTCGCAATTGCGGAAGGTGACCGATGCCCCGCTGCTGTAGACGGCGCCGCCGTGCTGGCCGCCCACCGGTTCGGACGAGTAGCCGCCGAGGCAATCATGGAAGACAAAGCTGTCGAACAAGCCGAAATCGGCGGCGCCCGAATAGACGCGCACGGCCGAGTTGCCGCCCTGCAGCCGGCTCGGGTGCGCCGCCATGTCCTGCACCGTGAACGACTCGTTCCAGGAACCGATCACCCGCACGGTCGAACTGACCGTGACATTGCCGATGTAGTCGCCGCCGGCCACCAGCACGGTGTCGGTGCCGGTACAGGCGCTGACGGCGTCGCCGATGTTGTGGGCCGCTGTGGCGATGGTCTCGTAGGGCGGCGTGTCGCTGCCCAGGGCCGAGACATACCGCGTCTTGTGCCCGATAATCTGCATGGGGGCGGCCGTCAGACCGTAGCCTTCGCTGGTCCCGCCGCTGGGGTAAACCACCAGGCTGGCGTAGTTGGTGCCCAGATTGGGCACCACCCAGCTGTAGGTGCCCGTGTTGGGCACGTTCTCGGCGACCAGCAGGTCGTGACACTCCCCGTCAATGCCCAGCCAGATGTCGACTGTCGGCGCCGCCGCGCCGTAGGTCGTCCAGTTGATGTCGGTCAACTGGTCACCATACAGGCCACCGGCACCCAGTTCGCTGTCCAGGGTGATGGTGACCGGCGGTGCGGTGTACTGCAGCTGGGAGACGCTGAAGCCGGTCATGGCCGCACCGTACTCCACCCACACATAGCCGCCTTCGCCGAAGCCCGGTCCCCAGCTGTTCTTGATCAGCCAGGCGCCGTTGCCCCCGCACGAGCGGTCGTCATAACCGACGATCAGCACCAGATGGTTGACCGAACTGCCCGGCAGGTCGAAACAGCCGCTGCCGTAGGCCTGCAGGTCCGGGCCGCCGTCGATGCCGGTACAGACCGGGCCGACCTGCAGCGCGGCCTTGATCTGGTCGACATCGTTGGCAATCGAATTCCACCCCGTGACCCAGGCGTAGGGTTTGAGCCCGTTCTGTTCGCACGGTGCCAGGGGCGGGTCGGCCTGCAGGTAGGGATGGCAATTCTCCAGCACGCCGCCGTTCTGCTGAAAGACCGAGTAGGCCGCCGAAGCCCAGCCGCCGTCACAGCCGGCGCCGTAGTTGTTGCAGCTGACCAGTTGCTGCTCCGACAGGTCCAATTCCACGCCGTAGTAGATCTTGACGAAGGCCTCCATCTCGCCGGTGGCCGCGAACGCCCAGCAGGACCCGCACTGAGCCTGGTCCTTGACCGGGGTTATCCCGCCCAGATCACGCCAGTTCAGGCTCGTGGGCAGCGCCTTGTCCAGCGGGTAGATCTTCAGATGCCTATCCAGCTCGGCCTGATAGCCCGGCGGCGGCGCGTAACCCAGCAGGTGGGCGCGCTTTTCGGGAGTCAGCGAACGGCTGAAGGTCTCATCGACCTGCCAGTGGCCCCCGTTTTCCAGGGCCTGGCGACGCAGGGCGTCAAAATCCGGTTCTCCGGCCGCCTTGGCGGTCCCAGTCAGGGGAACCAGAACCAGCAGCGCGAGCAGAATCAGGGCAAATGGCATAACGGAATGGCGGGACATCAGGGTCCTTTCGGGCACAATGACACGTTGGCGGCACTATTGATGAGGCTTGTGCAAAAACCTGGCCAATTAATGATAACAGATTATCTCAATAAACGGAAACGGGGTCCACGTCGTGCACCACATCGATCCCGCGCAGGCCCTGGCGCACCTCGGCCAGCACGCCGGTCAGCCAGGTCTTTTCGCGCTTGTTCAGGGTGCCTTTGATCAGGATCTGGAACCGGTACCGATCGTGCAGCCGGGGAAACACCGCCGGCGCCGGCCCCAGTACCGTCAACCCGGCGCGCGTGAAGCTCTGGCGCAGGACCGCGGCCAGACGCTCGGCCGCCGCCGCCACTTCGTGCTGCCGCCGCCCCGTCACGCCCAGCCGCAGCAGCCGGCGGTGCGGTGGATAACCGAGGCTCTTGCGGGCCGGCAGTTCCGCCGCGAGGAAAGACGCGTAGTCGTGAGCCGCCGCGGCCTGAATCACCGGGTGCTCCGGCTGCCAGGTCTGGTAGATGACCCGTCCGGTGCCCGTGCGACCGGAGCGCCCGGCCACCTGGGTCAGCAGTTGGAATGAGCGCTCGGCGGCCCGAAAATCCGGCAACCCCAGGCCATCGTCCGCCGCCAACACCCCGACCAGATCCACCCGCGGAAAATGATGCCCCTTGGCCACCATCTGGGTGCCGACCAGGATGTCGGCCTCACCGCGGGCGAAGGCGGCCAGGATGCGCTTGTGGCTGCCCCGCCGACTGGTCGTGTCCCGGTCCAGACGCAGCAGCCGCGCCTCCGGGAAATGGGCCTGCAGGTGCAGCTCGATCTTCTCGGTGCCGCCGCCCGAGGGTTTGGTCTCGTCGGAACCGCAATCCGGACAGTTCTCGGGTACGTCCCTGGTGCTGCCGCAGTAGTGGCACAGCAGGCGCCGCGGCCGCAGATGGTAGGTCAGGCCGATGTCGCAGTTGGGGCACATCACGACCTCACCGCAGGCGGTACACTGGATCACCCGGGCAAATCCGCGCCGGTTGTAGTACAGGATGATCTGCCGCTCGACAGCCAGGGTCTCCTGCATGGCCGTGATCAAGGCCGGCGTGAAGCCGGACGCGGTCGCGGTTCCCCGCATGTCCACCACCTCGACCACCGGCAGGGTGCCGCCCATGCGTTCGGGCAGTTCCAGCAGCTCGAAGCGACCGCCCTGCGCGTTGTTCATGCTCTCAAGATCAGGCGTCGCCGAACCGAGTACGACCAGCGCCTTGTGGTCGCGACCGCGG
>JAJRWA010000082.1 GCA_024277025.1 Candidatus Krumholzibacteriota bacterium | reverse complement strand
TTCTCACCACCCGACAGCACGTCCAGCGGCGCCAGCTTCACATCGGTCTTGATGAAGGCCGAGGCCGTTGTCTCGAGGTAGAGTTCCGAGTTGCCCCCCTGGGCCAGGGCGCCGCCGGCCAGCAGCAGCAGTAGGACGGCCATTCTGGTCTTGGATTTCATCAACTGCCGGGCTCCAGATTGAAAGTGAAAGTGATCCCCAGGGACGAACCGGTGTACTGGGGCGGCAGGGGCGGCAACCGTGTGGTCTTGACCGCCCGCAGCGCTTCCCGGTCATACACCCCGACCCCGCTGTTGCGCACCAGGGTCACCTGGCTGACGGCGCCGTTGCGCCCGATCCGGAAATGAACGGTGCACGAAACGATGGCGCGCTTGCCGAAACCCAATTGGCGGGGCCGCCAATTGTTCACGACCTTGCCCTCGATCAGCCCCACGTACCAGGCGAAGGGAAAATTCTCGTCGGTGCCGGTGATCGTCGGGGACGTCAGCGTCGGCGGGATGACCACCGCGTCCTTGTCGGGTGCTGCGACCGGCTTGACCGGATCGGGCTCCGGCGCCTTGACCTCAGGCTGCGGCTTCTTCGGCACCGGTTTGGGTTTGGGCTTGGGCTTGGGCAACTCCTTCGGCGGCAGGTCCGGTTTGATCTCCGGCTGCGCCTCCGTCACCACGACCGGTTCGGCCGGTTTGCTGGCCTGGGGCCGGGTTTGCGGCAGGTGCACCATCCTGACCTTGATCGAGCGCGGCGGCTGCACCGGATGACGCGCCACATGGTTGCCAAACATGACAATCAAGGTCAACGCCACGGCGTGCACCAGGATCGAGTAGGGCAAACCGCGACTGAGCATCTCAGCGACTCCGCTCGGCCGGCGGTGTCACGTCCTGGGCCGCCTGGTCCGTCACCAGGCTCAGATTCAGAAAGCCCTCCACCTCGACAGCGGCCATCACCTTGAGCACGAAGCCATAGGGCACTTCCTCGTCGCAGCGCAGGTACACCGGCACGGATTCCTTCTGCTCCAGATAGGGCACCAGCATCGTCTTGAGATCGGCCAGATCGATGGCCTGCTCCTGGAAAAACACCTTGCGGTTGTTGGTGACCGAAATCACCGGTCCCTCCTTGACCACCACGTTGCGCGTATCAGCCTCGGGCAGATTCACCTCCACGCCGCCCTGGATGTAGGGCGCCGTCAGCATGAAGATGATCAACAGGGTCAGCGTCACATCCACCAGCGAGGTGATGTTGATGCTGGCCATGGCCGAGTAGCTGCTGCGCCGTCGGCGACTCATCAGATGCTCTCCCGGTCATGCTGCGCCGGCAGCCGCGCCACGTCCCGCCCGGCGGGGCCCACGGCACCGCTGCCGCCGCCGGCGCCTTCCTCGAGGATGGTGCGCAGGCGGTCCAGTTCGTTGGCCACCAGATCGATTTTGCGCACGATCATGTTGTAGAAGATAACCGCGGGAATGGCCGCCGTCAGACCGGCGATCGTCGTGATCAGGGCCTCGGCAATGCCCGGGGCCACGACCGTCAGGTTGGCGCTCTGCATCGAGGCCATGCCCCAGAAGCTGCTCATGATCCCCCACACCGTGCCCAGCAGGCCCAGGAAGGGCGAGATGGTCACCGTCGTGGACAGCAGGATCAGGTACCGTTCCAGGTTCTCGGTCTCCAGGTAGGTCACCCGCTCGCTGGCCCGGCGAATACCGGGCACGCTTGGGCTGTTGCCGGTTTCCAGCAGCAGGTTGCACAAGGGGAGATCATCGTTGTCGTTGCACCAGGCGTCCAGGTCGCTGCGGCGGCTGCGTCCGTCGAGCCACTCCTCGCACTTCTCCCAGAACAGGAGATGCCCCGACCGGATGCGGCGTAAAGTAACAGCCTTGTCAATGAACACGGCCCAACTGAGCACGGACAAAAAGCCCAGCACCAACAGGATGGACTTGCCGAAGAAGGTGGACTCACGCACCAGGTTGATCAGTTCCCCGGGCCCCAGCGCGGCCAGGAAGGGGACCGAACCGGCAAATGACGAGATCGTGGCCGAAGCCGGCAGGACGATCATGGGTTCTCCTCGGAGAATTTTCGTTTTAAGTGGGGATGCGGCCTCGCTCCGTCACGGCCGGATCCGGGTGATCGTCCCTGCCCACCGCCAGACCCCGAACGGGGTCAGATCATTTCGTGCCAAAAATGTCCCGGAGCCGGACCGAACAACAGGAAAATCTGTTGAAAGTTCCCTCTCCGGCTGTCAGACGCAAAAAGGGCGGGGCTGGTTTCAGCCCCGTTCCTGAAAAACCTTCAGGGCAAACGCCTCTTGAAAGTCGAATTTGTCGATGAAGTCGCTCAGGGAGTCCTGTTCGCGCTTCTTCAGCAGCCCCGCGTCCACCAGATGAAAGACGATACGGCCAAAATCCGTGGTGTTGTTGACACCCCAGGCGTTGAAGACATCGCCCGCCATGACGCCGTACCTCTCGCGCCCCAGCTTCCGGATCCAGGCCAAAAGGCCCTCGCCGCTGATGTGGCCCCGCTCCTCGCGTGCCTCCATGGCGTTCTCCAGGCTCTCCAGCACGAAGAAATAGGCCTCGGGGCGGTACACACCGCGATACTCGGCCAATCGCCTGATAGTGTGGACCAGATCCTTGTGGGCGGTCATTTGTGGCTCCCCAGTGGTGTTTTCGTTGGCACTCGGCACGTCTCTCATTGTACCGCCAAACCGCTGACTGTCAACTGTCAGCTGCCGGAATTGCCGAGCAGGCGGTCGTACAGCTCGAGATACTGCCGCACCACACAGGGCGCGCCGAAATCCGCAGCAGCGTCCCGCCGGCCTTCTTCCACCAGTTGGGCGTGCAGGGCGGCATCGCCCAGCACCTCGCTCGCCGCCGCCGCCATGCCTGTGATATCCGACGGATCCCGCAGGAATCCGTTGATCCCATCCTGAATGAACTCGCCTGCCCCGCCACGGCTGGTCACCACCGGCACGACGCCGCAGGCCATGGCCTCCAGGGCCACCAGACCGAAGCTTTCGTGCAGCGACGGCAACAGCAGCAGGTCCGCCACCGGCAGGATCTCCTCCAGCTTGTCCACCGGGCCCAGATACTCCACGTGGTCGCTCAGGCCCGCCTCGGCCACCTGCTGCCTCACGCCGGGCATCTCGGGCCCGTCGCCGACCAGCAGCAGCCGCACGGGCAAATCCCGCCTGACTCGTGCAAAGACTTCGATCACCGCACGGGGATTCTTGACCGGCCGGAAATTCGAGGCGTGCAGGATCAGCTTCTCACCGGCCGGCGCAAATCGGGCCCGGACCGCGTTCATTTCCTTGGGCACGAACACGCGCGCATCCACGAAATTCGGGATGACCTCGATATCTTCCCCGGTATCGAAAACCCGGATGGTCTCCGCCTTCAGGAAACTGGAAACGGCCGTCACCGCGTCACTCTTCTGAATGAGAAAACGGGTGATCGGAAAAAACGACGGTTCCTGCCCCACCAGGGTGATGTCGGTGCCGTGCAGGGTCGTGACCACCTTCAACCGCTCGGGACCGACCATCTGCTGGGCCAGGAAGGCACTCGCCGTGTGAGGTATGGCGTAGTGGACATGCAGAATATCGAGCCCGCAGCGGGTCGCCACTTCGCTCATGGTCGTGGCCAGGCTCAGGGTATAGGGCGAGTGCTGGAAAACGGGGTACTGCGGCATCTCGACCGGATGGTAGATGATGTTGTCGTGGTACTTGCGCAACCGGAACGGCAGCTCGCTGGAGATGAAGTGCACTTCGCAGCCCCGCCGGGACAGATGCAGTCCCAGTTCGGTGGCCACGACGCCGCTGCCGCCCTGGCTCGGGTAGCAGGTGATGCCGATCGTGGGCATGTTCACCGCGTTCATCCGGCCCACCGCCCGCGGGGCAGGTCCGTCGCCACCGGCACGGCCCGGGAGCTCCAGGCTTCGGCCAGTTCCACGCCCGCCAGCCGGCCCCAGGTCCGGGCGCGGCGCTCAATCTTGCCCAGGAAGGACGGATCGTTGATCATCGTGCTGGTCTGGCCGGCGTTCCGGCCGAACTGGCTCGCGTAGCAGGCCAGCGCCTCCACCTTGGCGGCCCACACCGCGCCCACGTCGAACAGCAGGGCCGGCTGGTCATGGTCACCACTGACGGCGAAGCGGGCTTCGACGGACCAGCGAGCCGTCGCCGCGGGCAACGCTTCACCACCGTCCCACAATTGCACCGGGCCCAGCTCCGGTTGCCACTCCTGGAGGCGCGCCATGAAGACCGCCTTCTCCACCAGCGCCGGGGTCGCCTGATGGTCAGGATGCCGCACGGGGTCCGGCGCGGTGACGACCCACCGGGGCCGCAGGCGCCGCAGCACGGCGACCACCGGCGCCACTTGTTCCCGGTCACCCGGATCGATGAAACCGTCCGGCAGTTCCAGTTGCGCCCGGCCGGCCAGCCCCAGGATCGTGGCGGCCGCCGCCGCCTCGGCCCAGCGTTCGTCCGGCGTGGCGTTGGTACCCAGTTCGCCCCGCGTCAGGTCCAGGGCCCAGACGCGCCGCCCCTGATCCGCCAGCAGGCGCAGAGTGCCGCCGAGACCGATCTCCGCATCATCGGTGTGCGGGGAAATGACCAACAGGTCACAGCCCGCGTGTTGCCCCTGATTCAAGACGCCACCGTTCCTTTCGTTTGGCCAGGCCAGGCCGGCACCAGAATACCGTGCTCCCGCCAGCGGCCCGCCCCGCCCTGCCGGAGATGTTCCGTCGCTACCGCCAAGACGCTATCGACCAGTTCACCACCCCACAAGCCAAGTGCGCAGAGCAATCCCAGGGCTCGCTCCTGCCGATGCCCGTCCGGCAGTACCCAGGTCGGGACGGTCTTCAGCCGGGCCCGCCTTTGGCGTTCCACTTCCGTGCCGAACATGGCGGCGACGCCCTTGCGGAACCGTCGCGCCCGGTTGGCTGCCAACTCAGCCGCCCGAGCCGTATCCAGCCCCAGCTCACCGGTCAACACCGCAGTCAATTCCGCCCGGACGGTGCCGGCAACCTGGTCGGCCAGCGCCTCGGGGTCCACCCAGGTTGCCTGGTTCCCGGGCCGCAACAGGGAAACAAGTCTCTCGCCCACTGGTCCCTCCGGCAGGATCCACGCCGCCAAACGGGGCACCAGGGCACAACGCGATTGCCCCAGCGCCGCGTAGAGGGGATCCAGCTGCCGCAGATAGGCCAGTTCCCCCGGCCCCACGACAACCGCCGCCGGCTGCAGCAGCCAATCCTGCAGCGGACTGCGCAGCATTACGCCCGGCCGCAGGGTTTCGGCCTCGGCACCGCTGAAACCAGTGACGGCCTGCCGTTGCCCGCCCTGCACCCGATACATGACCCGACTGAGGGACCGTTCATTGATCTGGGCGTGATAGCCGGCCGCCGTCAGCTCCCGGCCGCGCTCACGGACCAGATCAGCCAACTCGTTCACCCGCCCGCTGATCTGCTCATAGAACGGAGCGGCGGTGCGGTGCAGCCACTGGTCGTTGCCACGCAGTATCACCAAATCTGTCCCGGCAAAAACCCGGGCAATGAGCTGCACCTGCCCCGGGCCCAGCTTCTGATCCTGGGCGACCGCCTCGGTCAGCAAGGAGACCAGATCCCGCTGCAGAGCGTCCGCCGCCGGAGAGCCGATCTGGTCCAGCGCCGGCGCGGCCCACACCCCGGCGCCCAGACCGCCGACCAGCCGCCGTTCCTCCGCGCTGCGCCGCCCATGCGGTCGTTCCGGGCTGCGCCACAGGTCGGCCGCAGCCTCGTCCCAGCCCACCGGCGCCAGGGCTTCGGCCAGATCGTCATCGTCGTCGCCGGACCAGAAAACCGGCACCGTCGGCCGGCCCCCGGCAGTGCGTTCGCGAGCCAGCGCCACGGCCGTGGCTATCTTGTACAAGGTCAGCAGAGTCCCGCCCAGCACCCCCGGCTGCTGCCCCGTGACCACTACCTCAGGGCCCCCGGCCAATTCGCGCCACGCCGGAGGCAGCAGCGCCTCGAATCGGTCTTCGCCCCACAGAGGTGCCCGCCCCCCGCCGCCGGCCCCGATCGCCAGCTCGAATTCGGCGGTGGCAGACCGCGAGCCCGGTATCGCCACACCGGCCAGCCAACTGGCAAAGAGCCCGCCATCGGGAAACTGGGCCGCCAGGGGCCCCAGGTCTCTGCAGGGATAACTCATCAATCAGCCACACTTTCCTTCCGGTACACCAGGAGCCAACGCGCCCCCGCACCCAGGGGGCCGCCGTCGTAGTCGCCGGCGCCCGCCACACGGTCCAGGCCAACCTGCGCCGCCAGCTGATCCAGCCCCGCCAGGGTGAAGACCGCCACCTGTTCCCGGTAGTCCAGGCCGTCTGGCCCGATCCCCCATTCGGCGGCAGCCACCGCCTGCCCCGGCAATGGTCTGAGCTGCACATCCTTGATCACTTGCGAAGTCGCCGCCACATAGCGCCGGGTCTCGCGCACCGCCAGGCACTCCAGTCGGCGCTCGCGCACGCGAGGCTGTCCATCGCCCAGTTCCGCCAGCACCGCATCCCCGTCAAAGTAGTCCAGAAACCAGTGGCCGCCCGGGCGCAGGACACGGGCCACTTCCTGGACCGGTGCCGCGTTCGCCGCGGGTGGACCGAAGTAGCCGAAAGCCGTGAACAGGCTGAGGACGGCGGCGAATCGCCCGGTGCCGAAAGGCAGCGCCCGCATGTCCCCGCGCACCAGAACCCCACCCGCGCCGCGTCGCGCCGCCGCCACCTCCAGCAGAGCCGCCGACAAGTCCAGGCCGACGGGCACGACACCGGTGGCCGCCAACTCGGCAAGGTGCCGGCCGTCCCCGCAGCCCAGATCGAGGACCAGTTCACCCGCTCCGGCGGTCAGGGGGGCCAGGCGGGGCAGCAGTCGCAGGCACCGCCGGGCCTCCCGGGCATCCCGGTGCCGGTACAGCAAAGGGTAGTGGGCGCCGAAGGCGGCCTCATACCACGGCTGCGTGCGTTCATCTGTCATGACTGCCCGTCTGGTCACGTTCCCAGGCCACTTCGCCGGCCAGTACCACGCCACGCTGCAGATCCGTGTCCACCGCCCGGTCGGCCTTGTGGGGGAAGTCGGTCGTGTAGTGCAGGCCGCGGCTTTCCTCACGGCTGCGCGCACACAGGATGATCAGTTCCCCGAGCAGGGCAATGTTGCGCAACTCCACCACGTCGGGATTGATGATGCTCTGCCGGTACAGCTCTTCCACGGTGGCCCGGATGTGACGCACCCTTTCCAGGGCGATATCCAGTCGTTCCCGGTCGCGCACGATCCCCACGTAGTCCCACATCACGCGGCGCACGAGATCCCAGTCGTGCTCCAGGACCATGGCCCGGCTGCGGTGCACCAGGTCGTCCCCGTCCGGAGCCTGGCGCACCAGACGCGCCGGCCGTTCGGCAAAAACCTCCGGCTCAGAGACACTGGCCTCGGCCGCCTGACTGGCGAAGTAGACAGCCTCGAGCAAGCTGTTGCTGGCCAGCCGATTGGCCCCATGGATGCCGGTACAGGCGGCCTCGCCAATGGCATAAAGCCCCGGCAGCGAAGTGCGCGCCTGGCCGTCTGTCGCCACCCCGCCGCACATGTAGTGGGCCGCCGGCACAACCGGTACCGGCTGCCCAGCCATATCGATCCCGAATCGCGCACACGTCTTGACCAGGTGCGGAAAGCGCGCTTCGACCTTGGCCCGGTCCAGGTGCCGCAAGTCCAGGAAGGCGCAGGGATCGCCACTCAGTTTCAGCTCCTGGTCGATGCTCCGCGCCACCACATCCCGCGGCGCCAGATCCGCCAGTGGGTGATAGCGGGTCATGAATTTTTCACCCTGCTGATTGATCAGAACGGCCCCTTCGCCCCGCACCGCTTCGCTGATCAGGAAGCTCTTGGCTTCCGGGTGATACAGGCACGTCGGGTGGAATTGGACGAATTCGAGGTTGCGCATGCGGGCGCCGGCCCGGAAGGCCATGGCCATGCCGTCCCCCGTGGCGATATCCGGATTGCTGGTGTAGCTGTAGACCTTGCCGCAGCCACCGGTCGCCAGGACCACCGCATCGGCCAGGAAGACCTGCCGCGTCAGCGAGCGCCGGTCCAGTACCGCGCAGCCCACCACTCGTTCGGCGAACTCGCCCCGCAGGCCCACTTCCCGGCCCGGCAGCAGATCCAGGCCCATATGGTCTTCGTGCAGGGATATATTCGGGTGGGCCATGCAGGCCGCCAGCAGGTGGGTTTCAATCTCCCGCCCCGTCAGATCCTGGCAATGGAGCACCCGGCGCCGGGAATGTCCGCCCTCCCGGCCCAGCGCGTACTGGCCAGCGGCGGACTCGCTCTCCCGGCTGAATGGCACACCGTAGGAGACCAGGCGCTCGACCAGCGCGGGCCCGGCCTCGACCATGCGCCGAACGGTGGCCTCATCGCACAGCCCGTCCCCGGCGACCAGGGTATCCTGCACATGGGACTCAAAATCATCCAGGGGGCTGACCGCGGCCGCAATGCCGCCCTGCGCGTAGTTGGTGTTGCTCTCGCGGCTCTCCTTCTTGGTCACGATGTTGACCGTGCCGTATTCGGCGACCAGAAGGGCGAACTGCAACCCGGCGATGCCCGTGCCCACCACAAGATAGCGACTGCTGATGACGTCCTGGCTCACATGCGGAAACATGGTCCACCACCGGGAAGAAGGAGAAGTGCCTCGGGAAACTGGCCCCGATCTTGGTAACCCTGAACAATAATTTAACCTAAAGCGGTCCGGCCAACAGCCGAAAACACTCATGGTTCAGCCATGAAAACATTCCACTGGACGACTGTCCACCGGGAGGAAGAAAACGTGAATTCCCGAGTCCTGTTTCTCACGACAGCCCTCATGCTGGCTGTGATCGCCCTGACCGGCTGCAGCACCGAAAATAACGAGCACCAGCGCCTGGTGGCCGAGGCCGATCTGGTCAACGCCGGCGCGCCCCTGGTGATCGCCCACTTCAACGACAACGGCACGGCCGATCCGGCGGATGACTTCATCCCCATCGAGTTCATGAACGTGACGTTCTCGGCCCGCCCCCTGAACGACACCATGGTCATCGCCGAAAACAGCACCTACAGCACGTTCAACGTGACGAGCTACGACCTGGTCTGGCTGCCCGGTCCGGCCGCGCCCGCGGAACTGGCCAACTACAACGTGACCCGCGGGACGATGACCGTCTCCATCCCGGTCAACGGCGAAGTCGTGGCTGGCGTCCTGGTGGGCGACCTGTCCATGAAAAGCGAGATCTGGTTCCCCGGCGCTCCGTTCACCGCCAACGCCGAAGTGACCTTCTACGGCCACGAATCCGGCAGCGAGTACGAAGTCTCCTTCAAAGCCGGTACCGCGGTCCAGTTCGTCAACACGGTTTCGGACCAGTAGACAAACGGGGATTCTTCCTCCCTGCCGAGGCTCTCAGAGGCGCTCACCGACCAGATCGGCGAGCGTCTTGCCTTGCCCCCAAACGATTGACAGGTCCGCCACGTAGGCCGGAATCGCCGCGGGCCACAGGTCGGCCAGCTTGATCCAGTCCTTGGCCGTGGTCAGCAGGCAGCCGCAGTCGGCTTCCCTGAGGGTCCTTTCCAGGCGCCTGACCAACCCCTGGTTGTAGGGCTGGTGATCCGGCAGGCGGACCGCCAGCGGCACCTCGCTCGCGACCAGGGACCGGACGCCGGACTCGAACCGCTCGGGCCGGGCAATGCCCGAAACAAGCGCGGGATGCCGCGGGTCAGGCTGCGTCCCGGCGGCCTGATTGACGCCGCGCAGCGCCAGGGACCGCGTGAAGGTCAGCACCGGCGCTCCACTGGTGCCGGACGGTGCCACGCAGTCGGCCGTTTCCACCAGCCAGATATCCGCGCGCGCCGCGCCGCCTCGCGCCTCGCGCCAGGGGCCGAAGGGAAACAGGTGCCCCGTGGCCGGTGCCAGGCGCGGCCCGGCCGGCGTTGCGACCTGCGTCCAATGGTCCAGAATCAGGATATCCAGATGCCGCCCCACGCCCGCGGTCTGATGGCCGTCCTCCAGGATCACCACATCCGGCGCCGAGGCCGCCTCCATGATCTGCTGCAGTCCGGCCTGGCGATTGCGGGCCTGCACGACCTGCCAGGGAATATCCGCCAGGGCCAACGCCAGCAGCCGCGCTTCGTCCCCGGCCCGGGCGTTGTCCGGCGTCACGGCCAGCGGACCGGCCAGCGGCGACCGGAAGCCCCTGGTCAACACAGCCCCCGCCCGGCCACGTCCGGCCAACTCGCGGGCCAGATTGATCACCACCGGCGTCTTGCCCGTTCCGCCCAGAGCCAGATTACCCACCGACACCACCAGCGGCATCGGTGATGGCGCCGACCGGCCCCGCACCCGGCGCGCCATCGCGGCTCCGTGCAGGGCAGCCCACAACCGCGCCGGTCCGCTCAAAGCCATGGTTTCGGTACCGAGGCGGGGCCGCCACCACGAGGTCAGGAGCCTCTCGCCTTTCCCGCGCCAATCAAGAATCTGCACGGTTTTCCCTTTCGACACCCAGGCAAGCGGCCAACTGACGACGAACAGCCGCCAGTTCGGCCTCGCCGGCAGACCGGGGTACCCTGAGTTGGGGACCACAGGCCACACGGACGCGTCCGAACGGCCGCGGCACGACCGTCCGGTCCCAGGTTCCGAGCACCCAGGCCCCTGGCGCGACAACTTTCAGCGGCACTATGGCCGCACCACCGAGTCGGCTCAATTGCAGAACACCCTCGTTGATCACACCGTACGGCCCCTTCGGCCCGTCAACCGCCAGTCCGATGGAACGCCCCGCGTCCAATTCCCGGCGCAGCATGACGAAGGCGCGCTGCCCATTCTCCCCGGTCGCCCCCCGGACAAAGCCGTACGCGTGCCGGCCAAGCGTGCGCACCAGAATATCACCATCAGGACTGTCGCTCACCAGTAGCGACGGATGGGCCGAACGAACATGAATAATCGCAGGCAGTATGTCCCGGTGCAGGCAGGCAAAAATCCGCGGCTCAGCCGATGTCCCGTCCGCAGCCGCAGCGGCGAAGGACGGGACTCTCAGCGTGGCGCAGTAAATGCGCCAGATCACCGGTGCCAGCGCCAGTTTGAGTGCCTGGGTCGCCACCTCAGGCCCCGTCAGCCGCTGCCTCGACTTCCGGCGTCGACCGCAGCAGTTCACTCGCCGTCCGCCGCCAGACTCCGGCCTCACCGCACATCTGCCGCAGTTGCCGCACATCGCCATAGAAGGCCTGCCGCTCGGCCGGGCGCGCCAGCCAGCGCAGCAGGTTGCGCGCCAACGGCAGTGGCGCCGCCTCTTCCTGGAAGTGCTCGCGCACAATGCGGCGATCCATGATCAGATTGCTCAGGCCGATGTGCGGCGTGCGCACCAGGCGCCGGGCAATGAAGGCGTTCACCGTGCCGGTGCGGTAGACCAATTCGTGGGGCACACCGGCCAGAGCCGCTTCCAGGCTCGCGGTACCGCTGCAAACGAGAGCCAGGTCGAGGTGCCTCATCAATTGGGGCAGCGGTGCCTGGCTGATCTCGAAGGTGCCGTCAAATACCGTGCTCACCTGCACCGGGTCCACACCCGGTGCCGCGCTGACGACGAACTTCAGCTCGCGATCCGGCAAGTGGCCCATGACCGCCTGGCAGGTCACGCGCAAGGCGGGCAACAGGTGACTCAGCTCCTGCCGCCGGCTCCCCGGCAGGATGCCGATGGTCAGGGCGCAGTCCCGATCGTTGAAGCGGTGCTCGCGTGCCGTCAGGTTCGCCTCGAAGGGAAAATCCGCCCCATAGTCCTCCATGAGCGGGTGCCCCATGGGAAACACATCAAACCCGCGCTGCCGGAAGTAGTTTGTCTCGAAGGGAAGAATGGTACCGAGCCGGTCGATCTTGCGGCGAAAGCCTCCGGTCCGCCAACCGCCCCAGGCCCAGACCTGCGGCGCCACCAGCCAGAAAACCGGCAAGCCCAGGCTTTGGCTCTTGCCGGCCAGCTTGGCGTTGAAACCGGGAAAGTCGATGGGCACGACCAGATCAACGTTCTCCCGGCTGAGAAAATCCCAGATCCGGCGCCGCACGCGCAGGATTTCGGGCAGCGCGCCGACAATCTCCGAGAAACCCATCACCGCCACACTGTGGGAGTCGGCGATCAAATCTGCGCCGGCCGTCGCCATCTCGCTGCCGCCCAGGGCCGAGATCCTCACTTGTGGCGCAAAAGATCGCAGAGCGGCCGTCAAGGCCGCTCCGTAACGATCTCCGCTGGCTTCGCCACAGGAGATGAAAACATGCCGTACCGGAGATCGACTCAATGTCGTTCCGTCCGCCTGGCTGTGCTCATCGGACTACCTCACGATCCCTCGGTCCGAGCGACGGATAAAGGCCATCAGCTCTTCGATCTGGGTATTGAGAACACACTCGGCCGCAATCCGCTCGAGCGCCTGGGTCACGTTCAGCCCCGAGCGATACAACAGGCGGTAGGCCTTGCGCAGGTTCAGCAGCGCCTCGTCGTCGAAGCCGGCCCGCTTCAGGCCGATGCTGTTGATCCCCGCCACCTCGATCGGGTTGCCGGCCACCTTGATGAAAGGTGGCACGTCCTGCGGCAGGCGGCTGCCGCCCCCGACGAAGGCGAATGCCCCGATCCGCACGAACTGGTGCACCGGCGTCAGGCCGCCCACGATGGCGTTGTTCTCGACTTCCACATGGCCGGCGAGGTTGACGGCGTTGGCCAGCACCACGTTGTCGAAAACGTGACAGTTGTGGGCCACGTGCACATAGGCCATCAGCAGATTGTTGCTGCCCACCCGGGTGCTGTCTCCCTCACCCGTGGCCGGATGAACGGTGCAGTACTCACGAAAATCGTTGTTGTCGCCGATTTCAATGAAGGTTTCCTCGCCATGGAATTTCTTGTCCTGGGGCTCGCAGCCGATGGCCGCCCCGTGGAAAAACCGGTTATTGCGGCCGATGGTCGTCTTGCCCTCGATCAGGACCGACGAACCGATCACGCAGTCCGGACCGATCACAACCTCGGGCCCGATCACCGCGTGCGGGCCGATCTTGACGTTGTGTCCCAGTTGCGCCGCCGGATCCACCACCGCTGTGGCATGGATCACCGCCGCCGCGACTGCTCTCGGTCCGACAACCTTATTGGCCTTCATGGAATCCAAGATTCTCCTCCTTGTAACGGAAGCTCAACTGTCCACCACGGTGGACATGAGATCCGCTTCGGCAACCAGTTTGTCGCCAACCCAAGCGGTCCCCCGCATTTTACACAATGGTCCGCGCAACCGGGTCAGTTCCAACTCGAAGCGGAGCTGGTCCCCGGGCGTGACCGGAGCGCGAAAACGCGCTTTGTCGATCCCGCTGAAATACACGAGTTTTCCGTGTGGCTCAGCCACGCTACTCATCAGCAGGACCCCTCCGACCTGCGCCATCGCCTCTATGATCAGCACCGCCGGCATGATGGGGTGCCCGGGAAAATGTCCCTGAAAGAATGGTTCGTTGATGGTCACGTTCTTCAATCCGGTGACCCTCTTACCCGGTACGATATCAGTTATTCTGTCCACCAGGAGGAAGGGGTACCGATGCGGCATGATCTTCATGATCGAACCGATGTCCCAGTGCTCCGGATTGCGCGGCGGGTAGATGCGGGGCAGGCGCCGTTCCGCCTTGGCCAGCAGTCCGGTAAACTCGACGTTGGTGGCGTGCCCCGAGTACCGGGCCTTCACATGGCCCTGGATCGGCATGCCCAACAGGGCCAAGTCGCCCACCAGATCGAGAATCTTGTGGCGCACACATTCGTCGGGGAACCGCAGCACCTGCCCGCCGGCCAGCACCCCATCGTCAAAAACGAGGGCATTCTCCAGCGAGCCGCCCCGCACCAGGCCCATCTCCTGCAGCTTGACCACATCGCGCATCAGGGCGAAAGTCCGCGCCGGCGCTATCTCTTGGCGAAAAACCGGCGGCCGGATCTCGTAGGTCGCCTGCTGCGTGCCGATGCCGGGGTCGTCATAGTCAACGGTGAAGGTCACCCAGAAACCCTCCGCGGGCTCCACGGTGACCTCGACGTCCCCCTTGTGCAGGGACACAGGCCGATTGACCTTGTAGTACAGGGCGGGCACGCTCTGCTCCTCGATACCCGCCTCATCAATCATCTCCACGTAGTGACGAGAGCTGCCGCAGCCGACGACCGGCGGTTCGCCGCCCTCCAGCCGGATATAGCAGTTGGTGATGCCCAGACCGGCCATGGCCGCCAGCACATGCTCGACGGTGTGGACGGTGACGCCGTCCTTGGCCAGGGTCGTGGCCCGCACCAGATCGTGCTCGCCGGTCACGTTCTCCACCAGCGCCGGAATCTGGATTTCGCCCGCCGAACCCGGCACCACGAACACCAGGCCGGTGTTCAACGGAGCCGGACAGAAGGTCATGCGCGCGTCGGCACCCGAGTGCAGGCCGACGCCGGCGACAGAGACCTCTTTACCGATTGTTTTCTGCAGCCAAAGCACTGGTCAGTTCTCCTGATCCTCTATGGGCGGGGAACCTGTGTCCCCTGCTTCGGCCAGCTGTTCTTCCAGCCTGGCCATTCGTTTCTTCAATTCGCGGACCGTCTCGAGCAGAGCCGGCACCCGGCGCGCGGCCGCCGCAGTCCGGAAAGAATCCTTCACATCCTGGCTCGGCGTGCCGAACACCCGGCTACCCGCGCCCAGGTCGCCCACCACACCGGCCTGACCGCCGATCTGCGCGCCCTCGCCAATGCGGATATGATCGCCCACACCGGCCTGGCCACCGAAAATCACGCCGTCTTCCACGACACAACTGCCGGCGATGCCCGTCTGCGCACTGACTGCGCACCCCTGCCCCAACCGGACGTTGTGCGCTATCTGGACCAGGTTGTCGATCTTGGTCCCGCTCCCGATGAGCGTGGTGCCGGTCGTGGCGCGGTCGATCGTGGCGCCAGCCCCGATCTCCACGTTGTCCGCCACACTCACGATCCCCACTTGGGGAACCTTCTCCATCCCGCTCGGCCCCGGCAGGTAGCCGAAACCATCGCTGCCGAGGACGACGCCGGCGTGGACGATCACCGCCCGCCCCAGCCGGCAGCCTTCCCGGATGACGACCTGCGGGTAAACCAGGCAGTCTTCGCCGACCACCACCTCACAACCAATCGTGACCTGGGCCCCCAGCCGGGTACCCCGTCCGATCGTCGCGCCGGACCCGACCACACAATAGGGCCCTATGGCCGCGGCCTGGGTCACGTCCGCGTCCGGCGCGATGATCGCCGTCGGGTGGATCCCGGCCGGAAACACCCGGTCCAGGTCGATCTGTACTTCGGCCAGCACCCTGGCAAAGGCCCGGTACGGATCATCCACCTGCACACTGGGTTTGTCCACCACGACCTTGCGGCCGACAATCAGCGCCCCGGCGTTGCTCGAGTCAGCCGCCGCCGGCCGTTTCCCGGCGGCCAGAAAGCTCAGATCGCGGGCACCGGCCTCCGCGAGACCGGCCACTCCGGTCAGCTCGGGGTCGTGTCCGCCGATCAGCTCACCACCGACCAGCCGGGCAATTTCACTCAGCCGCAGCGTCCACATGGACTCTCTTTTCGGGCCCCCAGCACCTGCGCCCCATTAAGTAACCGCCCCCCACCTCAGGTGGGGGGCAAGACTTGTGATTGCGATTACCCCTGAAATTTCAGGCGGTTCGCAGCCGCTGTCAACCAAAATCACGGTATCTCAGTCGTCCCCGCGGGCCAGCGCGGCCAGCACTTCATTGGTCAAATCGAAATCCGGATCCAGATAAAGCACGGCCAGGGCCGCCGAGTCGACCACCATCCCGTAGTGCTTCTCCTTGCCGATTCGCTCCACAATGGTCGTGACCTGGTCCAGAATCGGGGAAATCTTGGCCTTGTATTCCGCCTGAGCCCGCTCATCGATACCATCACGGAACTGGAAATATTCGGCCTTCTTCTGCTCGAAAGCCTGAACTTTGGTCGCCAGGGCATCCTCACCCAACAGCATCTTCTGGCTCTCGATTTCCTCGGCCATCGCCGTCAGGGCCTTTTCCCGCTCGCCGACCTCCAGTTCAAGGTCGTGCAGGAATTTCTGGTATTGCTCCTGGGCGTCCCGCGCCGCTTCGTATTCGTCGGCGATCCGCTGCGAGTCCACCACAGCCAGAGGCTTGCCGTCGGCGGCGAAGACCGCGCCGGGCAGTGCAGAGCCCAATACCAGCAGGAGTACGGCCAATCGCATCAGGTCAGTCTTTCGCATACTATCCTCCGGTTCCGCGGGCCGCTTGGCCGTTGCAACCAGTTTGCGGCAAATCTTCCGGTGCCCGCTGTGGCCCTAGAAGAAGTTGCCGATGTTGAAATGGGGCTCCCAACGAGGGTTCTTGTTCCCGAAGGAATCGGTACGGTCGAAACCGTAGCCGTAGTCGAAGCCGATGGTTCCCATCATGGGCACCTCGACCCTCAGGCCAAAGCCCGCTCCCTTGCGCAGGCTGGCCATGTCAGCCTCGGAGAAGCTGTTCCAGACATCACCCATGTCCAGGAAGGTTAGCAGTTGGACGGCCTTGGTCAAGGGATAGAGAATCTCGGCGTTCAGGATCGTGAAGTACTTGCCGCCGATGAAGCTGGGGTTCCCCGCCGGCACGACTTCCAGATCCTTGTAGCCCCGCAAGGGGTAGCGCCGGTTGCCGCCCAGACGGTAGCGCTCCCAATCCGGCACATTGCCTTCGCCACCAAGACCGTGCAGCAGGCCAAAATAGCCCCGCATATGCATGGCAAAACCACCGGGCAGACGCTGGTAGTTGGAGTGGGACAGCACGTGCTCCTGAAATTCGATATCGCCGCCGAGGGGTCCACCGGCCAGTTCCACACTGTAGCTGGACTTGGAACCCGAGGTCGGGAAGAAGGGGTTGTCCGTGGAGTTGCGCGTGAAGGTCATCCGCACGCTGCTCTTGAGCTGCGGCCAGTCAATCTTGGTCAGCGGCGTCCAGTCCAGATCGTTGGAACCCAGTGAGCTCTCCAAGCCATCGACGTACGCCTGATAGCTGGCGCTGAAGTTGTCCAGCCGCGTCTCCGACAACTCATAGCGCAGGCCGACGCGGCTGTAGCGCGTCCCGGGGATCCGGCGACCGACCCGGAGGCTGAAGCCACGCACGCGGCTTTCGTAGAAATCGTCCAGGTTGTACTGGAAGCGGTCGAACAGGTCGACGCCCACCAGAGTCGGCGTTCCCCGGAACCAGGGCTCGGTGAAACTGAGATCGACATAACGGCGGCGGCTGCCGAACTGCCAGGTCAGCCCGATGTTCTGCCCCTTGCCCCGGAAGTTCGTTTCGGCCACCTGGATGAAACCGCTGATGCTGGTCTGAGCGCTGTAGGCGGCGCCGAACATGAACTGCCCGGTCTGCTTCTCCTTGACCTTGAGAATCATGTCCACATCGCCGTTGGCCACGGGCTTGATATCCGGCTGGACGTCCTCGAAGAAGCCGGTCTGGAAGATATCCCGCAAAGTGGCCTGGATGCGCGTGTTGCTGAACGTATCACCGGGGAAGGTGCGCATGGCCCGCAGAATGACCTTGTCGTAGGTCTTGGTGTTGCCGCTGATCTGGATGTCGTGGATCTTGGCCGGCTGGCCCTCGATGAAGGTGAAGTCCACGTTGACCACCTGGTCAACAATGTCGCGCGCCGGTTCGACCGTAATGTAGATATAACCCCGGTCGGCATATATCTGCTGCAGGTTCGCCAAGACCTCGAGGTACTCGTCCTCCTTGAAGACCGCGCCCTTCTCCAGCCAGATCTGGTTGGCGATGGCCAGATCGTCGAACACGGTGTTGCCGTTCCAGTGGATATCGCCGATGTGATACTGCTCTCCCTCGGAGATCCCGATCACGATATCGAGCTTCTCGGGCTCATCCTCCCGGAAATTGAGTTCCACATCGGTGACCGCCGCGTCCAGGTAGCCCTCGTTGCGCGCCCGGGTCACGATCCGCTCCTTGTCCTCCTCGAACTGGGTCTTCTTGAAAGTACCGCTGCGCAGAAAACCGCGGGTCCCCTGCTTCATGGCACCGCGCAGATCGCCGTCGGACAGATGCTCGTTGCCACGGAAGGTTATGGTCTGGACCTTGACCTTGCGGCCCTCGACCACCGTGACCACCAGGTCCTCCATGTTGTTCGCGTCGATCACCGAACTGTCCTGATGGACAGTCACGTTGTAGTAGCCCTTTTCGTAGTACAATTCCAGCAGGGGCTGCAACTCGCGCTGGACCACGGCCGGATTGGCGAACTGCCCGACGTGCACAGCGAACGCCGCGCGCAGATCCCCTTCCTTGATCTTCTTGTTGCCGCTGAACGAGATTTTCCGGATGCGGGGGAATTCCTGCAGATTGATGATCAGCTTCACGCCCGCGAGCGTGTCCTGCCGGTAGATATAGACATCGGAGAACTTCTGCGTCGCAAACAGGCTGCGGATGCCGGCGGAAACCAGATCCGGCGACAGCGGCTTGCCGGCCTCGATACCCGACCAGGCCAGCACCTGCCGCGAACCGACGGTCAGGGCCCCGACCACCTCGACCTCCGCAATCGTCGGGGGGGTCGACTGGGCGGCCGCCTGGACGGCAAACGCCAACAACATGACAAGGGTGTGGATCAGCACAAGGCGTTTCATAGGCAGAAACGGGCTCCCCCGTAAGTGGATTCCAGCGCTCTGGAATGGTCCTTGAGATTCAGCCGCGGCATCGTAACAACGGCCCATTGCTCCATCAATGCTAATTCTCGATCCGCGAGCCGGACAGGGGTGCCAACGAGGAAATCCAACCCGCCTTGCTGCGGGAAGTTCCCGCAGACGGCCGGACAGCTCGTGAGCGTGAAAAATAGGTAACCGGGGGCCGGTTGGCTAGTCCAATTCGGGGTTTTTGCCGGGCGGGACCGGCAACGGGCCCCCCGAAACAAACCGACCGCTGCCGTGGCTGCGGTCGGTCCGGGGTTCATTGACGCTCAGATGCCGTCTACTTGAGGCTCTTGACCTCTTCGGTCGGTACACTCTTGAAGCTCAACTCGCCGTTCTTGACGCCGATCAGGAGCTTGCTCTTGCCCTTGACTTCGCCGCGCAGCAGCTTTTCGCTGAGCGGATCTTCGACATACTTCTGGATGGCGCGACGCAGGGGCCGGGCCCCCATCTGCGGGTCGTAGCCCACATCGCAGAGCAGGTCCTTGCAGGCCCGCGTGAACTCGAACTCGATCTCCAGATTGCGCAGCCGGCTGCTCACGTCATTGAGCAGGATGTCCACGATCTTCGTGATTTCCGGCCGGCCCAGGTTCTTGAACGTGATGATCTCGTCGATCCGGTTGAGGAACTCCGGGCTGAACGTGCGCCGCAGATCCTGGTCGATGTTGGCGGTCACGCGCTGGCGGTCCTGATCTTCCTGGTCACTGCCGAAGCCCACCCCGCGGGTGGCGTGGGTCTTGCGGCTGCCGACGTTGCTGGTCATGATCAGCACCGCGTTGCGGAAGTCCACCGTGCGGCCGAAGCTGTCGGTCAGTTGGCCATCGTCCAGCACCTGCAGCAGGATGTTGTACACATCCGGATGCGCCTTCTCGATCTCGTCGAGCAGGATCACGCTGTACGGTTTGCGGCGCACCTTCTCGGTCAGCATGCCGCCCTCGTCGTAGCCCACGTACCCCGGCGGCGCCCCCACCAGCCGGCTGACCGAGTGCTTCTCCATGTACTCGGACATGTCGACCCGGATCAGGGCGTTCTGGTCACCGAACAGGAACTCGGTCAACTGGCGGGCGACCTCGGTCTTGCCCACGCCGCTGGGCCCGAGGAAGACAAACGAACCGATCGGCCGCCGCGGATCACGCAGGCCGGCCCGGTTGCGCCGGATCGACTTGGAGACCGCGGCCAGGGCTTCGTCCTGGCCGATCACCCATTTGCCCAGTTCCTCTTCCATCCGGAGCAGCTTGTCGGTCTCTTCCTCTTCCACCTCGGAAACCGGGATGCCCGTGATGTCGGCGATCACGGTGCAGATCATCTTCTGATCGACCGTGGCCTGGGGATCGGACTTGTCGCTGTTCCAGTTCTTCTTCATGTCCTGGAGCTTCTTCTTCAGCTCCTTTTCCTCGTCCCGGAAAGCGGCCGCCTTCTCGAACTCCTGGGCCTGGATCGAGGATTCCTTCTCGGTGATGACCTGTTCGATCTGCTTCTCGATCTCGCGCAGATCCGGCGGCACGACCGTCATGTTCAAACGGGCGCGGCTGCCGGCCTCATCAATGATGTCGATGGCCTTGTCCGGCAGGGCGCGGCCGCTGATGTAGCGGTTGCTCAGCCAGACGCAGGCCTTGATGGCGTCATCGTCGAACTTGACCCGGTGGTGGGCTTCGTACTTGTCCCTGAGGCCGAACAGGATCTGAACGGTCTCTTCCTCGCTGGGCGGGTTGACGGTCACCGGCTGGAAGCGCCGCTCCAGGGCGCCGTCCTTCTCGATGAACTTGCGGTACTCATCCATGGTCGTGGCGCCCACGCACTGGATCTCTCCCCGACTCAGGGCGGGCTTCAGCATGTTCGAGGCGTCGATGGCTCCTTCGGCACCGCCGGCCCCGACGATGGTGTGCAATTCGTCAATGAAGAGGATCACGTCGGGATTCTCACGAATCTCGGCCATGATCTGCTTCAGGCGCTCTTCGAACTGGCCCCGGTACTTGGTGCCGGCGACCACGCTGGCCAGATCCAGGGTCACGATCTCCTTGTCCCGCAGAAGCGCCGGCACGTTGCCCTCGACGATCTTGGTCGCGAAACCCTCGACGATGGCCGTCTTGCCCACGCCGGGTTCGCCGATCAGCACCGGGTTGTTCTTCTTGCGGCGGCTGAGGATCTGGATGCAGCGGTCGATCTCGCGGCTGCGGCCGATGGTCGGATCCAGTTTGCCCTCACGCGCCATGTCGGTCATGTTGCGGCCGAACTGCTCCAGAACCGAGTTTTCCTTCTTCTTGGCCGCCGGGCGCTTGCGGCCCTGCTTGATCTTGGCCGCCAGGCCGGAGTCGCCGCCGCCCAGGGACTTCATGATCTCGCGCTTGACCATCTCGTGATCGGCACCCAGTTCATTGAGTACCCGCGCCGCCACGCCTTCACCCTCACGGATGAGCGCCAGCAGCAAGTGCTCCGTGCCGACGTAGTTGTGGTTGTGGAGCCGAGCCTCGTCGATGGACAGCTCGAGGACCTTCTTGGCGCGCGGCGTGAAGGGGATTTCGCCGATACTGACCGGGCCCATGGGCGCGGTCACGGCGTCCTCGACCGCCTTCTGAATACGGTCGAAGTCCAGGTTCATGCGCCGCAGCACGTTGGCCGCCACGCCTTCGCCTTCGCGGATCACGCCGAGCAACAGGTGTTCGGTGCCGATGTAGTCGTGTTGCAGTCGTCCGGCCTCGTCGCGGGCCAGAAACAGTACTTTGCGGACTCGTTGGGTAAAACGGTCGTTCATGCCGACGCGCCTCCATTCGCAGTGATCCCGGTCGCGGATCCGGACGGAATCCCGACACGGTCTTGTGGTCTGGAGTCTCCATTTCCATGACCAGGTGTCTGGCAAAAATATACTGGAGCCAGCGCGCAAACGCTACTCATGCCTTGAGCTGACGGGAATTGAACGCAAAAACCGGGCCGGAGCCAATTGCTCCGTACCACCGCTAATCGGGCAGACTGGTGAATACTTTACCGCCGATTGCCGGTTCGGCCCTAGCCGGCGGCAAAAAATTCCCGCAGCAAGGCGGCCCGGGCGGCCCCCTTTTCCCTTCCTGACAGCTGGCGACCGGCCGCCAGTTCCAGATGGGCTCCCTGCTGGTGCACAGTCAGATGATTCAGGCCCCCGGGGCCTGAAACAGGCAACAGGCCCAGCGCCTCGCCGAGACGAACGTTGGACAGACAGTCAAAGGCCTCCTGCGCCGTGATCACCTGCGCGTGGGCCAGGATCGCGCGGCTGCGCTGGACCATGTCCTCAACCCCCAGGTGATCGCGGCCGTAGAGCTGGTTGCGGGCCGATCGCTCGTAGGTGATGATCTTCCCCACGTGCACGCGGAAGTCGGCCGTGATTTCCTGCTCGTCCCGCCCCAGCGTGATCAGGTTGCTGATCTGGAACAAGCCGCCGCGTACCGCACTGCCTTCGCCAAACAGCCCGCGTACCGAAAACTGCAACTGCCGCAGGGCATTCAGCACGCGCTCGATCTCGCCAACCAGGACCAGCCCGGGCAGATGCAGCAGGGCGCTGACCCGCAGACCGGTTCCCAGGTTGGTCGGGCTGGCCGTCAGATACCCCCACTCCGGACTGAACGCCGCCTCCATTTCGGCTTCCATTTGCTCATCGACGGCCATCACATCGGCCAGGGTACCTTCCGGATCGAAGCCGGCCCGAAACGCCTGCAGCCGCAAATGGTCTTCTTCGTTGATCAAGGCCACCCGCGCCAGATCGGCGGCAACCACCAGGGCCTGATGCCGCGGCTGACTGCCAAAACGCGCTGAAACCAGGAGCTTCTCCTGCAGTACCCGCCGCCGGACTGCCGCCAGCCCCTGGCCGTCGACCTGCCAGCCGCCGGCAAACGCCGCCAGGCGCCCGACCCTTCGCGACAGGTCAGCCGACACGGTCTGCAGTTCCAGTTCCGATCCGTGGTGAGGAAATGGCACCTCCGGCAGGTTGCGGGCCAGACGCGCCCGCGTGGACAGGGCAATGTCCGAACTGGGCCCGGCCTCGTCCAGCCAGTGGGGGTCCCGACTGGCGCAATCGCTGAAAAAATCACTCATGTGGCCACCGGTCCCTCGCCGCCTTCACCCCGGTCCAGCAGTCCGTGCATCACGTCCCGCAAGCGAGCGGCCTCCTCGTAGTTCTCGCTCTGGATGGCCTTCTCCAGCGCCACCCGCAGCCGGGTGATCTCACCCTGCTGGCTGGCCGCTCCGCCCGCCTGCTGCGGCACCTTGCCCAGATGGGAGGCGTGCCGATGATAGTGCGCCAGAATGGGCAGAATCTGGGCCCGGAAGTGAACGTAGCAGGCTGAACAGCCGAGCCGGTTGGTGTCCTGGAACGTCTTGATCTCGTAGCCGCAGCCCGGACAGGCCGCCACCTGCCTGATCTGGCCCTCGCTGTCCTGCACCTGGCCCAGGAAAGACGCCAGTGACGCCGACTCCCCGGCGGTTTCGCGAGTGTGCCCACCACCGAGCACATCGGCCAGCGACATATCGGCGCGCCCCGAGGCACAGGTACTGCAAAGCCAGACGCTCTTTTGCAGACCGTCGTTGACCTCCAGCAGGTGGATCGTGCCTTCCCGCTGGCCGCACATGTGACAAATCATCGGAGACTTCCTTCCGCCGGCAGCAAGCGCTTGTCCTGCAGGACAAGCGTCCGGTCAGCCCGCGCCGCCAACTGCGGATCATGGGTCACAATGACCAGGCTGGTGCGTTCGGTCGCCCGCAACTGGAACAGCATGTCCCCCAGACGCCGGCCGATTTCGTGGTCCAGATTGCCAAAGGGCTCATCCGCCAGCACAATACGGGGTCGATTCATGAAGGCCCGGGCAATCGCCACCCGCTGCTGCTCGCCGCCGCTCAGTTCGCCGGGCAGATGGTCCCTGCGGTCCGCCAATTCCATGGTCGTCAGAAAATCCAGCGCCCGCTGGCGGTCAGCGTCCGTAACCTTGCCACGTGTGCGCACCGGCAACAACAGGTTCTCCAGCGCCGTGAAATCCGGCAGCAGAAAATGAAACTGGAAGATGAAGCCCACACCGCGGGAGCGCCATTCGGCCATGGCCTTGTGGTCGTCGAATGCCAGTTCCGCCCCGTTGGACAGAACCTGCCCCGCCGTCGGCGTGTCCAAGCCGCCAAGGATGTTCAGCAGTGTACTCTTGCCGGCCCCGCTGGCGCCCATGACCGCGACGGCTTCACCCTCTGCGAGCCGGAAGTCGCACCCCTGCAGGACGGCGACCTCACCGCCGGCCCGCGGAAAACCCTTGTCCAGATTCCTGGCTGCCAACAACGAATGCATGCACCGCAACCTTCCACCATCGCTAGGTGTAGCGTATGATATCCATGGGTTTGAGATTCGACGCTTCCCAGCTCGGCCAGAGGCCCGCGCCCAGGCACATCAGCAGGGTCACACCCGCGATCAGGCCGAAGTCGCCCCACTGCAGCAGCACCGGCACCCGGTCGACAAAGTAGACCTCGCCGGGCAGCGCCACGCCGAAGTGATCCAGGTAGAAGATTCCGGCCAGGCCCACCAGACTGCCCCAGAACACGCCGACCAGGCCCAACCAGACACCATTGATCAGAAAAATGCCCATGATCTGCCCGCGCCTGGCGCCCATGGCCAGCAGGATGCCGATCTCACGCCGCCGCTCGCCGACCATCATGGTCAGGATGCCGATGATGTTGAAGCCCGCGATGAGGATGATCATGCCCAGCAGCAGGATCATGATGATCTTCTCGAGCTTGATCCACTTGAACAGGCTGGCGTTCATGGTCATCCAGTCCGTGGCGTAGAAGTCCCGCCCCAGACTGAATTCGACCCGGTCGGAGACCAGGCCGGCCCGCATCATGTCCCGCACCTTGATCCCGATCAGCGAAGCGCCGCCATCGGTGTAGCCGAGCATCTCGCCGGCCGCCCGGATACCGGTATAGACAAACCGACCGTCGAATTCAGGCATGCCGGAATCGAAAAAGCCCGTGACCACGAAGCGACGGCTGACCGCCGCGATGTTGTCCAGATCCACCTCGCCATTGACCGAGGTCAGGACCACCGTGTCCCCGATCGCCGTGTACAGCGAGTTGGCCAGATCCGCGCCCAGAATCACCCGCGGCGTGCCCGGCAGGTCCAGGCTGGCCAGCACCTCGGGGTGCGGCCGCACGAACCGGCTGATGGGCTGCACCGAGTCCACCAGGTCAGGCTCGATCCCCCACACCACACCGGCCTGGGGCCGCGGGGGCCCGATCCGGCGCGTCGAAGACACCAGAACCTCCTGCCGAATGTACGGCGCCACCCCCACCACCTCGGGATCGGTCCCGATCGTGTCCATGACCGCCCCGACGTGCAGGAAGCCCTCCGGCGTGGTCGTGATCACCGAGATCATGGGCAGGTTCTCGACGAACGTCCGGCGCATCTCGCCGTGAAATCCGTTCATCACCGCCAGGGTGATGTTCAAAACCATCACGCCCAGGGCGATGCCGACAATGGCCGTCACACTGCCCCGGCTCAGGAAGCGGCTGTGCCGGCGGCTGCGCAGATACCGCTGGGCAATGAAACCCGAGAAGTCCACGCTATTGCTCCGGCCGCATGTGGGTGAACAGCAGCACGTCGCGGATATTCGCCGTGTCGACCAGCAGCATCACCAGGCGGTCGATGCCCAGGCCCATGCCGCCGGTCGGGGGCATCCCCTGCTCCATGGCGGCCAGGAAATCCTCGTCGATGGGCTGGGCCTCGTCGTCGCCCGCGTCCATCAGCGCTTTCTGAGCGACAAATCGCCGGCGCTGCTCGCGCGGGTCGTTGAGCTCGCTGAAACTGTTGGCCACCTCGAAGCCGGCCACAAACAGTTCGAAGCGCTCCACCAGACCCTCCGTCTTGCGATGGGCCTTGGCCAGCGGCGACAACTCCTTGGGGTGGTCCATGACGAACGTGTGCTGGATCAGCTCCGGCTCGACCAGCACGCTGAAGAATTCGTCCAGGATCTTGTCGCGCCCCATGCCCGGCTTCACTTCGATGTGGTGCTTCCTGGCCAGTTCCTTGAGCGCCGCCGTGTCGGTCTGCATCAGGTCCTGCCCCACCTTCCCGGCCAGAGCATCCATGAAGCGCACCCGCCGGAACGGCTGGTTGAAGTCCATCTCATGCTCGCCGTAGGTCAGCTTGCCCTCGTCGCCAAACCGGACGGCCAGCCGCCGCAGCATGTTCTCGGTCAGGTCCATCATGTCATGGTAGTCCCAGTAGGCCGCGTAGCACTCGAGCATGGTGAACTCGGGGTTGTGGGTGCGGTCCATGCCCTCGTTGCGGAAGTCCTTGGCGATCTCGTAGACGCGCTCCAGGCCCCCGACGATCAGGCGCTTGAGGTACAGCTCATCGGCGATACGCAGGTACAGCGTCATATCCAGGGCGTTATGGTGCGTGGTGAACGGACGTGCGGTGGCGCCGCCGTACAGGGGCTGCAGCACCGGTGTCTCCACCTCCAGGAATTCCTCTTCGGCGAAGAAAGCGCGGATGTCACTGATGATCGCGCTGCGCCGCTTGAAGCGCTCCCGGCTGGCCAGATTCATGGCCAGATCCAGGTGCCGGCGGCGGCTCTTGTTCTCCAGGCTCATCTCGTGGAATTTCTCGGGCAGGGGCTGAATCGCCTTGGCCAGAAAAGTGAAATCGCTGACCTTGATCGTCAGTTCGTCGGTGCGCGTGCGGAACAACGTGCCCTCGACGCCGATCCAGTCGCCGATGTCGATCAGCTTCTGCACCAGGTGGAAGCGTTCCGCGCCCAGCTCGTCCTTGCGGAAGTAGGCCTGCAGGGTGCCCCACTCGTCCTGGATCGGCACGAACATCGTCTTGCCGGTGCCGCGCTTGGCCATGATCCGGCCCGGATAGCGCACGACGGTTTCCGCTGCCACCAGCCCGGCTTCACCGGCGCGGGCCTCGGCGCTGTTGTGGGTGCGGTCGTAGCGGTAGGGATAGAGTTCAACCGCCTCCCCCAGCTCTTCCATCTTCGCCAGCCGCATTTCAACCAGGCGGTGCGGGCTTTCGGCTTCAGGCGTCACCGCCGCTTCGTTCTTCTCGTTCTTGGCCAAGGCTCGTCTTCCTTTGCTGTGCCGGCTGTCCGGTCAATTGTTCTTGCGGCGGGCGCCCATCCAGCGCAGATAGGCTTCGGTGAACTGGTCGAGGTCGCCGTCAAGCACCGCCGTGGCGTTGCCCGTCTCGTGGTCGGTCCGGTGATCCTTGACCTTGGTGTAGGGCTGCAGGACATAGCTGCGGATCTGGCTGCCCCAGGCGATCTCCATCTTCTCGGCCTCGATGGCGTCGCGTTCCTTCTGGCGTTCCTCCATCACCTTCAGGTACAGCTTGGCCCGCAGCATGGTCATGGCGCTTTCCCGGTTGCGGTGCTGGCTGCGCTCGCTCTGGCACTGCACCACGATCCCGGACGGCTCGTGGGTGATCCGGATGGCGCTGTCGGTCTTGTTGACGTGCTGCCCCCCCGCACCCTGGGCCCGATAGGTGTCGATCCGCAGGTCCGAGGTGTCGATCTCGACTTCGACGTCGTCGTTGACCAGCGGGTAGACGAAAACCGAGGCGAACGACGTGTGCCGCCGGCTCTGGGAATCAAACGGCGAAATGCGCACCAGACGGTGCACGCCCGACTCGCTCTTCAGGTAACCGTAGGCGAAGGGCGCGTCGATTTCCAGGACCGCGCTCTTGATGCCGGCCTCATCGCCGGCCTGCAGGTCCAGGGTCTTGCTCTTCCAGTCGTTGCGTTCGAGAAAACGGGTATACATGCGCAGCAGCATCTGGGCCCAGTCCTGGCTCTCGGTACCACCGGCACCCGGATGGATCTCCAGTACGGCACCGCGCTCGTCGTCCTCGCCGCTGAGCAGGAACTGGGAATCGAGCTTCTCGACGGACCGCTCGAGCTCGGACACCGCCGTGGCGATTTCACCGCTGTCGTCCGCCTCCCCTTCCTCCTGCATCATTTCCACCATCAACTGCAGTTCTTCGGCCTTCTCGGTCGCCGCCGCCAGCGGCACCAACCACTGCTTCAGTGACTGCACCTTGCGCAGAACCCGCGTCGCCTCCTCCTGGTTGTTCCAGAATTCCGGCGCCGCCTGCAAGGCCTCCAACTGCTTCTGCTCTTCCTGCAGGGCGGGGTAGTCAAAGACCCTCCTTCAGGGCTTCGAGTCGAGTCAGGCAGGCGGCAATGCGATCAAGCGATTCTTTCACGGGGAGTTCTCACTTCCGGGTCTGGGTTGAGACAACAGGCGCAGGACGCGGGTCTCGAGCTCGTCCAGGGTTCCGTCATTTTCGATGATCTGGTCCGCCCGGGACCAGAGCGCGACCAGGTCGTCCTGGGCCGCGATCCGGGCTCCGGCCTGGGCCGGGCTCAGGCCCCCGGCGGCGCGGTCCACCAGGCGCTGGATGCGTAACGGCCTTGGTGCCGTCACCGTCACCACCAAATCCACCGGCGGCGGTGACGGCAACAGAAAATACACGGCGGCCTCGAACACGGCAAGCTCATGCTCGCCGGCGGCGGCCAACGCCGCCAGCCGCTGGGCCGCCAGCGTACCAAGCGGCCCGTGGGTCAGGCGATTCAATTCGTTCAGCGCGGCCGGGTCGGCAAAGACCCGGGCGCCCAGTTTGCGCCGGTCCACGACGCCGCCAGCGACATATTCGGGCCCGATACCGGCCGCAATGCCTCGCTGTATGTCGGGTCGCGACAACAACTCGTGACCCAGCCGGTCACCATCGACGATCGCCGCCCCCTGCCGGGCCAGGATGCCGCTGACCGCCGACTTGCCCGCGCCGATGGGCCCGGTCAGGGCCCAGACCGTCATCCCATGACCCGGCTGCCCCCCACTGGTCATCCGTGCGCCTCCGCCCAGTTCGCGCCCGCGTGCAGATCCACCACCAGCGGCACTTTCAGTTCCATGGCCCCTTCCATGCCCGCGCGCACCAGTTCACGGGTCGCGTCCAGTTCGTCCTTCGGCACTTCCAGCACCAGTTCATCGTGCACCTGCAGCAGCAGCAGCGCCTTGGCTTTGCTCGCGGCCAACTCCCGGCTGATCGCGATCATCGCCAACTTGATCAGGTCGGCGGCCGTGCCCTGGATCGGCGTGTTGACCGCCACCCGCTCCTGGAAACTGCGCACACGGTTGTTGGCCGAATCGATCTCCGGCAACAGGCGCCGGCGCCCGAGCAGCGTCTCCACGTAGTGATCCCGGTGGGCCCGTTCCCGGGTCTCCTCGATGAAGGTCTTGACCCCGGGATAGGTCTCGAAATAGCTCGCGATGAAGGCCGCCGCCTCCTTCACCGTGACGCCGATCTGCCGCGCGAGGGCCCGCGCGCCCATGCCGTAGATCACGCCGAAGTTGATCGCCTTGGCCCGCTACCGCATCTCGGCATCGACCGCCGCCTCGTCCACGCCGTTGATCAGCGCCGCCGTGCGCCGGTGCACGTCGGCCCCCTCCCGAAAAGCCGCCAACAGGCCGGGGTCGTCGGCCAGATGAGCCATCAGGCGCAGCTCGACCTGCGAGTAGTCCGCCGACAGAAAAACGTTGCCGGGCTCCCGCGGCACAAAGGCCCGCCGGATCTCACGCCCGAGCTCCGTCCGGATTGGTATGTTCTGCAGGTTGGGATACGAACTGGACAGCCGTCCCGTGGCGGCCACCGCCTGGTTGTACGAGGTGTGGATCAGCCCGGTCTGCGGATGCACCAACTCCGGCAGGGTTTCGACGTACGTGTTCTGCAGCTTGGCGATCTGCCGGTATTCCAGGATGAGTGCCGGCAGTTCGTGCTCGTCCGCCAGGGCCGTCAGCACCGAGACATCGGTGCTCCAGCCCGTGCTGGTCTTCTTGGTCGGCCTGAGCCCGAGTTTCTCGAACAGGATGACCTGCAGCTGCTTGGGACTGTTGATGTTGAAGTCCTCGCCGGCGGCCTCGATGATGGCCTCCCGCAGACGCGTCAATTCCAGCTCGAAGCGCGCCCGCAGCTCCGCCAGAAAGTCCCGGTCCAGCCCGATGCCGTTGCGCTCCATCTCCAGCAGCACCGCCGCCACCGGCATTTCCACTTCCTGGAACAATGACTCGAGACCCGACTCCTGCAGCTGCGGCGCCAGAACTTCATACAGCCGCAGGGTGTAGTCCGCGTCCTCGGCGGCATACAGGCCCAGGCGGTCCGGGTCCACGCCCAGAATATCCTGCTGCCGATCGCCCGCCGCGAACAGCTCGCTGAACGGCATCATCCGGTGATCCAGGAACTCGGCCACCAACTGGTCAAGCCCGTGGCTCGGGCGGCCCGGATCCAGCACGTACGAAGCCAGCATCGTGGCGAAACGCGGCCCGCCGAGAGGCAGTTCGTGCCGCCCCAGGATCCATTCGTCAAACTTCAGGTTCTGGCCCACCTTCAGGTTCCCGCCTTGCAGCGCCGGGGCCAACACCGCCTGTACGCCGGCGAGCCGCGAGTGCTCCTGGCCCAGCGGGAAGAGGGTGCCCCCGGCGGCACCCTCGGGATCGGGGTCCCGCCACAGGACCGGCACGTAGGCCGGCGCCAACCGCTCACCCTGTCGGTCATAGCCGGCCAGGCAGACGCCGACCAGCCGGCAGCGGTCCGCCCGCAGGCCATCAGTCTCCGTGTCGACAGCCAGGGGCGACTCCGGATCCAGCGCCGCCAGCCACGCCCGCAGGTCCTCGTCGCCGGCCAGAATTCGATATCCCCGCTCTTCCCGGCGGGCAGCCCAGGAATCCGCTTCGGTCGCCGGTTCCGGCTCCGCTTCGGCAGCCGCGGCCGGAGTCACGACAGTCGCGCCCCCCCTGGCCTCCAGCTTTTCCGCCAGGCTCAGCACCCGCCGCAAGCCGAGTTCGGCCAGCAGTCCCTTGACCTGCTGCCCGCTGGGCAGCACCGTCGCCATGCCCTCCCAGTCCAGGTCCATTTCCACGTCATCCTTGATCACGAACAGGTCGCGCGAAAGAAAGACCTGCTCGCGGCTTTCGCCGAGCACGCGCTTGAGCCGGGGAGTCAGCTTGCTGGCGGCCAGCCCCTCATAGAGGGCTTCGAGGCTGCCGAACTCGCGCACCAGCTTCTGGGCCGTCTTGTCCCCCACCCCGGGGGCGCCCGGGATATTGTCCGCCTTGTCCCCTGCCAGGGCAAAGACCTGGATCAGATCGACCGGCTCCAGTTGGTAGGTCTGCCTGACGTCCTGGTCGGTAAACGGCGTGACGTCCTCGCCCTTGCGCCCCGGCTTGAGCATGCCGACACGCCCGTCCAGCAGTTGCATGAAATCCTTGTCGCCCGTGTAGAACCACACCCGGTCCACGACACCCGCCGAACGTCTTGCCATCGTTGCCATCAGGTCGTCCGCCTCGTAGTAGTCCTGCTCATAGACCGGCAGGCCCCAGGCCGTCAGCAGCTCACGCAGGCGCGGCAACTGCGCGGCCAGCTCCTCGGGCATCGGCTTGCGGTTGGCCTTGTAGGCCGGATAGAGGTCGTGGCGAAAAACCTTGCCCTTCTTGTCAAAGACAACCGCCAGCTTTTCCGGATCGTATTTTTCGATCAGCCGCAGGATCGAATTGAAGAAGCCGAAGGCAACGCTGGTCACTTCACCGCCGGGTGCGGTCAGCGGACGGTTGGCGAAAGCATAGTGGGCTCGATAGAAGAGGGCGGCGCCGTCAATCAGGATCAGGGACACGGGATTCACCATTCCGCTCGGGGAGATAGAGCCGCTGGGCGACTATGTACTGGGCGACGGCAACCGGCACCCCGGCGGCGCTGAGCGCCGCGGCGTCCGGACCGCTGGCCAGCATACTACGGATCGCCGTGGATGACACCGGTGCGTGAAAATCGGCCTCGACCCGGCAGCGTGCGGGATCCAGACCGGCGGCACTGAGCGCCGGCTGCTCCAGGTCAGCGCCGGCCCGACCCAACACCACAACCCGGGCCAGCGTCTGCAGGCGCCGGGCCTCGTGCCAGCCGGCAAAACCCGCCACATTGTCGCCGCCAATCACGAGCAGCCAACTCGCGCCCGGATAGGCTGCCTGCAGAGCCGCCAGAGTATCGACGGTGAAGCAGGACCGGCCGCTCTGCACCTCCACCGGTTCCACGGTCACCTGTGCCCGCTCGCCGAAGGCCAGGCGAGCCATGGCCAGGCGCTGGGCCGGTTCCGCGGTGGTGTTGAGCTTGTGGGGAGACAGCCAGGCGGGCACGACGTGGACGAAGTCGGCCAGCCCCTTGTCCAGGACATGGTCCACCATGGCCACATGCCCGGTATGCACCGGATCGAATGACCCACCAAGGAATGCCCGGACCATCACTGCCCTCCCCGGCTCGCCGCGGACAACCGCGGTCACGTATCCGAGTCGTCGCTGTCCTGCTCGTCCAGCTTCCGCAGGGCCTCGGCCGCCCATTGGCGATACTCGCTGTCGGGGTACTGCTGAATCAGCTTCTCATACATGTCCGCCGCGGTGTCGGGATCATCCAGGCGCTCGGCCGCAAGGGCCCGCTCCCACATGACCCGCGGAATCAGTGAACTGCCCGCTTCCTCGCGCAGGACATCATCCAGGACCAGGGCGACCGCGCTGTAGCGTTTCAACTGGCCGTAGACCTTCACCTGCTCCAGGCGCTTGCGAACCATCAGATCGCTGATGTCCTGCATATAGCCCACGACCTCGTCCATGTGTTCGCTGCCCGGATACTCCTGACTGAAGTTCAGGAAATGCAGCCGCGCCTCGTAGGCTCCGGTCAGGTCACGTTCGACGCGCCCGACCTGGAACAGGTAGGCCTTGCCCTCTTCGAAAAGCGCGTCCTCGACCAGCGGGCTGGTCGGATAATCCTTGCGCAGAATCTGAAACTCCACGGCAGCCAACGGGTACTCGTGGGTTTCCATGTACACCATGGCCTTGCGGTACTGGGCTTCAGCCGCCAGGCTATCCGTCGGATTGTGCCGCACAAAACTCTCAAAGGCGCCGACGGCTTCCAGATCCTTGCCCTGTTCGGCGAAGAACACGGCCCGTTCGAACGAGCCGGTCGGATACGGATTCTTGCCCGCACAGCCGCCGCTGAGCAGCGCTGCCGCCAGCAAAACGCCAAACAACAGGAGAACCGCTTGACGCGGGCGGACGGGCGAAGACCCCGATCCGACGGTGGGAATGCTCACAGAATCATCCCACGGCAACCCGAGCGGGCGCCGATTCCTAGTTGCCCGTATTGGCAAAGTAAATAGCCACCAGTCCGGCGAGCGTACCCAGGACCACGATCTCCTCGATCCGGCTCTTCCACCCTGTCTCGGTGGTTTCCGCCGTCGTGAACTCATACACATCTGCATCAACATCGTCGAAGTCGCCGCTGTCCAGGCGATCCCCATAGCGCCGTTCCAGCCGTTCGTTGAACAAGAGCCGCCCCGAGGCTTCTTCGGAAACCTCGACCAGCACCGCCACGCTCAGTTCGCGCTCCACCCAGCGCCGCCAGATCCCCAGCGTGCGGCCCACGTCGGGATAGCTGAGGGCGATATCCTGGACACTGAAACCGAACACATAGTCGACCGCGCCCTGCCGCGCCGGATCCTCCTCGGCCACGTAGAGGTCGTACCCCGCGGCACCGAGGATCTCGGCAGCCACCGCCTGGAAAATGTCATTGCGCGGATCGTCGCGGGTGGCCTCGAGCCGCACGGCTCCCGGGGCGGGCGGCATGACGGCCGCAGCGGTGTTGACGATTTCGCCCATCAAGGCCTCGATCAGCCACAGATTCGTCCGTACCGTGTCGGCCGCGGCCACGCCGGGCAGGCCCGCCGCCGACGCCGTGGATACACCTGTCACCAACAGCACCAAGATCAGCAGATAACCGGTCTTCGCTGGCGGCATGCTTGCCCTTCCTGATTTCGTCATGTCCCCGTCTTCCAAGTCTTGGGCCACAAGCCCGAGGCGGCAACGCCACGGCTTCCAACCGCTCAGTCAGATCCTGCCAGGGTCGCCCAGGTGTCGTAAGCCGTTACGCCGGCGAACGAAACCTTCAGCCATTGCCCCGGCCGGCAGGCACCGTCAACAGCCAGCGGCATGATCACGATTCCGTCCAGATCATAGCCGAAATGATAGCTCCGACCGACCGCAAACGAAACTCCAGATTGCACTACACCGGCAAACGCCTCGCGTTCCCGCTCGCTCCGCCACACACCGTCCGCCAGCGAGGCCGCAACTTCGGTCAATCCGACCGAATCCTCGCTGCCCGGAGCCACGATGCTGTCGATCACCAGGTCGAAGGTCCGGCCCAGGCGCGCCTCCTGCCGCCGCAGACTGATCTCCGACTGCAGGTCCATGATCAGGGCTTCGCGGTCCAGGATCACTTCGGCCGGCACCCGGTCCGGCAGTTCGGCCGCCGGGGTGCCGCGCTCCGGTGAGAAATGGTAGGTCCCCAGGTGGTCGAACTCGACCGCGGCCAGAAAATCCGCCAGCAGGGCGACATCTTCTTCTTCCTCGCCCGGGAAGCCCAGCAAGGCAGTCGTGCGCAGGACCAGATCGGGACGGTGGGCGCGCAACGCCTGGAAGAACTGCGGTGAGGCCTTGCTGCCTCCCGGCCGCTTCATGGCCTTCAGCAGGCGGGGCGAAGCGTGCTGGATCGGCAGATCGAGGTACGGCGCCACCTTCTCCAGGTCCAGCAGACGCCGCAGATCATCAACCGAGACCATGCCCGAATAGAGGTAGAGCAGCCGGATGCTCCGCAGGCCCGCGATATCGTTGAGGTCGTGGACCAGATCGTAGAGCTTCTCACCGGTGTCCCGGCCGAAATCGCTGGTATTCTGTGAGACGAGCTGGATCTCGGTCACGCCACGGGCCACCAGTCCCCGGACCTCCTGCACCAGCTCGGACCGGGACCGGCTGCGCTGCTTCCCCCGGATCAGCGGAATCCGACAGAAGGTGCAGGCACAGTTGCAGCCTTCGCCGATCTTGACGAACGCCACGTGGGACGGGGTCAGCAACGGGCGGTCCAGCATGCCGGTGTAGTGCACGGCCATGGGGTCGTCAATCAGCGGCACGGGCTTGGCGGCCCCGGCCATTTCAAAGGGATTGGCCGGAGCCGGCGGGGACGCCTGCGCCTCCTCACCCAAGCACGCGCTGACGACCTGGTCGAATTGCCCCACTCCCGCGACCACGTCCACCTCAGGAAATTGTTCCCGGATCCGGTCACCATGCTCCTGGGACCAGCACCCGCACACCACGAGCGTGCGTTCGTCCTTGGCCGCGCACAATTCGCGCAGGGTCTCTTCACTGTCGCTGCGCGCCGCATCAATGAACCCGCAACTGTTCAGGACCCAGATATCGGCCGCGTCCGGATCCGCGACCACCTGCACCCCGCGCAGGGCAAAGCGCCCCAGCAGGGCTTCGGAATCCACCAGGTTCTTGTCACAGCCCAGGGTGGCGCAGAAGACTTTCTTCATCAGGCCTGCCCCTCGTTCATCTCCGGCAGGTCCTCGGGTTTGATCAGCACATCGCGCGCCTTGCTGCCGGTGAACGGCCCGACCACGCCGGCTTCCTCGAGCATGTCCATCAAGCGGCCGGCCCGGGTGTAACCGATCCGCAAGCGCCGCTGCAACAGACTCGTCGATCCGCTCTGATGCATCACGATCACCGAGCGGGCCTGCTCGTATAAATCGTCCTCGCCGGTGACCATGCCGCCCCCGGACGGGTTATCGTTGAGACAGATCTCCTCGGTGTGGTCCTTGTACTGTTGCCAATGGGCCGCGATGGCCTCGCACTCGTCCACGTCGATTAACGAGCCGTGCACACGCACGGGCAACGCCCGGCCCGGCTGCAGGTAGAGCATATCGCCGTGTCCGAGCAGCTGTTCGGCCCCGTTCATGTCCAGGATCGTGCGCGAGTCGTTGCGCTGGATCACCCGGAAGGCGATCCGGCAGGGAATATTGGCCTTGATCACGCCGGTCAGCACATCGACGCTCGGCCGCTGGGTGGCCAGGATCAGGTGGATGCCCACCGCGCGCGCTTTCTGGGCGATGCGGGCGATCGGCCCCTCGAAATCGTTGCCGAGCTGGAGCATGAGATCCGCCAGCTCGTCGACGATGCACAGATAGTAGGGCATCGGTTCGCTGACTTTGTCGCCTTCCTTGTCGGTGATCTCACCGGCCGCAACCTTGTCGTTGTACTGCTTGATGTTCCGTACGGACCATTTGGCCAGGCTGCGGTAGCGGTGTTCCATCTGGGCCACCAGCCACTGCATGGCCTTCAGGGCCTCGCGCGGATCGGTGACCACCGGCAGCAGCAGGTGCGGGATGCCATTGTAGACGTTCATCTCCAGCATCTTCGGATCGATCAGCATCAGGCGCAGAGTCGACGGATCATTGCGCATGATCAGGTTGCAGATCAGCGCATTCAGGCAGACCGATTTGCCACTGCCGGTCGAACCGGCCACCAGCAGATGCGGCAACGAAGCCAGATCCACGGTCACCGACCGCCCCACGACGTCCTTGCCCAGCACCACTGACAGCGGCTCGCGCTGCCGGCTGCCCGTCGCTTCGATGACTTCCCGCAGCCGGACCATCCGGGCCGTCGGATTCGGGATCTCGATACCAACGGCCGCCTTGCCGGGGATGGGCGCTTCCATGCGGATCGAGCGGGCGCGCATGGCCAAGGCCAGATCATCGGAGCGCTGGACGATCTGGTTGACGCGGATCCCGGGGCCCGGTTGGTACTCATAGGTGGTGACGACCGGGCCGGGGCGCACGTCCTTCACTTCACCCTCCACCCCGAAGCTCCGCAAAGTCGCTTCCAGGGTGTCGGCCGCCGCGTCCAGTTCCGTGGTCGTTATCTGACGGGTCTCGGGGCCGGCCGGCGTCAGCAGATCCAGACCGGGCATGGCCATCGGGCCCTTCTTCCTTTTCGGCTTCAGCTTCGGTTTGGGCCGGTTCACCGGCGGAACGGCGGCCTCATCCCCGCTGAACTCACCCGCTGCGCCCGGCAGATCCAGGGCCTCCTGGGTTTCGACGGCGGGCGCCGGCACTTCGGGTTCCTTGACCGGTTCGGTGTGGACCACACGCTCACGCACGGGCTGCACAGTGGTCGCCGGCTCCCCGGACGGAGGAGCGTTGTTTTCCGGAGCGGCGGCGGCCTGCTCACGCCGCTCGGCTCTGGTCGCTTTCCTGGCCTGCAGTTGCTCCCGCAGCGAGACCGCCAGCGCGGCTACCGCTTGCAGGGGCCAGACAATGACATCACGGATGCCCGCGCCCAGCCAAGCCAAGCCACCGCCCAGGCGGGCCAGGAACCCCGGCAACCAGCCCAGCCAGGGCTTGCCGACCAGAATCACCGTAACCAGCAGGAAAAGAGTCAGGAAGATCCGGCCGCCCCACATGCCGAACAGGCTGTGGAAGCCGCTGGCCAGATAGTAGCCCACAGCGCCGCCCCAGCGCACGCCCGCATCAGCTGTCAAGGGGCCGCCCGGCTGGGCGATCCAGGCCGCGGTCACCAACCACACCGGCAGGGCGCGCAGCAGCCAGGGCCGCAGCACGGCCTGCCTGCCTGTCAGCAATCCCAGCGCCAGCACCGCCAACACCAGCGGGAAGGCCCAGCACCAGATACCGCCGAAGACCACATGCAGGGCCACGTTGATGATTGAACCGACGGGCCCACCGGGATTCACACTGGGGATCAGATCACCGTTGCCGCCACGGGACAACACGGTCCACCACGGCCCGACCGGCCCGCTCAGGGACAGCCCCATGTACAGGGCCACCGCCAGCAGCAGCAATCCACTCAGCCAGGCCGACTCGTACCAGGGTTTGCTGTTCTTTCTAGCCTTCTTCCGATTTCGCCCTGACACGCAACCCCTCCTGCAGATGGGACAATTCCTCTTCCAGGAAACGTGTCGTGGCCTTCCCCTCCAGGAAAACCGGATTGTTCAGCACTTCCAGGTGGAACGGCGTGCTGGTGGGCAGACCTTCGAATACACATTCGGTCAAAGCCCGGCGCATCCTTGCGACAGCTTCCTCGCGATCCTTGCCGTGGGTGATGATCTTGGCCAGCAGACTATCGTAGTGGGGCGGCACCATGTAGTCCGAATAGATGTGGGTATCGACCCTGACGCCCGGTCCGCCCGGGGCGTGGTAGTAGAAAACGCGGCCGGGACAGGGCATGAAGTCCCGTTCCGGGTTCTCGGCGTTGATCCGGCACTCCAGGGCATGGCCGGTGACCTTGATATCATCCTGCGAAAAGTCGAACGCCTCGCCGGCGGCGACCCGCAACATCCACTTCATCAGATCCACTCCGGTGACCATTTCGGTCACCGGGTGTTCCACCTGGATCCGGGTGTTCATCTCCATGAAATAGAAGCTGCCGTCCACATCCAGCAGGAACTCGACCGTACCGGCGCTCGTGTAGCCCACGCGCTTGGCCAGACGCACGGCGGCCTCGCCCATCTTTTGCCGCAATTCCGGGGTCACCGCAGGTGAAGGGGCTTCCTCGATCAGCTTCTGGTGGCGCCGCTGCACCGAGCAGTCCCGCTCACCGAAATGGATCACATTGCCGTGGCTGTCGCCCATGAGCTGGACCTCCACGTGCCGCGGATTCACCAGGTATTTCTCGATGTAGACCGCGTCGTTGCCGAAAGCGGCCCCCGCCTCGGTCCGGGCCGCCACGTAGTTCTTTCGCAGTTCGGGCTCGTCCCAGGCCACCCGCATGCCCTTGCCGCCGCCGCCGGCGGTGGCCTTGACGATCACCGGAAAGCCGAACTGCGCGGCCGCGAGCACCGCCTCTTCCACCGAATCAACCAGGCCGGTGCCCGGCACCACCGGCACCTTGGCCTCCACGGCCATGGTGCGGGCCGTCGCCTTGTCCCCCATCTGGCGGATGACAGCGGCATCGGGTCCGATCCAGCCGAAGTCGTTCTCGGTGCAGATTTCCGCAAACTCGGCGTTCTCGGCCAGGAAGCCGTAGCCCGGATGAATGGCCTCGGCCCCGGTGATTTCAGCGGCGGCGATGATGTTGGGAATGCGCAGATAGCTCTCGGCACTCGTCTTCTTGCCCACGCACACCGACTCGTCGGCATACTTGACATGCAACGAGTGGGCATCTGCCACCGAATGGATCGCGACGCTTTGGACGCCCAACTCCCGGCAGGCGCGCATGATGCGCAGGGCGATCTCGCCCCGATTGGCGATGAGTATTTTCTTGAACATGCGCGACTTCCTGAAGGTGGAGACAATAGACCAGCGCAAAGCCCGCCGGACAACCGGTCCGGGCCCTGAAGTTCGGCCCCTATTTTGGCCTCCCCACTGCCCAGTTGCAAGACATTATGACAGATTCTGGCCTGCACCGGGACCGGCGGACAAGCTGTGGCGGAACGTACTCAGGGGGAAGGCGCCGCCGGGAGCGGTCCCGGCGGCCATCTCGGCGGCGTAATCTAGATCTTCTGGACTTCCTTGCCATCGTCCTTGGTCGAATCCTCGAAACGGTCCCAGGTCGTGTCCGAACTGGCCTGGATCCCCTTGATCCGCAACTGGAACTCGTGGGGGTTGCTGCTGGCCCGGGTCGCGGCTTCCAGGGTGATCTTCTGCTCCTTGTAGAGCTGCATCAGGGACTGGTCGAAGGTCTGCATCTGGTACTGCACGAAGCCTTCCTGGATCGCCTGCTGGATCATGACGGTTTTCTCGGATTCGCGGATATAGTCGCGAATCGTGCTGGTGGCGATCATGATCTCGCAGGCCGGATAACGACGCAGGCCGTCCGCATCGGCCACCAGGCGCTGACTGATCACCGCCTGCATGGTCGAAGCCACCAGGTAACGGATCTCCTGCTGCTGGTGCGGCGGGAAGAAGCTGACGATACGACTGATCGTCTGGGTCGCGTCCGTCGTGTGCATCGTACTGAGGACCAGGTGGCCCGTGTCGGCTGCCGTCAGCGCGATCTTCATCGACTCGGCGTCACGGATCTCACCAATCAGGATCACATCGGGATCCTGCCTAAGGACATGCTTCAAGGCGGTTCCATAATCTCCAGTGTCACAACCGATTTCACGCTGGCTAATAATGCTCTTGCGGTCCCGATGCAGGAATTCGATCGGGTCTTCGATGGTGATCACATGGCGGGATGACTCCCGGTTGATGATGTCCACGATCGAGGCCAGGGTCGTGGACTTGCCGCTGCCGACCGTCCCGGTGATCAGCATCAGGCCGCGGGGCCGCAGAGCCAGTTCCTTGACCACCGGCGGCAGGCCCAGCTCATCCGGGGTCTGGATATCCACCGGCACGTGCCGAAAAACCATGGCCACGCTGCCGCGCTGCAGGTAGAAATTGGCCCGGAATCTGGCCACGCCCGGTACGCCAAAGGCGAAATCGATTTCCTTGGTGGCCTCGAAGCTCTCCCGCTGGCTCGGGGCCAGGATCTGCTGGGTCACCGCCGCCATATCCTGGATGGTGGGGGGCTCATAGTCCGCATAGACCAGCGTCCCGTTGATGCGGAAACAGGGCGGGGTGGCGACTTTCAGGTGCAGATCACTGGCGCCGCGGGCGATCATTTCCTTGAGGATCTTCTTGATATCCATGCGCAGGGCTCTCCTGTAGCGATAAGACTTGCAGTGGCGCGGCGGCAGCGGGCCACCACGTCTCCCTCGTTTCATCGACCGGGGCCCCGGGAACTTGAGTCCGGTCCCAAACGCAGGAAACCGGCCTGCACCAGGGGTACAGGCCGGTTTCCAGACTCAGCCGGGCCCGGGAAAGCCGTCCCGGACCGTCAGCCTCAATCCGGGTCGATCAGGAACATGGCCGCTTCGGCCTCGACCGGCGAGCCATCTTCCAACAGGATTTCCTTCACGGTTCCCCCGAACTCGGCCTCGATCTCGTTCATGACCTTCATGGCTTCGACGATGCACAGGGGCTGTCCCGCCGCCACATGGTCCCCCACGTTGACAAAATTGGGACTGGTCGGCGAGGGGGCGCGATAGAACGTGCCGACAATGGGCGACCGCACGTCCTTCCACTTGCCCCGGGTTGCGTCGGCCGAGGCCGCCGGTGCCGCCTCGGGAGACGGAGCCCCGGCTGCAGCCGCCGGCGCCGCCGGCATCATGGGCATGGGCGCGGGCATCATCGCCGGGCCGGCCGCCACGTGGCCTGCTGATTTCTGAATCCGGATCGTGGTGTCGAGGTGACTGATCTCCAGTTCCTCGATCCCGCTTTCCTCGACCAGTTTGACCAGTTCGCGGACTTTGCCGATATCCATGTCCTGTCCTCCGCTGCGTTCTGCCTTGGCCATTTTCAAACCTCTTTGAAGCGTCCGGTAAACCCGGGACGGCTAGACCCGTCCCAGATATTTTCCGGTCCGGGAATCAATCTTGATGACCTGCCCCTCTTCAATGAACAGGGGCACCTGGACCACCAGACCCGTTTCCATCGTGGCCGGCTTGGATCCGCCCTGAGCCGTATCGCCGCGCAGGCCGGGATCCGTTTCCTTCACGGCCAACTCCACCGTCATCGGCGGCTCGACCGTCAGGGGCTTCTCGTCCAGCATCAGTACGCTGCACATGTCGCTCTCCTTGATGTACTTGGGCACATCGCCGAGCGTATCCTGGTGCAGTTGGATCTGTTCGTAGGTCTCGGTGTTCATGAAGACGTAGTACTCGCCGTCGGGGTACAGGTACTGGAATTCCCGGCGCTCCAGGCGGACTTCTTCAACCTTTTCACCGGCTCGGAACGTGTTCTCGACGACCTTGCCGGTCTCGACGTTCTTCAACTTGGTGCGCACGAAAGCAGGCCCTTTGCCGGGCTTGACGTGCTGGAATTCGGAAATCGACCACAGTCCGCCCTTGTGGCGCATGGTGAACCCGGTGCGGAAATCACTTGTGTCGGCCAAAACCGTCCTCCATTTCAAACTGTTGCTGGCAGCGTCTGCTCATGGTCCCGCCATTCCGGGCGAATTGCCACCAAAAATTTGCCTATTGATAACACGCGTCCCCGTCGATGGCAATGAATTCACGCCCGGGCATCGCCCCTGACGCCCAGCAGGTCCGCCATTCCCTCCAGGGCCAGGCGATACCCGCTCACTCCCAGCCCCCGAATTCCCGCTGTTACGACGTCGGCCAGCAGGTTCTGCCGACGAAACGGCTCGCGAGCGTCCGGGTTGCTCAAATGCAGTTCGATAACCGGGATCGCCAGCGCGGCCACCGCATCGCGCACCGCCACCGAGGTGTGGGTGTAGCCGGCGGCATTGAGAATCAGGCCGGCGGCCTGCCGGTCTGCAGCCCGATGAATCAGTTGAACCAGGTCGCCTTCCCCATCTGTCTGCTCAAACACCAACTCAAGCCCCACGGCTGCCGCCCAGCGTGCGCACAACTCGGCCAGTTCCGCCCAGGAGGTGCGACCGTAGATCTCGGGCTGGCGTGTCCCGAGGCGGCCCAGATTGGGACCACCCAGTACATGCACCAGCGGCCGGCTCATGAGGTCGCGCTTTCGTCCGTGCGGATCCGGTTGATACACTCCTCGAAGCTCTTCTTCTCCTCGGCCCGCTTGGCGGCCATCAACTCGCGCCGCTGTGCATAGGCCAGCGGCGACGGCACCCCGATCCCTGGCGCGGACCGGGCTTCATCGCTGTCTTCGACAATACCGATTTCAGCTATCTTCTCCCGGATGTCCTCGCGTTGCGGTTCACGGACCTGCATCTGGCGCAGGGCCGTCATGGCCTTGGCCCGATAGCCCTGGGCCAGATAGATCTCCACCAGCGTCATGGTCGCAAACGAAGTCTCGGGGACATCGGCCGGGTCGGGCAGGTTCCGGTTGGCCCGGGCCTCGGACAGGGCCTGGGGCCAGCGCTCGTCGTCGGGATCCAGCCTGACCAGATCCGCGAGCAGGGTCACGGCCTCGGCCCAGGCCTGCCGGCTGCGGGCATCCTCGGTCAGCAGCCGCAGCGCGACCACATTCTCGGGGTCCCGCGCCCTGACTTCCAGCAGCACCTTGCGGGCGTGGTCCGCACGGCCGGCATCCAGCAGGGTATGCCCCAGAATCACCAGCGCCGCCGTGAACCGCGGATGCCGCACGAGGCCCTCTTCCAACAGACTCAAAGCCTCCTCGAAACGACCGGCTTGCCGCAGCACGTCAGCCAGGGGCGCGAACGCACGGCTCGCCGGAGCCGCCTCATGGCGCTGCCGCCAGACGTCGATCCTGTGCTGTTGGGCTGCCCCGGTCATTTCTCAGTCCATATCCTTCAGAGCTTCGCCAACGATGGCCATGTCGGTCCACAAGCCGGCGGTCAGGGCCAGGGGGAAACGCTCCTCCACCGCCTCGACCAGAGCCTCCGCGCCGGCCATGGCCTCGTCATTCCCGGCGTCCACCAGTCCGCTCGCGCAGCGCCGCACGCCGTCACGCACCGTGCGCACCACCTTGCGGCCGAAAGCCCGGCTCATGGCACTCATGAATTCAGCGTCCGCGGCGCCGGCAGCCCGCAACGCAGCCGCCTTGCCCGCGAAGGCCGCCCCCACTTCGCAGACGGTCATCATGTCGGCAAAAGTGAACATGACGATCTGGTTGCGGGTCTCGCGCGCCTTGTGCATGTGCTGCACAATGTCATTGAGCCCACGGATCGCCGCCGCCACCATCGCCGCGCCCACGGCGTCGTCCTGGTCGTGCAGGGTGTCCATCCCGGCGGCCAGCTTGTTGTAGAATTCGCCCTTGGAGCGCACGGTCTCCTTCCAGCGGTACATGGCGATGATGCTCTGCTGGATCTCGCTCGTGCCTTCGTAGATGGAGGTGATCCGCACGTCGCGCCGCATTTTCTCGACCAGGTACTCACGGGCGTAGCCGTAGCCGCCCAGGGCCTGGATCGAAGCGTCGGCCGCCCGGTTCCCGGCTTCGGTGCCCCACAACTTGGCAATGCTGCCTTCGGTGCCCATGTCGGTATGGCCCTGGTCGATCAGCAGCGCCACGTGTTCCATGTGCGCGCGGCCGGCCGCCAGATCGATCCAGTTGTCGACCAGCAGCTTGAACAGGTAGCCCTGCTTCTCCACCAGCGGCGAACCGAACTGCTCGCGCTGTTTGGCATAGGCCAATGCCCGCCGCAGCGGCGCCTGGCCGCCGCCAATCCCGAACGCACCGACCATCAGCCGCGTGTAGCCGAAGACCGCGTTGGCCTGCTTCAGGCCCATGCCTTCGGCAAGCCCGATCAGGTTCTCCGCCGGCACCTCGACGTCTTCCATCAGCACGCCGGTCGTATTGCTGGCCCGGATACCGTGCTTGTCCTCGTGCTTGCCGACCGACAAGCCGGGTGTGCCCTTCTCGACCACGAAGAAACTCGGGCCACCGGGCGTCCTGGCCAGGATCGTGTAGATCTCCGCTACGCCGCCGTTGGTGATGAACTGCTTGGCGCCATTGAGGCGATAACCGGTGATGTTGCCGTCGGCGTCCAGAATCTGATCCGCCGTCGTCTTCAGGTTGGCGACATTGCTGCCGGCCTCGGGCTCGGTCACGCCGTAGGCCACGATCAGGCCCTCGGTGGCGATCCGGTTCAACCACTTGCTCTTCTGCTCCGTCGTGCCACCGACCAGAATGGGGTCGGTCCCCAGGCAGATGGCCAGGAAAGCCGTCGCCACGCCCAGATCCCAGGACGCCATTTCTTCACTGACTCGGCAGATATCGCGCGCGCCCCCGCCCAGACCGCAATTCTCCTCGGGCAGGAAGATCAGGTGCAGCCCCACGTCCGGGCTCAACAGCTTGCGAATCACGTCATCGGGAAAATGATCCTTCTCGTCGAGCTCGAGGATCTTCTGGTCCGGCAGTTCCCGGCCGACGACCTGGCGCAGGGTTTGGATCACCATGTCGCACATTTCAGGAGACAGTCCAGCAGCGACGCTCATTTACCCAACCTCTCGTTACTGTTCTTGCGATGGGACCGGAGAATCCACGGGACTCGTCCGGCCGTGATTGGTTTCCGTCAGGGAATGTTGATGCAGCCGCTGCCAACCATGACACACTGGCCGCCAACCTGGATGTTGCGGGCCTGGCCGCCCCGGATTTCGGCGTCAGCCACGATCCGGCTGGGACGCCCCAGTTCCAGTCCCTGCTCGCTGATCACGCGCACCGACGAGCCGTGCTTGACCAGCCGGTGTTTGACCAGATAGGCCACCAGGGCCCCGGTCGCCGCCCCGCTCGCCGCATCCTCGGGAATCCCGAAATGCGGCGCGAACATCCGGCAGTGGACGGTCGCGTCTTCACCAACGGTCTCGCAGGTGAAAACAAAGAGATCGCCGAAGCCCAGGTCACGGGCGATCGTGTCGGCGTCGCGGCGGCGCAGGTTGATCGCGGCCATGGCCTCCAACGAGCCCAGGGGCACGATGTGAATCGGCAGGCCGGTCGAAATGATCTCGCAGGGCAGGCCGGTGATGGCGATCTCGTCTTCGGAGATTCCCAGCGTCCGCGCCACCTTGCTGCGGTGAAAATACTGCCCCATGAACACGGGGTCATCCTGCTGGAGACTGTAAGTGACGCCGTCGGGTTCGTTGCGGGTCGTCACCTGGTATCGCCCGGCTTCAAGCTCCCAGGTGAACGGGACATCCGGTTCGCCCGTGACGGTACCCCGCCGCCCCAGATGATCCAGGGCAAAGGTGGCCCCCAGAACGGAGTGTCCGCCGAACGGGATCTCCGCGGCCGGTGTAAAAACGCGCAGGCCCGAGCGGCTGGACGCCCCCTCCGGGTCCGGGACGATGAAGGCCGTCTCACCCGAACCCAGTTCCATCGCCAGGTTCTGCATCGCGCGCGTCGGGACCCGCTCGCCGTCCGGGAACAGATACAGACGGCTGCCGCCGAAGGGTCGATCGGTAAAGACATCAATGAGCAGGAATTCCAATTCCATATCCGCTGAACGACCCTCGGAAAAACCAACACGCGCCGACGAACCGGCCCAAACGGCACCAAACATCCGGTCGGAGCCGCAACCCTTTTCGGATTCGGAAACTTAGCACAAGCAGGCCCGGCGGCCAAGGGCTTTGGACCGCCCCCGGGCTCTTTTTCGGGCCGGTGGCCGGACTTGGCAGGGGAAGATTCAGTCTTCGATCAGGACCGTGGCCACCGCGTAGTCCCGCTCGTGGCTCAGCGACAGATGCACCCGGTGGCCGCCGCAGGCCGCCAGGCCCTGGGCCGCCACCCCCGTGACGGTCAGCAGGGGAGCGCCGCCAGCCACGTTGCGGACCCGGATCTCGTGATAGGGGATGTGGCTGATTTCACCACCCAGCGCTTTGAGGAAGGCTTCCTTGGCCGCCCAGCGTCCCGCCACGGCCATGGCCCGGGCCGTGGCGTGCCGCCCGGAGAGATCGAGCTTCTCCGCCGGCGCAAAGCAGCGATTCAGGAACCGGTCCCCATGCCGGGACAGCAGGTCGGCCATCCGGCCCACCGCAACGATATCCGTACCCAGTCCCACGATACTCAATAGGCGCCCTTCCGTTCAATCACGGCCGGCAGGGTACGGGCCAGGATGCCGGCGTCGAACATCAGACCCGCCTGCCGCACGTAGTCCTGGTCCAGCCGCATCCACTCTTCGAATTCCAGATGGCTGCGCCCCGAAACCTGCCACAAACAGGTCAGACCGGGTTTGACCAGGAGCCGCGTGGCCTGCTCCGCCGTGTAGTCGGCCACCTCACTGGGAATCTGCGGTCGCGGTCCGACGATGCTCATCTCGCCCCGCAACACGTTGTACAGTTGCGGGAACTCGTCCAGGCTGCTGCGCCGCAGAAAGCGACCGACCCCCGTAATGCGCGGATCATCCTTGATCTTGAAGGCGGCGCCGGTGGCTTCATTCAGTTACGTCAGTTCTTCCTTGCGTGCCTCGGCATCCACGGCCATCGAACGGAACTTGTAGCAGCGGAACAGCCGTCCCCGCAAACCCACGCGGGTCTGCCGGAAAAAGATCGGACCCCGGGTTTCCAGTTTGATCAACAGCACAATGAACGGGAACAAGGGCAGGATCAGCAGGAGACCGCAACCCGAAGCCACCACGTCGAACAGGCGCTTGACCAGGCGATAGCCCGGTCCGCAGGGCAACAGGCCGGACGCGGTGCTGCCGGCGACAAAGGCGGCAAATTCACTCTCTGATCCATAGTAGTTCTCACGAGCCATGTCGGGTCCCCCAGGGTGGTGCAGGCGCCTCTTCAGCCTGGGCTCGCCAAAGCAGAATGTCCACTCCCGGCAACTGAGCCGCCAGTTCCAGTTCTCCGCTCGCGGCCAGAGCCGGCATGAGCAACCCCTGCGGATCAAAATACCACTCCCGGGCAAGGACCACCCAGCACGAATCCAGGCCCGCCAGTTTCTCCCGCAGATAGCCCTCGGCCGCCGCCGGGTTCGGCAAAGGCGCCGCCCCCGGGTCGCCGACCAAACGATGCGCGCCGCCGTCATAGTAGCGGTAGACCCCGCGAACCACCGGCACCAGGATCGTATCATCGTTGGTCCCGGCCTGGGCAATCCAGGCTGCCGCGCCCCTGATATCCGCCTTGGCGTACTTGTCCCGCTGCTGATAGCCCCACAATGACCACAGGGTCAGACCGATCAGAGCCACCGCCACCAACGCTCCCCAGCGCCGATCCAGTCGCGCCAGCCCGGTGCCGGCCAAAGCCAGCAGCCACGGCAAGACCACGATCGCGTACCGGGCGTTCCACGGCTTGACGTTGCGCACCGCCAACAGAACCGCCAGCAGCAGCGGCACCGCAATCCAGGTGATCAAGGTCAAGCGCCGGCGGTCCGGCCGGATCACTCCCGCCAGCAGTGCCGTACCCACCAAGGCTGCCCCGGCCGCCAGCACAGGCAGGTAGTTCATCAGAACCGCCAGACGATCCGGCCGGTGCAGTTCACGCAGGGAGGGTCCCAGGCTGTACCCGAAAAAATAAGTGAAGAAGGCGTAGGGCAAGGCCAACGGTGAGAACGTCGTGGTTCCCCGCAAGGCCACCCCGGTCCCCGCACCCGGTACGATACGATCCACAGCCCAGATCCCTGCGGCCCGCAACAGCCACGGCGCCACCAGGGCGCTCGCCAGCCCAAAAGCCAGCAACCAGAGCGCCCAGTCGCGGCGTCCCTGGGGCCGATGCAGGGTCACCAGGGTCAAGCCCATGGCCAGCAGCACGAAAACGCCGGACAAATTACTGAGGACCATGGCGGCCCCGGCCACCGAGAACCCCAGCGCCAGTCCCAGGCTCGGACCACGCCTGACCATCGCCACATAGACCAGGGCCGTCACCAGGGCAAAGAGCACCACGAAGGCATATCCCCGGCCTTCCTGGCTGTACCAGACATGAAACGGATTCACCGCAAAGAGCAGCAGCGCCAGCCGCGCCGCCCGGCCGTCCAGCAGGCGAAAGGCCAGCCAGCCAAACAAAGGCACGGCGAGCACACCGGCCACGGCCGCCGGCAAACGCAGCATCAGGGCCGTGTCCTGCATATGCAGCAGCGGCCAGACGACCGCCAGATAGAGCGGGCCCTGAATGGTGTCCCGCACCTGCTCCCAGAAGCCCAGATCTCCGCCCGGCCGGATGGCGTTCCAGGTCAGAATCTCATCCACCCACAGCGATTGGCCCGTCAATGACAGCAAGCGCAGCACACCGCCAACGACGGTCATGCTCAACAGGAAAGGCAGACTGAAGTCGGTTTCAGCGGTCCGCACCGAATGCAACCACCGCGAGTGCGGCACCAGCGAAGCCTTGGCGGAGGTGGGCATGTCGCGCTTACTCCCGGGCGATCAATGGGTGAATACGGGGCGGTCCCCCAGGGGGCGTCCCGGGTGGTATTCCTTCAATTCGACGTCGATCGATCCCACCGGCACCCTGGTCTTGATCAGGACCGGCACCCGGTACTCGTCGTCGGTCACATAAATGGTGATCTTGCCTTCGTGCTTGAACAGACCTTCGCCTTGCAGAACCGGCTCCACCACGAAGCATTCGAAAGTGCCCGCCGCCACCGTCACCGTTTCGCGACCATGCACGAGCACCCGCAAATCATAGGTCTTGCGGCTGCTGTGCGCGAGCAGCGAATAGGTGTCGCCGGAACCGAGGTCCAGATTGCGCACAAAATAGAACGCCGACAGCACGTCCTGTATCCCCGACATGATGTCGTATTGCTGTCCGTCGGCGTACTTGGCGACCTCACCCTCGTGATCTAAGGATATCTCGACCGTTTTCTTGTAGTCGCCTTCACGCAACCGCTTGTGAAAGTAGCGGCTATAGAGCTTTTCCACGTCGAGGTAGCTGGTGATCTTGTCCCGAACCTTGTAGAAGGACGAGAAGAAACGATTGCTGTTGGCCTTGCTCTCGAGTACGTAGCAGGTGTACCCCTGATAGGTGGTCAAGCCGACCACCTCGATGCTCGCTTCGCCCGCGGTGACCGGGCCGTAGCCGATGGAGAACAGCATTTTTTCACCAGGCCCGAAGACGGTCGCCGCCGGCTGCACGCCCGCCGGCAGCTCGCCCGCCGAAGCACCCTCGGTGCCCAGGCCCAGCCCCAGGCAAAGGAAGCCCCAGGCGGCAAAAAATGCACGCCCGGGCCAAACCCCGGCTGTCCGTCTACTGCGCACGCGGTGTTCCCTTTCGTAGTCTCGCCAGCATCCGCTGCACACTTGCAATGACCGTGCCGCTCTCCAGTTCGGCCAGACAGGGGTGACCAGCCACCGGACATTCCGTCAGGTTGCAGGGCGCGCACGAGACCGGATGTCCCACTGCAACATGATCGGGAGTCGGCGGGTTCCATCCGGCGGGATCCGTCGGCCCGAAAACCGTCACCGTCGGCACGCCCAGAGCCGCCGCCAGGTGCCGCGGCCCGCAATCGGTACCCACGAACAACTTCGCGAAAGACAGGATATGCGCCAGCTCGGGCAGGTTGGTCTGGGGCGCCACCTGAATCTCTTCCCCGGTACCGGCCAACTCGTCCAGCAGCCACTGATCACCAGGACCTGGCACCAGGGCCGGATTGATTCCCCTCTCCCGCAACCCGGCCAGTAAATCCCGCACCTGGGCAGCCGGCCACTTCTTGGCGGGCCAGGTCGCGCTCATGATGACCACCAGCGGTGGCCCGGCCCGGTGCAGCCAGCCCTCGAGCCAGGCACTGACCTCCGGCCGCACGGCCGCGGCGACGGCGGTTGCGGCGAAACCATCACGCCAGGGCGCCGGCTCAACCCCCAGGGCACGCAGAGGGTCCAGGAAAGCTTCGCCGGCAAATCCCCGCAGATCGTGTCCACGGGTCCGGTTGCGCGGCACTTTCACGTTGTACGCCCAGCGCCGGCGCGGCAGATCGTAGCCCACCCGGACAGCCGCGCCGGTGGCTGCTGTCCACAATGCCGTGCGCGGATTGCCCAGCCAGTCCACCACCAGATCGTACTGTCCCTGCCGCAGTTGCCGCCACCAGGACTGGCCCGGCGGCGGCGGCCAGGACAGCACCCGCACTTCGGGCGCCAAGGCCGTCAGCAACCCGGCAAAGGGACGATCGATCACCAGATCAATCCGGGCGCGGGGCCACGCGCGGGCGACTTCCAGCACCGCCGGCATGGTCACCAGGGCATCGCCCAGGGCCTTGCGCCTGATCAACAGGATGCGCCGAAACTCGCGGACAGCCATCACTCCCCCTGCCGATCGGCCACCGGACCAGCCGCGCGGGACAATTGCAGCACCACGGCCGCCACCCGGTCCGCCGGCAGTTCAGGCAAACAGATGAACTCATCGCACTCGTGCCGGTCGCAGGGAAAGCACGGCGGCGCCTGGGCCAGTACCCGGTACGGTCCCATCTCTTCGTAGGGAAACCAGGTGGCGGGGTCCGTCGGTCCGAACAGCCCCACCGTCGGCACACCCAGCCCCACCGCCATGTGCATCACGCCGCCATCGACGCTCACTACGGTCCGGGCCGCGGACAGGACCCGTTTCACCGCGACCAGTGGCAACCGGGGCAACACCTCCACCTCGGCGCGCTCATACCCGGCGCCAAGCGCCCCCCACGTCTCCTCGCGCCCAGGCGGCACCAGAACGCGCACGGGCAGACCGGATTCGGCGACCAGCCGGCCCACCAGTTCCTGCCAATGACTGCGCGGCCACTCCTTGGCCGGCCACGTCGCGCCCGGGGCCAGCAGCAGGTATGGCGTGCCGCCCGCCTGGTCGTCCTTGCCCAGTTCGGGCTTCAACTGGCCGGGACTGAAGTTCTCCACCAGCCAGGACAAGAAATCCAGCCCGGTCTCGGCGTGGGTCAAGGGGGCCAGACGCGCCAGGTGATCGCCCAGGCCACCGGGTGCCACCTGGGCCAGCCGGGGCGCCCGGGCCCGGCCGTCCGCCGCCAGTGCCGTGTGGGTATAGAGGTGCCGGCGAAGACTTGTCGCGCCGCCGATGCGCTGCCCGATGCCACTCAGCCGCAGCAGCCAGGCGCTGCGCGGATTGAAGAAGAGATCGACCACCAGGTCGTAGTGGGCTGCCCGCAATTCCCGGATCAGGCCCCAGGTGCCCCGGGCCCGGCCCGAACCAGTCGGGACCGCCTGCACTCGCGCCCGCGCGTCCGCGCCCGTACGCCCTGCCCCGAGCAGATGCAGATTTTTCAGCCACGGATGCCCCTGCAACGCCGCGCCGTGGGCCGCTTCGCACAAGTACCCCAGTTGGACTTCAGGATCTCCCGCGCGCAAGACCGTCAGCATCGGCGTGGTCATCACAACATCGCCCAGGTACCGCAGCCGCGTCAGCAGTATCCGGCGGAGAGGACGCTTGTCCAGCAGCCAGGTCATGACGACTTCCCGTCCGCGGCGAACTCCGGGCGGGCCAGGATGGCGTCCACCGCCGCCGGCAGATCATCCGCCACCAGCAGACGCCGGTCAGCCGGCCAGCGCTTTCGCACCGCGGACTCGGCTGCGACGCCGTAGCCGGTGCGCACCAGGGCTAGGCCCAGACCGGCCGCCCGGCCCAGTTCCAGATCGCTCATCTTGTCACCGACCAGCCAGGACAGACTGGGGTCCCACCGGAAATCGGCGGCCGCTTCGGTCAACAACCCGGCCAGCGGCTTGCGGCACGCGCAGCCGGCGTCAGGGGCGTGCGGACAGTAGTAGAAGCCGTCGAAGCGGGCACCGAACCGGTCGAGGTCAGCCGCCAGGCGAGCCATGACGGCGCCAAAATCATCTTCCGTGAAATAGCCGCGGCCGATCCCCGACTGGTTCGAAACGCCGACGATCCGAAAACCCGCCGCGCGGGCCCGGACCATTGCCGCCCCCACCCCGGCGATAATCTCGACGGCCGCCGGATCGGCCAGATAGTCGCAGTCCCGGATCACCACACCGTCGCGGTCCAGGAAAAGGACGGGCCCTGCGGGTCCCTCCGCCTGCCCCGTGCCTGCCAGCCAGACGGCCATCAGTGTCCCCCATCGATTCCCAGGAGCGACTGCACCCGGTCCAGAACCGCACCGGCGGAAATTGTCTCAAGGCAGAATTCGGGCTGATTGCAGGTCTTGCGGTAGCACGGCCGGCAGTCAAAGCCTGCGGCCACCACGGCCGCGGTCCGTGGCCCCAGCGGATGGGTCCACTCCGGGTTTGAAGAGCCGAAAATACCCACGGTCGGCACACCCAGCGCACCGGCCAGATGCATCAGGCCGCTGTCGTTGCCGACAAAGGCCGCCGCGGCTTTCAGGACGGCCACGACCTGCGTCAGATCCGTTCGGCCGGTCAGATCCACGACCTGGCTCGGCTCGGCCAGCGATTCCCCCCACACCAGCGGCGACTCCCGGCGCAGGGCGCCCACGAAGTCTGCCGTCTGCCGGTCGCCGAGCAGGACAATCCGCGCCCTCATCCGGGCGCCGGCCATCTCGATGAACTCCCCGACCCGGGCCGGCGGCCAGGTCTTGGCCTGGCCATAAGTCGTCCCGGGCGCCACGACCAACAAGGGTTCGCCGCCGCCGGCCGACGTGGCGGGACGGATCCCGTCACACCCCGGCAAGGAGGGATGCGGCAATCCGGTCTGCGCCAACGGCGGGGCCGGCACCGACAGTTCGGCCAGCAGGGCCAGACCCAGTTCCAGCATCTCGTATCCGAAATGGCGGCTGCCGCGTGGCCCCCGGGGCACGGCCGGCCGCAACAACCAGTCGCGGCCATCGCCGGCGTGCCCGGCCCGGCACGAAATCCCGGATACCGCCGCGACCAGACCCGCCCGCAGACTCGGCGGCCCCAGCAGCACCGCATCAAAGCCGCCACGCCGCCAATCCCGGCCCTGCCGCCAAATCCCGACCGCCCCGGCGTGACGTCCCCGCCGCTCGACCGGCAAGACCGAGGTCACGCGCGGATCGGCGGCAAACAGGGGGGCCCAGGCCGGCCGCACCGCCAGATGCAACTCCGCCTGGCCGGCCGGTTCACCCGTGGACAAGGCGTCGCTCAGAAATGCCAACAGGGGTGTCGTCATGATCACGTCGCCCAGCCAGTTGGGCAGTTGCAGCAGGATGCGCAGCGCGCCAGGCGGCGTGGTCGGCACGGCGCTACTCACGCCCGGCGACGGAATCGTCCACCGGGCCGGCCGGCCCGTCGTCAACCGTCACGGCCGGCGTCGTCTCGACGGCCAGCGCCGTGGACGCCGTACTGGTGCGCCCCTCGGTCACCGCCTCGACCGCTTCCATCAGGGTCTCGATATCCACCTTCTCGCCCTTGGTCACCTTCAGCACCTTCACGCGCGACCGGTCGCCCGGCAGCCACTCCGAGCCGTCCCGCTGGCTGAAAAGCCCGATCGTGGGCACGCCGAGGGCCACCGCAAAATGGAAGAAATCGGTATTGCCGCTGACGAAAAGGTCGCACTGGGAAAGCAGCAGGATCATCTCCAGCAGCGTCTCCCGCTCCAGGCCCACCGGTACTTCCGACAGCCTGGTCTCGAACTTCTCCAGACGTTCGCGGTCATGGGGGTCGCCCAGCGGCAGCACCTTGCAGACGAACTGACTGGCCAACTGACGCACCAGGAACTGCAGGTTCTCCAGGGCAAAGGCATGCCCTGTCTTGCCGACCCCGGGATCCACGCCGATGAGCATCTGATCGGGATTGGGTTTGTGGAAGTGCACCTGCTGGGCCATCTGCCGGACCTTGTCCATGGGCAGCGGCCAGCGCGCGTTCAGTTCCTCGGGTGCGAAGCCCAGGAACGGGGCGGCCCGCCGCAGACGATCACCCCGGTACCCCGGCGTCTCGGCGCCAGCACGCATCTCGAAGTTGATGGCCGGCCAGGCATCCTTGTGGCTGGGTCCGTAGCGGAAACCGGCGCCGCTGGCCAGGGCAGCCAACTCCAGGCGCGGCTGCGGCTGGTACGACATGACCAGGGCCACGTCGTAGTTGCCCGCACCGAGTTTGCGCAACAGCGAACTGAAATCCGGCCGCCAGGGGTTCAGTTGCCTGTCCTTGTAGATGATGCACTGCCGCGCCAGCCCGCTCGGCACAATCAGCGGCGCGTGTTTCTCCGGCAGGAGGAAATCCATTTTCGAACCGGGGTACCGGCGCCGGATAGCCGTCAGCAACGGGATATGAAACAGGACGTCACTCAGATCGCCCGGATCGATGCACAGAATGCGGGAGTCCTCGCGCAGGACACCCGGCACCATGAACGAAGCTTCCGTTCCTTTGCGAAAGAAAGGCCGCATGAGCGAACTGATGATCTTGTGGTCCGCCAAAACGCTCTCCTAGGCCAGTACGCCGGGCAGGATGGTGTCCCAGACCTCGTCCACGTGGCTGACCGGAATGAACTCGATGTCATCCCTCACCTCGTCCGGAATCTCGTCCAGATCAACCTCGTTGGTGGCCGGCAGGATGATCCGTTTGATACCCACCCGGTGCGCCGCCAGGACCTTCTCGGTCAAGCCGCCGATCGGCAGCACGGCACCGGTCAAAGTGATCTCGCCGGTCATGGCCGTGCGCCGGTCGATGGCCTTGTTGACCATCAGCGAAAGCAGCACGCTGGCCATGGCGATACCGGCGCTCGGCCCGTCCTTGGGCACCGCCCCGGCCGGCAGGTGGATGTGGATGTCCCGCTTGCTGAAGAACTCGGCGTAGTCCTTGTGCCCACCGAAGCGGTTGCGCAGGTAGCTGTAGGCCGCCGCCGCGGACTCCTGCATCACGCTGCCGACCTGTCCGGTCAGTTTCAGCGCGCCCCGGCCACCGGGCAGGCTCAGCCCCTCGATGTAGAGAATCTTGCCCCCCACCTGGGTCCAGGCCAGGCCGGTACAGACGCCGACCTTCAGGTGGCGCCGCAGTCTCTGGCCCGAATAGCTGGGTGGCCCGAGGTAGTCCTCCAGGTTGTTGGCGCCGATCGTGTGGCGTTTCTTCTTCCCTTTGGCCACTGCGGTCGCGACCTTGCGGCACACGCCCCCGATCTCCCGTTCGAGGTTGCGCACGCCCGCCTCACGCGTGTGGTCTTCGATGATTTTCATCAGGCCCGCGTCGGTGATCCGGATATACTTGCCGGTCAGTCCGTTGGCCTCGATCTGCCGCGGCACCAGGTAGCGCTTGGCGATCTGCTGCTTCTCCAGGTTGGTGTACCCCGAAAGCTGGATGATCTCCATCCGGTCCAGCAGCGGACGCGGTATCGTGTCCAGCATGTTGGCCGTCGTGATGAACATCACCTTCGACAGGTCGAACGGCATGGTCAGGTAGTGGTCGGTGAAGCTGGAATTCTGCTCCGGATCCAGCACCTCGAGCAACGCGCTGGCCGGATCACCACGGAAGTCCTGGCCCAGCTGGTCGATTTCATCCAGCATGAAGACCGGATTATTGGTGCCGCACTCCTTCAGCCCGGCAATGATCCGGCCCGGCATGGAGCCGACGTAGGTGCGCCGGTGCCCGCGGATCTCCGCCTCGTCACGCATGCCACCGAGTGAGAACCGGAAAAACTCACGCCCCACCGCTTCGGCGATGCTGCGGCCCAGGGATGTCTTGCCCACGCCGGGCGGTCCGACCAGGCACAGGATCGGTCCCCGGTGGTTGTCCTTCAGCTTGCGCACGGCCAGATACTCGATGATGCGTTCCTTGACGTCTTCCAGCCCGTAGTGGTCGCGCTCAAGAATCTCCTGGGCCTTCTTCAGGTTGAGCTTGTCCTCGCTGCTCTCGTTCCAGGGCAGGTCCAGGATCCAGTCCAGGTAGGTCTTGCTGACGGTGTACTCGCTGGCGCCCGGGGACATGCGCTGCAGCCGGTCGTATTCCCGGTTGGCCGCGGCCAGGACCTTTTCGGGCAGCTCGGCTTCATCGATCCGCTCGCGCAGATCATCCAGCTCGACCGAGCCCTCTTCCACGTCCCCCAGCTCGCGCTGGATGGCTTTCAACTGCTGACGCAGGTAATACTCGCGCTGGTCCTTGTCGATGGACTTGCGCACCCGGGTCTGAAGCTTCTGCCCCAGCTCGAGCACGTCCAGTTCGCGCATGACGATTTTCGACAGCAGTTGCAGGCGCTTGCGCGGGGCGCGCTCTTCCAGAATCTGCTGTTTCTCGGCAACATCCACATCCAGGTTGGTGGCGATCAGATCGGCCAGCCGGCCCGGATCGTCGATATTCATCACCACGACCTTCAACTCGTCCGAGAGGGTCTCGCTGGCGTCGACGATCTTCAGGAAATTGTTGGCCACGCCCCGCATATAGGCCAGGGTCCGGCTGTCGTCCTGGATATCCTCGTCGATCAGGGAAATACGGGCCCGCATATACGGGTCATCGCTCAGGAAATCCTCGATCCGGCAACGGGCGATTCCCTGGCCCAGCAACCGCATGCTGCCGTCGGGAAATCGCAGCATCTTCTGGATCTTCACCGCCGTACCGACCCGATAGATCAGGTCGCGGTCATCGATATCATCTTCCTCGTCGCTGAGCAGTTCCCGCTGCGAGAAGGCCCCGAGAATCTTGTCTCCCGCCAGACAGTCGTCGGCCAGGCGGACGAGGTTCGTGTCGCTCAACACCAGCGGCACCATCATGGCCGGAAAAATCACCGCCTCGCTGATGGGCAGAATGGGCATGTCACTGGGCAGGTGGATCTCCCCCGCGTGGTCCAGATCCATAAGCTCCCGCTCGTTGTCCGCCATGTGGTCCAGCTCCTTCCAGAATTTCCATTGCCGGGATCAGCGATCCCGCGGTCCGTCCGTGAGGCGATCATGATCTGCTCAGCGGGTGATGGTTATCTGCCGCTGCTTCTCGTCCCGGCTGTTCCCCTTGCGGAACGTCACGTAGAGGAACCCGCTGCGGTACCGCGCCGTGGCCGTCGCCGGGTCCACCTCCACCACCAGCGGCACCCGCCGGGCGAAGGGGCCCACATTGATTTCCATCTTGTGAAAATGCTTCTTGCCCTTGCCGGACGAATCCTGGCGCACACCGCGCACCACCAGGGTCTTCTCGTCCGCCAGCACTTCGATACGGGTAGGATCCATCCCGGCCAGATCCATCTGCACGATGAACGCGTCCTCGGTCTCGTAGGCGTCGGTGGCCGGCTTCCAGCTCAGATCGCTTTCGCCCGGGATGACGCCGCCTTTCTGGGCATAGGATGTCACGAGGATCTCGAATATCTCTTCCAGTTCTCCCGTGCGGTCCCGTTTGCTCATGGTCAGCCCTTTTTTCGCGTTGCGGCCGGATTGACGTGCCAGTCTCGAAAGGTTAATACACGACAGGGCGTCATGCTACCCTGATGCCCTGCCAGCGTCAACACACGACCCACCGGGTCGCCTGCCGTCGCTTCACGAATGCTGCAGTGACTAGTTGAATCGGCGCAGAACTCCGATCACGACGCCTTGCACCCGGACCCGCTCCTCGGCCACAGTCAGCACCGGCACTGCGGGATTGGCCGGCTGCAGGCGAATCTGCCCGCCCTCGCGGTAATACTGTTTGACCGTAACCGAGTCGCCGTCCACCAGGGCGATGACGGTTTCGCCGTTGCGCGCGGTCTCCCGGGCCTCGACCACCACTGTGTCCCCGTCGCGGATCTGCTCTTCGATCATCGAGTCGCCGCGGACGCGCAACGCAAAAGTGCGCCCCTTGCCCAGCCACTCTTCCGGCAGATTGATTTCTTCCCGGTCCTCGAGCGCTTCGATGGGCATACCCGCAGCCACCGTGCCCAGCAACGGGATGGCCGCCATGGCCCCGAAGCCGTCGCTTTGCCCAACGACGGCCATGTCCCGGCTCGCGTTGCGGCGATTCCGCTTGAGATAGCCCTTCTCCACCAGATTGCCCACATGCTTGTGCACGGTCGCCACCGAGGATAGCCCGAAGCGGTCGCCGATCTCCTGCAGAGTCGGCGCATAACCCTGCGCTTCATTGTATTCGGTGATGTACTTCAGGATTTCCGCCTGTCGCGGGGTCAGTCCCATTTCGGCCTCCTGCGCTGCATACCGGCCCTGTTGCCGACATGGGCGCACCGTACCCGAAACTTCAGCGAAAGTCCAACGAAAATACCACGAACTTCCGCGGCTCAAGCCAACAGCCCTGCGAAATCAAGGGGCACCGGCCGCCGCGAGCCCGTCCGTAGCATGGTCTCCACAGCCGCCAAATCAGGCAGCCCCTGCCGACCGCCCCAGGCCGTGCACTTCAGAGCCGCGACCGCGCTGCCGAACTCCAGGCAATCCAGGAATCCCCGGCCGTCGGCCCTGGCCCACGCGTAGCCGGCGTGAAAAGCATCACCGGCTCCGGTGGTGTCGACCGCCGCCACCTCGAACGCGGCCACGTGCCGAATCCGGTCGTTCACCAGAGCGAGCGCGCCCTTCTCGCCGAAAGTCATTCCGACCCGCTGCGGCCCCAACCGACGCAGCGCCCGCAGCGCACCCGGCAGGTCCTGGCACTTGGTCAGTTGCGGCGCGAAGCCCGCCGATGAAATCGCATCCGTCACTTCAGCGACCAGCGCCGCAGACCCCGGCCGCACCGACCCGGCATCCATGACCACAGGCAGGCTCCGGCGGCTGGCCTCCCGCGCCAGCACCACCGCCGCCGCTGTTTCGTGCCCATCGGTGTAGAAGAGGTCCTGATCATCAAGCCAGTCACGATCCACCGTGGCGGGATCCAGCCGAGGCAGAGCTCCACGCGACCAGAAAATGGTTCGCTCGCCGCTGACCGGCTGCACGAGTATAACGGCCTTGGGTGTCTCGCTGTTGGGCACCGTCGGGCAGTCCCCGAGCTCGACTCCCGCCGCCAGCAGTTCGTGCCGCTGCCAGGCTGCGGGCAGGTCATCGCCCATGACAGTGACAAGTTTGACTCGGGCGCCGAGTCGGGACAGGGCGATCGCTGCTGTCGCCCCGGGACCGCCGCCGCCGAACCTGATGGCCGCAACTTCGCACTTCTGGTCCTGCCTGGGCATCCGTGCGACGGGCAGGCTCACGTCCCACGCGTTGTAGCCCAAGACCAGCACTCGTACCGGTGTCCCCATCAGCTCCCCGTTCTTGTCCGTGTCCCGCCCCTATGCTAGGATCCGGTTTCGTCCGGCCCAACCCATCCTGCCCCCTGCGGAGGCTGCCATGAGCTCCTGCCTATTCTGCGACGTCGTCAACGGGAAACTACCATGTGACGAGATGTACAGCGACGAGAACCTGCTGGCCTTTCGCGACATCTCCCCCCAGGCACCGACCCATATCCTGTTGATCCCACGGGCTCATATCGGCAGTCTGGCCGAACTGAAGGAGGCCCACGCGGCCCTGGCCGGAGAAATGATCCTGCGCGCCACCGAGATCGCCGCGGACGAGGGTCTGGCAGCTGCGGGCTACCGCTTCGTCATCAACTGCGGCAACGACGGCGGCCAGACGGTAGGGCACCTGCATCTGCACATTCTGGGGGGACGCTCACTGGGTTGGCCGCCCGGCTGAGCTGCCGAAATGGTCACCGGCAAGCCCCAACGACACGGTGGTGCCGGACCTGTCGCCCGACGGGCACTCCCTCGCCCTACCTGCTGACCGAATAGCCGGCCATATCCACTTCGCGGGGCAGCCGCCTCACACACCGGGCGGCATTCTGTTCGTCCGGATGAATCGGGTCGGGATTGCTCAGATTGCCACTGGCCCCGGCGACCATCAGGTAGCCGGACTGCCGGCAGGCGGAGTGGCTCAGCAGTCCCAGCACGTGCCCCAATTCGTGCAGGGCGACCTCGCGGGCGAACTTCTGCGTGGCGATAGTCGTGTTCAGGTATGATTCGACTTTTTCCGGCACCACGTCCCCGAGATTGATGTCCGGGCCGGACGGTTCCAGCAAACTCACCTGCCCGTTGAAATTCGGCCGCGAGTCATCGAACACGAACACGACCTCGGCCGCCGCTTCGTCCGTCGCAGCGGCAAAATAGGCTTCACCCATCACCGAATCCCAGTAGGCCATGGCGAACCGGGCCGCCTCGCCGAAATCCACGCCGGTACTGTTGACCAGGTCCGGCACATAGGCGCGCAACGGGTAGGTGTCCCACCGGTGCAGTACCGTGTTGGCCGGGTCGGTCACATCAAATTCCGTACGGGTCATAACCCGCAGGTAATTCAGGAACTGGCCGCCGTACAAATCGCACTCGGCGTCCAGGACGTACCGTCGGATCAGCACGATCTCGTAGTCGCGGCCGCTGACGCTGTCGATTTCGCCGGACTGGAAATCGAACCAGCCGCTGATCGCCGCGTTGCTGGTCGCGGTTGTCAGGACGGCCCGATCAATGCTGCGAAACGGCCCCAGGGAGAACAGGCCATTGACGTCCGTGTTGGTGCTCAGGTCCGGATCGGCACTGCGCACCGTCGCGCCCACCAGCAGCGCGTCCCGGTCATCCCGGACCACGCCGTTCAACCACCAGCCGGTGGTGATGGTCGTGAAGCCGTTGGTCGCCACCGGTGACATCTGCCCGATCTCATCCAGGGCCCGCACGGCAAACCAGGCATCGGCCCCCGGCACCATCTGCTCGCCGGCAACGGTGAGGTTTTCCTCGTAGCCCACCCGCCCGACCTCGTTCGGCACCTCGCGGACCATCCGGGCCGAAGCCCAGTTCGCCTCGGTGATCACGCCGGTGTAGCTGATGGCCACCTGATAGGCCACGACGGGATAGGCCGACGGTCCGGCCCGCATCCATGAAACCAGAACATCCCCCGGCGCCGGTCCCGGTCCGGCCGCGACAGCAGGCACCGCGGGCGGCAGAGAATTGCCCGTCGATTTCACGTTGATCACCCAAAAATACGAATCCGTCACTCCGTCGGCTTCCGCCTGGGCCCGCAGGGTGTCGACGCCGGGCACCGCCGGCACGTAGGTGTACTCCGTCCCCCGCCGGTCAACGATGCCATTGCGCCACCAGTTGACGTTCAGGACCGCAGCCTTGGGCGCGGTCACTGAAAAACCCAGCGTGGCGCCCAGATCCACCTCTTGCCCCTGCGCCACCGGATTGAAGGAGATCGTAATCGTCTCGCCCCCGTCGCCGGGGTCGGTGGAACCACTGCAGCCACCGCCGACCAGGACGGCGCACAGCGCGGCAATCCCCAGCCAGATGGGCCAAACAAGGCATTTTTTTCCGCCGTTGAAGCTCTTCATGATACTCCAATTTACGAATACGCGGACCATTGCACAATGGCCGCGCCTGACTTGATTCTCAGTCGGGTATTACTTGCCGGTACGGTAGATACGCTCGCTTGCCGGGACCCACCACTCCGCCAGGTTGTTGAAGGGGGACAGAAGGCTCGGTTTGACATTCCGGAGACGCCGGCTGACCCCGACCAGATTGTCCGGGTACATCAGGTAGGCGGCCGGCGGGTCGTCGGCCAACACTTCCTGCAGGCGCAGCCACACCGGCAGGGCGTCCTCCCTGCTCAGCAGTCCGGTCGCCACGTCCAGCAATGAGTCCACCTCGGCGTTGGCGTAGGCACCGAAGTTGAACTGGTCCGTCGCGTCCGAGCGGACATTGCCGGCCGGGTTCCCGAACAGGTTGGCATTCTGCAGCCCGAAATAGGCGTCAAAACGCCCGGCCCTGACCTGGGCGATGCCCGCCGACAGCTCCATCACCCGCAGATTGACCTTCACGCCGATCCCGGCCAGGTTGCTGCGCAGGATCACCGCCCCATTCTCGCGGACCGGATCGCCCTGTTTGGTGATCATCTCGAACTCGAACCTGAGCCCGTCCCGCTCCAGCACGCCGTCACCGTCGTCGTCGCGCCAGCCTGCGGCCGCCAACAGCGCCCCGGCCTGCGCCAGGTCCTGCCGCACCGGCGCCAACAGGACATGGTGATTCCACATGACCGGCGGAATGGGGCCAATCGCAGGTTGGCCATAGCCTTCCAACAAGTTGTCCACCATCCGCTGGCGGTCGAACGCCAGCCCGAGGGCACGCCGGGTCCCGGCATCGGCAAAGATCGGGTTGCGCAGATTCCAACTGACGAAGTAGAAACTGCGGCCGCCATTCGAGACGATCCGGACCGCCCCTCCGTCAGCCAGGCGGCGGGCCGCGATGGGGTCCAGGCCATTGACCAGATCGACCTCGCCGGTTTCAAGCGCCACCAGCCGCGTACTTGCCTCCGGCAGGATCCGAAAAACGACCCGCTCGAGCAAGGCGGGCGTGCCGGGGTACAGCGGATTCCGCACCATTGTCAGCTGGCGGTTGTGGTCCCAGGATTCAAGTTGGAACGGGCCCGAAGAGAGCGGGTGGTCGTTGATCGGCCACGAGGCGACATCGGCCCGGTCCAGGTCGCCGACCACGTGCAGCGGCAGGATGTGGTGCCATGAGCGCGGCAGAGGCTCGGCCTGGGGGCGCGTGAAGGTGTAGCGCACGGTTAACGAATCCAGGGCCACGGCGCTGCTGACCTCGCGCAGCCGCCCGCGCCGCGTGCTGGCGACCACGGGATCGACAAAGATGTCGAACGAGCCCGCCACATCAAATGCCGTCAGGGGCTGGCCATCCGACCAGCGCCACCGCCGCATGAAATAGGTGATGGCCCGACGGTCCGGATCGATTTCCCAGCGGCTGGCGATGCGCGGTACATACGCCAGCGAGTCGTCCATTTCGGTCAGACCCTCGTGTATTTCGGCCATCACCCGGCCGGCAATCGTCGAGGCGGAAATCAGGGGATTGAGGACATCCGGTTCCGACGACAAGGCGATCACCGCCGTCCCCCCCGGCACCGATCCGGCCGTCTCCTGCGCCAGGTCCCCCGTGCCCGATCCACCGCGGTCGCCACAGCCCCCGAGCCCGGCCAGGCACAGCGCCACGACGATCGCGGCCCGCGATCCGGCGTGCTGGACATGGAATCCGAGGGGAGGCACTGGCTTCACCTGGTCGCTGGAGAAAGGGAACGACACGGCGCGGCCCCTCAGGAGCCGCGCCAATAGAATAGAGGCTGTGCCGGTCGTCGTCAATCCGGACAATTACTTGACCAGGGTCATCTTCTTGATCGTGCTCTTGCCGGCGCTGCGGACCCGCGCAAAATACAAGCCGCTGGCCTGCCCGCGCCCGTCGTCATCCTGCCCATCCCAGACCAGGGTGTGCCAGCCAGCGCTGATCGCGCCGTTGTGCAGCAACCGCACCCGGCGTCCGGCCAGATCGTAGATGCCCAGTTCAAGCTCGGCACCGGCCGGGATATAGAGCTGGATCGACGTCGAAGGATTGAACGGATTGGGATACGGGTTGTTGACCGTAAAGCCCGCCGCCGGCACATCGTCCCGCCCATCAACGCCCGAGACATACAGCGACCGTATCACGCCGTCACGCCTGGCCGAAGCCCCGAACGTCGGCCACGGTGAATTAACGCCGCTGTAGGCGAACGGCATATCCCAGACGTGCATCTTGAAATCCCAGCCGCCGTAGACGATATCCACATCCGAGTCGTTGTCGACATCGGTGATCGTGACCGCCGGCATGATCGGTCCGGTCAGAGTGATGGGGAAGCCGTCGATGGGTGATCCGTCCGCGTGGTAGGCATACAGGTTGTACGGGGCACTCTCGTCGCCGCCGCCGATCCCGTGCACGATGTCCGGCGAACTGTCCCCGTCGATATCGGCGATGATCGGACTGCCTTCCGAACTGCCGGGCAGATCGACCGGGAAGCCCGGCAGGAAATCGCCGGAAGTGCCACCGGCGTAATCCGTGTCCATGACAATGATCCGGCTCAGCAAACCGGTGTCGTTGGGCGCGTAGATGATCTCAAGCATCCCGTCGCCATCCATGTCGCCCAGGCCGGGGCTGGTCACCCAGCTCGAGCTTGCCGCGTAGGGCGTCAGCTTGGGGAAGCCGGGATAATCCGTGCCGTCCTGCCGCACCGCGTACACATACTTGTACTGATCGAAGAACACGATCTCAACGACGCCGTCGTTGTCCAGATCGCCAATGGCCGGATCACAGCTGATGGGACCGTTGGCGATATAGGGGAAGCCGGGCGCATCGGTGCCGTCGGACTTCAAGGCCATCAAGCGGCGCAATCCCGTGTCATCGTTCTTCGTGCCGAAGATAATCTCCTTGGCACCGTCACCGTCCAGGTCGTACAGGGCCGGACCACTGCGGCTCCACTCCCAGTCGGCGCCGGGCCGCACGTAGAACAAACCATTGGTGGTCGGATCGCCGTCCCCGTCACGCACTTCGGTCCCATCCCCATGCCAGGCCCAGACGCGGCCGTTCAGCGTGTTGACCACGACCTCGTCCTGGCCATCGCCATCGATATCGCCAACGGCGGGCGTCGCCCAGTTCCAGCGCGATCCCGCCACACCACCGGTGGACTGGGGCCAGCCCGGAAGCTCGCTGCCGTCAAACCGGTAGACATGGATCTGCGTGGCCGGTGAGCGTTCCGTCACGATGATCTCGGCACCCGGCACGCCATCCAGATCCGCCAGAGTGACCCCGGCTGGCTGGAGCAAGGCACCCACCGGGAAATCCGTGAAATTGCCCAGGGTCTGGGAATCGTTGTCACCGTCATAGAGCTCAAGCCCGTCATGGTGCCACACGTAGACCTGGCTGCTGGCCAGGATGATTTCATCGTCGCCGTCACCATCGACATCGCCCACGGCAGCGTGGCTGCTGGTCTCATCCGAGAACTCGACCGGGAACCCCTGCTGCTCGGCCGGAGCGGTCGACTGCACGACCACGGCCGAGGCCACCGACGGGACCAGCGTCGAATCGATGCTCGCCACCTGATAGTAGTACCGTGTCAACTGCCCGAGGCCTTCGTCCCGATAGTAGGAAGTCCCGGCGATGACATCCTCGTTGACCCGGACAAACGGACCGCCCGGATCCAGGCTGCGATAGACGTTGTAACCGAACACCGACGCGGTGGCCGCCGGATCCCAGCTCAGGGCGATCACGTCGGCGCCGAGACTGGTATCGGTGTAGATATTCAGCGGCGCGGCCGGCCGCGGCAGACTGAAGTCGTGCCGGAAAGTACGCCCGTGGTTGTCCGTGAACAGAATCCACGCCGCGTGGGCCTTGCTCGCCAACGGCACCGACGCGGAGAACATCAGGCTGCCCGGGCTCTCTTCCATCAGGCCGAGATCCGTCCAGGTTGCCGTGCTGTCGTAAATCGTGAAATTCGCCGAGGACGTCCTCAGCACACCCGTGATCTGGTCGGCCAGACCACTGCCGTAGTTCTTCAGGTCAACGGTGATCGCCAGGCGCTCGCCGTCGGTGAAACTTCCATTGCCGTCGCCAAAAACACTGTCGTCCCAGTCCAGGCCGGTGACCTCCACTTCGGGGCCGGCCACATTCACCCCCCAGCGAACGACATAGCTGCCGTTGGCGCCGGTGACATCCAGTTGGAAGGTCAGCCTGGTCCCGTCTGCCAGGTCCGGCGACACCGCCACCAGGAACGGTGTATCCACGCTCGTCAGGCCACCCGCGCCGACTGCGGCCAGGTTGGCCGTACCGTTGACGATCGTCACCAGACCGTTGTCGCAGGTCAGTACCGCACTCAGGCCCAACTCGGGCACCCCGCCGGTTTCCAGCAGAACCGGCGACAGAGCCACCGTTTCACCGGTGTCCATGATGCTGTTGGCGTTGCCCAGGCTGCCGTTCGAACCGTCATCGCCTATTGCCATCGAATCCAGAGCAAAGTAGGAATCACCCGCCGTGACCGGTATGGCCAGACTGGTCTGGGCCAGGTTCTTGCCCGAGACCGTCAGGGTCGCCGTGCCGGTGCTGGCCGGCAGGAAGTCCAAGCTGACCTGCCCCAGGGCGTCGGTCAGACCATACGCATAGTCCTCGCCGTCCTTGGCCAGACAGACCCGGGCGCCGGCCACGGGGCTGCCGCCGGCGGTGATCGTGTAGACCAGGGTCTGCGGGCCGGGATTCAGGGCGACAGGTCCGCCCACCGCCACGGCTGCCGGCACACCCGTCCAAATCTGCAGGGCCGGATCGCCCAGCAGCGTGTAGTTCTCAAAAGTCCAGCGGTCGACATAGTTGTCGACGGTCGCGCCGATATAGGGCAGGCGACTCATGGCGATCAGATTCCCCGCCCGGGCTTCATCCAGACAATACAGCTCACCGAAGAAGTTCTGCTGGTAGTTGTTGGAGTTGTTCGGGAACGCCGCCCGCACCGAGCCGATCGAACATACGGATCCCCCGTTCGGGTTCTGCACGAACCTCTCGAGCAGACACGAGTTGTCGAAGGCAGCGGACGCGCAATTCAAGGCGTAGATCATGAACAGGTTGTCGCCGTTGGTCAGCGCGTCCGCATCGGTGGTCATGAAGTTGGCGTCGCCAACGGACATATTGAAGTAGTAGCCGTGGCCAATCTGGTTGAAAATTCCGTAGTGGCCCGTGTTGAGGGTATCAATCAAGGCGGCACGGGTCAGCGGCGCATCCCACGGGTGATCCATGTCCGTCTCGTACATCCGCGTATATTCCATGGTCGTGCACGGGACGATGGACTCGGTCACCTGCTGGTCGGCGAACTTGGCACCGTCCAGAATGATATAGCCCTGCACGTCGAAGTCCGAGGGGAAGAGCACTTCCGCGGCGAACAGCGCCCGATTGGTCCACTGCACCCCGGCGGCCGTCGTCTCGTACCCGATGACCTTGTTCACAAAAACCAGCGCGGCGGCCGGGTCGCTGACCGCAGCCCGCCCCACATAGACTTCCTCCGCGAAATCGACCAGATCCCCAACGGCGGGAAGCTGCGCCGGCTCACCGAATTCACTGTCCCCATCGGCATTCCAGTTGCCGTCCAGGCAGGCAAAATACAGGTCGCACGGAATCGCGGTGTAGCCGTTGGTCGGGTAGAACGAGTTCTTGATGTAGCGGGGCGGCAGGATATCGGAATCGCCGCCGAGCAGGACATACTCCACGCCCCACATGGCGTAGGCATCCTGGATGTACATCCGGATGGTCTCCTGGATGTCCGCACCGTTCCGGCTCGTGGCGGCGATCTCTTCGCGCGTCACGACCACGGCCGGCAGACCCTGGGCTGTCTTGAAATCAGCCAGGACCTGGAATGACGCCCGCATGTCCTCGTTGGTGATGATCAGGTAGTTGACGCCACTGCCCGCGAGACTGGGCGCCACCGTGGGCTGAAAGCCACCGGCGGGTTCGGCGATCGCGACACCGGTCTCACGGTTATACGAGGCGACCACTTCCGGATTGGCCACCAACCTGGCCAGCATCGCCTGGTTGCTGCGGGCCTCACCGGCCACCAACCGCTGCCGCTGCACCACGTCTTCCGGGCGATCATTCGCCTTGAATTCGACCCGCACCGCGTACTCGTCGAGGTATTCCAGAGCCGTGACACCGTCTTCCGTGACCCGCCGCACCGGATACACCGTCACCGCCAGCAGGCGGTAGCCACGCCAAACATGGGTGCCGCCGGAGCGGCTCCAGGCAGCGGGAAAAGCCGGACCATCGTCGGCCAGAATACGAGTCATCAGCAGCTCGCCGGAATCGGCGGCGTGCCCCTCAGCCAACGGCAACGGTTGGCTCAACTGCTCCCGGTGGGTGGCCAGCGGCTCGATCCAAACCCGCGCAACATCACTGCCCAGAGGCACCAGAAAAAGCATCTCACTCACCGGCAGCATAGGCAGACCGGGCTCCGCCAGGGTGCGCGATCCGGTGATCACGGGATAGGCGTTGCCACCGGGCGCGGTGGCCCAGCCGAACTGGTCCCGGCCAAAGGTGCCTTCATGGATCACTTGACCAGAACCTGCGGCCGCCAGGGCCGTACCGGCAGGAACCGCCAGCAGGGTCAGAATAAAAATCAGGGATGCAATTTTGAGCGGGCGAACTCCGTATGCGAGCATGCATGGCCTCCGAACACTCGTCCGGGCAGGAAAGGCACCGCCAGCGCCTTGAGCCCGCTCCGGGACGAGGTATGATTTGGCGAGGAATGAACCTCAGGGTCAGAACGATTCCATTTCCATCGGTGTCGATACGATCCGGTCCGGATCTTGATTGACCCGCCCCGGATATGTTGCGCGTTAGCCTTGGCTGTCTGAGAGACCTCCCAATGACTTGTACTCAAATGCACGATGAACGTGTGACCCTGGTGCGCTATTATGCGCAATCAAAACTATACCACACCGAGGAATTCCGGTCAATGGATCATATTTAGAAGCAGAAATACCCTTAATGACAGTAAATTACTAAAACGCGTTATCAATAGCACAAAAAAAGGCACACTGTCAGGATAAGTTGCCGCGCAACTTCAACTCGGACAGGTCCAACCGGAGAACCTGACCAGCCGCAAGCAGAATAAAAACGGGCTGCCGACCAACCAGGCCGCACGTTGCCAACTCGGCCACCGACAGGGTCAGAACCCGGGCGGAGTGGGTCGCGTTGCGCAGTACCAGTTGGCCGCCGGACCGCCGCCAACTCACGCCACGCCTCGTCAGCTGCGCAATCTCGGTGTCGCACAGGAAGACCGGCCCGCCATCGAGCAGGCAGGCCGCAGACAGATAGTCGTCCAGCGCCTCGAGCCCCGTCGCAACAATGCGAGGGTCCGTATGGGCAAAGTTCACCCGATGGGTTTCCACGATTGCCGGCTGTCCCCGGCGCCAGGCCCGGCGCGTGTCTTCAAGGCAGCGGTCCACTACGGCAGCCGCGTCGTCCGACTGCACCGGCTCCAGCAGGCAATTGCGTTCCAGATAGGTGCGGCCAAACTGGGTCAGCTTGGCCCATTGCCGGTCCAGGTACTTCTGAATCCGACCCGGCATGCCGGACAGCCACAAAGGGTTCAGTTGTTCCCGCTTGGCTTGAATGACCGACAGACCGCGCTCCTGCCACAATCTCTCATGCCAGCCGGACCACGTGTAGTCCGGCGCAATGATTGATCCCGCCGGTCGCCCGAACACGCGCGCGAATACGGCCAGCGAGTGAGCCAATTCAGCTGTCATGGCTTCAGCAGACCGTCCCGGCGAAAGTTCACGGGCCTGTTCGCTGCCAGGAAACAGGGTAATCCCACGACCGGTGACCGCGCGGGCCAGCTCAGACTCCAGCCCCCGACTCTGCCGCAGTTCCGGATCATAGTGCAGCGCCGCGTGCAACTCCGGATGCCACACCCCGCGGGCCTGCGCCTGTACGACCGCCCGCCACAACCCGGGCCGCGGGTACTCGGGCGGCCAGTGGGGCAATTCGTACGACTGCCAACGTCCGTCAGCCTCATCGTATCCCAACGAACCCATCACATAATTGGGCTGAAACACCGCGGGCACTCCGTCGCGCCCGACGTGAGCGGCCAGCACACTGGTCATTCGCTCGACCACCGCCGCGTCCTCCAGGGTGGACCCCCAGTAGACGGGCGGGAATCGCCCCGGCTTGAGGGCCTCGCGGTCCAGTCCCTGCCAGCTGTCGGCCCGCGGCACGAATCCGGCCAGGCCCCAATCATCGCTCTCCAGGCCGATGGCCCGCACCGCCCGCCAGTCCACCACCGAGCGCGGTGCCAGCGTGGCCAGAACCAGCCCGCCGCACAGAGCACCCAAGGCCAGCCAGACACCTGTTCTCTTCATCGTTCCACCTCATCGCCAGGGGCTTCCGCCCGGGCCCACCAGTACCGGCCAGGCGCGATCCCATCCCGACTGATCGCCTCGCTCAGCGCAGCCTCGGCCCCGGTAACCCGGCCCTGTCCGGCACTCAACAGCCGCAGCACTTCAGTCGGATCCACTCCCACACCGTTCTGTTGATAGCCGAAGGTCCAGCCGGCGGCCGCCTCGCCAGAGGCCACACTCTCACGAAACCGGTTCAATCCCAAAAGCGTTCCCCGTGACTCGGGCAACAAGCGGGCCAGGAATCGCTGCAGGTCCCGGAAGTTTCTCTGCGCCGGTACCGTCGGATCGGGGTCATCCTCCAGGATGTACAGGGCGCCGTCCGGACGCAGCAGGCGCCGCCACGACTCCAGCCACTCTCCCAGCCGTTGCCGCGGACGCAGATGCCTGACCAGGTTCGCCGCCACGACAACCGCCAATGACCGCTGCCTGACGGGTGGAAAGCGCGCATCCCCGACCAGATCGCAGACCACACCGGTTTGTGGCCGCCGCCGCTCCAAACGCACGCACCCGCCGGCCAGCTCGGCGATGCGGGCGCTCAGGCGCCCTTCGCCGCTACCCAATTCGAGCACCGCGTCAGAGGCTGGATCCAGAGCAGATAGATGGTCAGTGAAGTTCTTTGGCAGGGGGCTGAACGACATCCGGCGCGTCCTTTGCAAATTTGTCGTCCGCCGGGCTCTCCGTACCGGTCGTGCCCTCCAGGCGCACTCTCTGCGCGCGGGCCACGCGCTGCCGTTCGGCCTGCAGATCGATGATCTCGGCCACATTGCCACCCGTCTTGCCGTCCAGGCGGTCCAGGCGGTCGTCGAACCCCAGGGCATAGGTCATCTCGGTAAACAGGTCCAGGCCGTGTCGCCGGTTCTGCAGGTGGCGGAGCGCCCCGAGTTGGGCCGCCCACATCCAGAAGCCCATGGCCGGCAAACCCAGCCACGCCAACCCCAGAAAGTCACTCAAGGCAAACAGGGTCGTGCCCGCCGTGACCAGCAGCAGGGCCAGGACCGCACCGCCAGGGGTGAAGCCCAGCCGCAGCAGGCGGTGGTGCAGATGATAATCATCGGCCTGAAAAATCGACGTCCGATGGCGGTAACGACGCAGGATCGTGGTCCCGGTATCCCAAATGGGCACGATCATCGGGGCCAGTATGATCGGCAAGGCAATCGGCGTCTGGCGGTTCAGGTTCAGGAACAGGATGGCCAGGGCCAATCCCATCCACATGCTGCCCGAATCGCCCAGGAAGATCTTGCGCTTGCTGATATTCCAGTAGAAAAAGGCCACCGTGGCGCCGCACAGGGTCGCGGCGAAAAGAGTGGAGAACATCTCGCCGACAGCCAGCGAGATCACAACCAGGGCCACACTGCCCAAAATACTGATCCCGCTGGCCAAGCCATCCAAACCATCGATCAGATTCATGGAATTGATAAAGCCGAGGTACCAGAACAGGGTGAACGGCCACGCCCAGCCCCCCAGCGAGATCGTGCCCATCAGCGGCAGGGTGATCGTATCGAGCCGCTGGCCGAGCAGCATCAGGGCCACGATGACCACCAACTGCCCGTAGAGCTTTTTCTCGGCGTGTATCCCGAAACGGTCGTCGCCCACACCCAGGGCGATGATGGCCAGACCCGCCCCGATCAGGATGCCCAGCCACGACCAGGGCAACGGCACGTCAAGAATGACATTTTCCAGAAAAAAGAGGGCACAGAAGAAACTGATGAAGATCGCCATGCCGCCGGTACGCGGAACGGGTTCCCGATGGGGACGGCGGTAGCCGGGGTGGTCAACAATCTTGGTCAGGAATCCCAGGTTCCTGAAATGTGGCTGCACGAGCCACGACATCAGGAACGCGGCCACAAAGCCCAAGACTGCTACAATCCCCAGATCCACAATTCCTCCTTGAATCGGGTCACCAAGCCGAAACAACCAATTGAAATAGCCCGAATTCTTTCTGGCCTATTCCGGTCCACGACCGGCTTTCCACCAAACCTCGACAGAAGTTACGCCAAGACACAAGAGCGGGCAATCATTATTTGTGAGGCTTCCCGCCAGTCAATTGGTGATAGACCGGCAAGGTCGCGTTCACGGTCTGGGCCCAGTTCCACTGGGCACTGCGCAAGGGCCCCTTCCGGCCCAGACTGGACCGCAATTCACTATCAGTATGCAGACGATGCAATGTTCGCGCCATCTGCGGCGGATCCAGCGGGTCAACCAACAACGCCGCATCCCCCGCCACTTCGGCCATGGCACCGCGCTTCGAGGTCATCACCGGCAATCCCACCGACATGGCCTCGAGAACCGGGAAGCCGAAGCCCTCATACAGCGAAGGAAAGACCAGAGCGAGGGCCGTGCGGTACAACAAGGCCAGTTCAGCCGCCGGGGCGTAGTGACGCCACTCCAGATGATCAGGATAGGGAAATCCGCCGAGCAAGGGGCGCAATCCCTTCATCTTCCACCCCTCGGCACCCACCAGAACCAACCGGGGCCAGCGCTCTGCCTGCAGCCCCTGCCGGCGCAGATCGTCCAAGAAAAGGCCAAAAGCCGCCAAGAGATTGGGCAGATTCTTCCGGGGCTCAAGGGTGCCGACAAAGAGGAAAAAGGGTGTGTCTGCCGGCCCGGACGCCCCGTCGCGCAGCGCATCCAGCCAAGTTGGCGTGCCAAAGGCCGTGACCCGGGTTCGCCCGGCCACGCCGGGCAGGCAGCGCCGCACGTCACGCGCTGTCGACTCGCTGTTGGTCAGGATGGCCGCGGCCGCCTTCAGGGAGCGCGGCACCATCAGGCGGTAATAGCCACGCCGCGGCTGCTCGATTGTCTCGGGGTGCAGCCGCCAAACCATGTCGTGCACCGTAGCGACCGTCGGGCACGGGCTGCGCAGCGGCGTGATGAACTGCATGCTGTGCAGCAGGTCGGCCCGCAACCGGGTCAGCAGCCGCGGCAACCCCCACTGGGTGAACGCCGCCTTGCGCATGACACTGCCCTCGGCGGCCGGGCAATGAAGGACAGTCCAGTGCTCCTGTCCCGCCAGGAAATCAAAAACCTCGGGCTGGCTGGCCAGCACCGTCAACCGCAAACCGTGCTCGGAGCGGCTCAGTTCCGCCAGGTACTCCAGAATCGCCTGTCCCACGCCGGCCGGAGTGCCCGTGACCTGCAGGGCGTCCACCACCACGTGCGATCGGGTGGTCATGGCTGTCCCTCCCCGGTTGCTGTGGTCGGGCCCAGGGTACCGCAAAGCAAGCCCAAAGCCACCCAGATGTGCGGCAGATTGTACTGCGAGAAGGTCAGCAACTGCACCCAGATCCCCAGCGAGGCCGCTGCCAGCAACAAAACGGCCGCACGGTCGCCGGGCGAGCCGGCCAGCAAACGCTGGCGCACTTTCCCGGCCAGAACCCATACCAGCCAGATCAGCGACAATCCCCCCAGTCCTCCCGTCTCGCACAGTATCTCCAGCGGGAAGTTGTTGACCACCGGCCAGGTGAACATGGCCTGCAGCCCCATCGGGTCCACCAAAGCCACGAAATGGAAGCCGAACTGGCCCCAGCCGATTCCAATCAGCGGGCTGAGCAGGAACGCCCGCCAGGCCGCCTGCATGCTGTAGAGCCTGGTGAGGTTCGACCAATCCACCAGACTGAAGGACTGGATCAGTCGCTGCCAGGGCAGCCAGACCTCCGGTCGCCCCAGCGCACCGGCCAGGGCGACGGCCCCGACGACGGCCGCGCCGACCCAGGCAAGCCGGCGCCCGCTCCCGGCCCGCCACCCAGGCAGGCCGTTGCGAAGCGAACCCAGGCCCCAGAATGCGCCAGCGGCCATGGCGGCCAGCCAGGCTCCCCGGGACCAGGTCAGCAAGAGCAGGGCCGCCAACGCCACGGCCACGGTCACCTGTCGCCGCCGAGGCCACTTGGTCAGGGCCACGGCCGGCAGGGCCAACAACAGGTAGTTGCCCAGATACAGCGGTTCACAGGCAGTCCCCCGCAGTCGTGGCACGTCCTGCAGGGCGTTGCTGAGGTACAATTGACCGGAACCTGACAAAATGGCGGGATTGGAGGTGAAGAATCCTGCCAATGCTGGCATCACCGGCAGCGGGTGGAAGTAATTGACCCCTTGCACGGCCCCGTAAAGCACCTGAAACACCGCCCCCCAGGCCAGGGGTCGCATCAGCCGCGCCAGGGGGCAGCCCCGCCAGAGGTAGAAGGCTGGAACGACCACAAAGGCGAGCATCACACCCAACTGGACAATCTGCTTGCCAAAGCGCAGAACGGTCGTGGAGTCCGCTTCACCGGACGGCGCCACCCAGATTCCCAGCCCGGAAATCAGGACCGCCATTGCGAGCGGTCCGGCGGCCACCAGCCAGGATCGTCGTGTCTCGGCCAGAAATTCCACGATAGCCCGCGCCCGCAGAATGACCACCAGCGCGAGCGCCAGCCAGGATGGCTGCAGCCCGGCGCCCAGGTCGCGTCCCGTCACGACGGCCGCTGTCCCGACGCCGATCCAGGGCAGCGTGAACAAGGCGGCCTGCAGCAACCACCAGGCCGTCTGCTCCCGGCCCGAAGACAAGTCCACCAATTTGCTCAAGACTTCCTCAGCCGCTTCCGCACCCGGCGCATCAGGACCACAATCAGCACGACCAGCCCGGCCAGAAAGATATAGTTGGCTTGACTGCTGTGATCCTCGATCACGGGCCGTCGATAGCGAATCTGGTTGCTGCGGATTTCCAGTTCACCGGCCGACACATGAAGTTCCAGGGTGCCGTCGGCCAGGACAATCGGCTCCGAGACGACGTACAGTCCGTCGTTAAAGACCAGGTGGCCACTGCCGCCGACCCCGGACAATTCCGCTCCGCAGGCCACTCCCGCATCCAACCGTCCGTAGTCGTCCAGGTTCTGCCCGGACGGCAGGCTGAGTGTGCCCTCCGGCCACACCAGTGAATGGCGACCGGGCCCCGGGCCCTCCTGCCAGGTGAACACCGCACTGGAGTCGCGGACGCCCTCGATCACCAGATAGCCGGGCCGGCCGAGGGTCGTACGCTCCGCAGCCGCCGCAGACGGCGCCCTGGCGACCAGCCCACCCAGCAGCAGGCAGCAAACGAACAGGTGGCAAGCGAACAGGCGGCAAGCGAACAGGCGACCAAGAAATGGGCTGTTCGTGGCAGATCTCATGGGGCCTCCGCGAATCGGGAACAGATGCGGTCTCTCGCGGGTCAGACTAAGGGGAGTCAGGAGCCGGGGTCCACCGAAAAATCGCCCAGCAGGCGCTGGGCCAGTTTGTGCAGGATCGAGGTTGTGCCGGCGCCGGCCTCGCCGGCGCCGTTGGCCGGCAGAGTCGTGATCGTCACCGGACAGCAGCCGCCGATGGCCCGGGTCAGGTCCCGGCAACGGGCCAGCAGTGCCGCCTGTCCGCCCCCACCGAAGCCCCGCCACCCTCGGCCTTCACTGGCCGGCAGCCGTTCCGTTGCCCACTCGTCAGGAAAGACCAGAATCTCCAGACGGCGGGGCCGGAGCTGTCCCAACAGCCGCCCCAAACGCACGCCGGCGGGCAACTGGCCCACCTCGCAGGCCAGGAGGCAGATAATAGCGCCGTCCGGCTCTATCTCGTCGGCCTCGAAATCACGGTTGTCCGCCAGGTGGCTCCACTGGACAAGACCCGCCGCCCCGGCACCGGAACCCTCGGGCGACCAGGTCCAATGACCCGGCTGCCCCCGGGCCATCCGGGAAGCGGCCAGTTTGTCATCCGCCAGGAAAGACCGCACGGACCAGGCCAGGCCAGCATCCTCCCGCAACCGGACTGGACGTCCCCCGCCGCGGCCGGCAACCTGGCGGGCGGCCGTCGCCAACGCCCCGCAGACGAAAGCGGAAACCCGCGAATCGTGGAAGCAGGTCACCGCAAAACTCTGGCTGGCCCCGCAACGTCTGCTCTCAGCCGCCAGTTCGTCCTCGGCCAGAAAGAGGTGGGCGATCGACGAGATGTGGTGCACCTGCCCATCCGGCCGTTGGTGCCGGTGCGAACCGGGCGGTTGTCGTGACATGGGCTGTCTGCTCCCGGTTGACTCCTGGGCACCGCCGCCGGCCTTCAGCCCACGACCACCTGACTGTTGGCTCCCCCGAACTCGTTGGCCACCGTTTCGGTGTTGTGGGGATCGGGCAACCACGCCCCGTCCACAATGAAACGGTACTCATACCGGCCGCTTTCAAGCTCCAGACGACACTCCCAGGCCCCATCCTCCCGCCGGTTCAGGGGCAGGCCCTTGGCCGACCAGTCGCAGAACGATCCGGTGATGCGTACGGTCTTGGCCCTGGGGAAATCGGCCTCGAAAAGCACCCCGGCCGGCGAGACCCGCGGCCCGTGCAGCAACGCCGACCAGTGGTCCAGCGCCGCCACCTTGACCGACACTTCCTGGGCGGCCAATTCCCGGGCCAGACTGGCGAAGTCCAGGGCCCCGCGGGACTCCGGGTCGTAGAGGATCACCGGTACGCCGGCCCCGGCCGCCTCCCGGAAGCGCACGGTGTGATGCACGACCGTGTCGAGCAGTTCGTCGGCGTAGAGCTCGATCAGCTCTTCCATGATTTTGCGGACGAAGAGCGGCCGTGTGTCGAAGTCGGACATCAGGATACGGGGCACGATGTCGTGGCCCTTCTTCTCCCTGACCACGGACAACGTTTCACGCATCTTACGCACGGCCTGCAGGCTGTAACTGCTCGGATCCACGGGGATCAGCACCTCGCCGCAGGCCAGCAGGGCATTGAACGTCAGGAGGCTGACACTGGGCGGGCAATCGATCAGAACGTAGTCGTAGGGCATGGCACTGCGGCGCAGATTCCGGCGCAGCCGCAGTTCCCGCTCGGCCTCGCGGGCCAGCGTCATTTCCACCGCGCTGAGCTCGATGCCGGCCGGCACCACGTGCAGATTGGGCGACACCGCCAGAAAGGCGTCCTCCACCAGAATGTCCGACGTGAGGTAGAGATCGTAGGTGCCGAGGGTGAAGTCGCGCTCGTGGAAGCCGAAGGCCAGGGTGGAATGCCCCTGGGGGTCGTTATCGATCAGCAGAACTTTCTTGTCCATCTGGGCCAGGGCAGCCGCCAGATTGGTCGCGGTCGTGGTCTTGCCGCAACCACCCTTCTGATTGGCCAAAGCGACGACTCTCATATCGAATCCTTTCGATGATGAATCGCAAAGCGAAGCCGCAAAAAGTCCGAACCGCCTTCAGGTCGGGCGCCCGGAATCTATTGCCAAAGGGTGGACGGCTCCCTCGCTCCGTCGTCCTGTTTGACCGATCATACAAAGCGGACACGGTGTGTCAACAGAGAAAATTGAGGATTTCTTTATTTCCCGAACCGGTCTACCCTGGCAGAAACAGCAGATAGAAGAGAAAACCAAAGACCAGGCCACCGCCAACTTCCCCCCAGGTGTGCCCAACCAGTTCCCGCAGGCGCTGGCCGTCGACCCGTTCCCCGTGCAGCGCGCTGTCCATCAGATCATTCAGCAGCCGCGCCTGATGCCCGATTTCCTGCCGCAATCCGGTGGCCTCAAATACCACAAATACGCTGAACACCAGCACCAGGCTGAAGATTGCCGAACCATACCCGTCCGACCGGCCGACCATCAGGGCCAACGTCGTCACCGTCGCCGTGTGTGAACTGGGCATCCCCCCGTTGGTAAACAGGAGTTCAGGCCGCCAGCGGCGCTTGCGCACCCCCTCCAGGAGGACCTTGGCCAGTTGGGCCGCCAGTCCGCTCAACAATGCCGCCAGGCCGGGATGGTGAAACATGGAAGCCCTTTTTCAGGTTGAGGAAGCGCGGAATCGGACCGAACGTTAGCAGAAATTCAATCTCAGGCAACGTCCAACTTGTGAAAACGGGGATCTTCTACCATTTTATGGGACTGTTTCCAGGTCGTTAAGAACTTTCCGAGGGGAAGAAGCAAATGTTCAAGTTTCTGCGCTCGCAGGCCAAGGTCTTTTACTGGGTGATCGCCGGTTCGTTTATCCTGTTCCTGTTCCTCGGCGGCATGACCGGCCGGGGTTGCCAGGCACCAGGGTCCAACTCCATCGAGCCCGGCATCGTGGGTTCGGTCAACGGCGATAAGATCACCGCCCAGCAGTATGATTTCGCCGTGCGCCAGCAGGTCAGCCAGATGCGTCAGCAGGGCGGCAACCAGGAGCTCAACGCCAACCAGTACGCCATCGCCGAAACCCAGGCCTGGGACGCCTTGATTCGTAACCTGATCATCGAGCAGGCCATCGCCGATCGCAAGATCAAGGTCGACGACGAGGAAGTTCTGGCTGTCTTCCAGAACAATCCACCCATGGAGATTCTCAACCAGTTCCGCGATGAAAGCGGCAACGTGGACATGAATGCCTACTACTCGGCCTTGCAGGATCCCGCCAACGACTGGACCAGCGCCGAGAACTATATCCGCACCATCCTGCCGCGCCAGAAACTCAACGACGAGATCGCCGGCCTTGCTTCGGTCACTGACGAAGAGCTGCGTGAGGAGTATATCCGTCAGACCGGTAGAGCGGTTGCCGAATATATGGGCGCCACCTTCGCCGACCTTGGTGACGGCTACGAACCCACCGACGATGAGATCGCCGCCTGGTATTCCGATCACCAGGACGACTACCGGGTCGACACCCTGGCCAAGGCCCAGGTCGTCCGCTTCGCCAAGACCCCCAGCGAAGCCGACTACGCCGACGTTCTGCTCGACATTCAGGCCATCCGCGAAGAGATCCTCTCCGGGGCCAAGGATTTCGCCGTCGCCGCCTCGGAATACAGTGAAGACCCGGGCAGCGCCGCGCGCGGTGGTGACCTGGGCCGCTTCGACCGCAACCGGATGGTCGCCCCCTTAACCGCGGTGGCTTTCGAGCTCCCGGTCGGCGAAGTCAGCGAGCCGGTGAAGACCAAGTTCGGCTACCACCTGATCGAAGTGACCGACCGTTCCCTGGACAGTGGAACCGGTGAGGTGTACGAGGTGGAAGCCCGGCACATCCTGCTGAAGGTTCAGCCTGGCCCCGACACCCTGGACCTTATTCGCCAGTCCGCCGAGAACTTCCGCCTGCGGGTCACCGGGGAGAATTTCGCGACCACCGCCGAAGCTGAGGCGCTGGACCTCGTCTCGCCCGAACCTTTCCCCGCCGGCCGCGATATTCCTTCGGTTGCACTTTCCCTGCGGGGCAGCCAGTGGGCCTTCGGCGCCGACGCCGGCGAGGTCAGCCGCATCTTCGAGAACCGCGACTTCTACTACATCGTGCTGGCTGAGGGCACCATCCCCGGCGGCACCCGCCCCCTCGACGAGGTCAAGGGGCAGGTCAGCCTGGCGGTGCGCAAAGAGCACAATCTGGCCGCCGCCAAGGCCAAGCTGGCACCGGCAGTCGGTGAAGTTCAGTTGGGCAAGACGATGGCCGAGGTTGCCAGTGCCTACGGCCTGGCCCATGCGGTCACCGACACCTTCACGGCCAACGGCAACGTCGATGGCGTCGGCTATGGTACGGACTTCAATCTCAAGGTGATCACCGGCACCGTCGGTAGGCTGATTCCCGAGATCCCCACGCTGCGCGGCGTCTTTGCCGCCACGCCGTTGTGGATCGCCCCGGTGGACCAGGCCGACTTCGATCAGCGCCAGGCGGGCCTGCGTGCCGTCCTGATGCAGCGCGCCCAGGGCGAAGTCATCAACAAATGGTTCGATGACCAGATCGCGGCGGCTGAAATTGTCGACAACCGCTATCGGACCCGGTAGGGCCGCGGCACCGACGGCCCAGACAATGAATAAGAGCCGGGTGCCCACGGGCCCCGGCTCTTTTCCCGACCGAAAGTGACGCCGATCAGTCGTCGTCCCCAAACGGGTTGGCTGGCTTCTGCCGTTTGAATTTCCTCAGCTCATCCCCCATCCGGTCCAGCTTTTCCTGCTGCTCACGCGCCGTCTCGCCGGAATCGAACAACTGGGCCATGCGATCGGCCTCGGCCTGCTTGCGCCGGTCGAACTCCCTGAGGTCCTCGCTCAAGGCCGGCCCCTCCGCCTCGGCAAGCGTCTCCACCGCCAGATGATCCTTGACCTCCACGTGGGTCGCAAAGGCGCTGTCGACCAAAATCACCGCCCCGAGATCCGCCAGGAAGTTCAGTTGCAGGCGAACCGCGGTCTCCGAAAGCCGCAGCAGGTCCGCCACCTCCGCCGGAGTCGGCGAACGCTCCAGCAGGTGGGCCTGAACCCGGATCGCAGCTGTCAGGACCTGGGCTTCCTGTCTGGTCATCTTCACAAGCACACCCTCCTTCAGCGAGCCAGCAACCGTTCCAGCCGTGCCGTCCGATGCCCGTCACCGGCCGCCACGGCGTGGTGGTGCGCCCGCGGCAGATCCACCAGCCGGTGTTCATAGAGAATCGCGGCCTCGCGTTGCAGACCGGCGTCCTGCGGATCAGAGTCTAAGCCATCATGGATCACCTGTTCAACCAGTTCCCACTCCCGCTCCCGCTTCAGAATCCGGATCATGTCCCGGCGAAATCGCCGGCGCAGCGGCCCAGAAGCCACTCCGCCCCACGCGCCCGCCCAGGCCCGCCGACAGCAGGCTGCCGCGACCGGTTGTTCCCGGCGGCGCTCGCAGATCCGAGCCAGCCCCCAGGCTCCCGCCCGGTCGTCAGCCACAGCGGCGAGGGGCCATTCAGCGGAACCTTGCGCTGACGCCAGCCACCCGCCGACCGCCGCCACCCGCCCAAGGATATCAGCCATCCCCACCATGTCCCGCTGGTTGTGGGTCAGGACGCGCGGCAGCAGTCCCGGACGTCCGGTCTGCAGGAAATCAAACCAGGTCTGGGGAATCCGGGCGCCGTCGATATCCCCCGCCGAGCGGTGTCGCCCGCAAATCGCCGACTCTATGGTTTGCTGCCGGCAATCGGGCAGACGATTGCGCCACAGACGACGCGCCGGCACAAGCAGGTCCCAGCCGGCCAGATGCCCCAGGGGATCCGGTGTGCGGTTCAGGAGGGCCCGGGTCCGGAGCAGCGGCAAATCAAACGACGCCCCATTGTAGGTCACGACATGGGTGAACCGGTTGGCCAGAGCCGCCAGATCCGCCAGCATCGCCGCCTCGTCGGCCGGTCCGGGCAGAAAGTACTGGCGCGTGTGCAGCCGTCCGCGTTGCCACCAGCTCAGCCCGAGCTGAAACACGAGGGTGCCGGTACCACCGGCCAGGCCGGTCGTCTCGGTGTCCAGCAGCAGCAGCCCGGCCACAGCCGGTGCGCTGGCCGCCGACTGGCTGAATAACCCTGTCAGGTCAGGCAGCGGATCCGGCGGCGGCGCGAGGTCATCCTGCTGTTCCCGGTACCAGACGGGGCCGGCTGCGCCCTCGTGCCGGGTCAGTCCCAACTCGTCCAGAGCTCCGGCGGGGTCCGCTGGCCGGGAGGCGGCAAGTGGAGACAAATCCTCGGCCGGCCGGCGGGTCAGACGGTCCAACTGGGCCAGACGTTTCTTCAGGTCCATGTTCAGGCCTCGCCGACAGCCTGCCCGACCCGAGCCAACAGCCAGGACGCGCCGCCCCGGGCCGTGTTGCCCGAGTCCGCCGCCGCGCCCACACACGACGGACAGCCATGACCGCAGGGGCAGCGCCGCAGGTGCTCACGGGCCGCGCCGCAGATCTCGCCGAATTGCTCATAGATCCGGCGCGCAAATCCGACGCCGCCGGGGAAGGCATCATACAAATACAGGGTCGGCAGGCCGGTAAACGGTGAGCGTACCATGGCGGTGCTGTGCAGGTCGGACATATCAGCCATGATGAACACCGGCGCCACCCGGCCCAGCAGGTGGGCCAGGCCCTTCAGGGCGTCCCCCAAATCATGACCCTCGGCAGCCATGACCGACAGCAAGTCATCCGGCAGTTCCCACCAGAAGCTCGTGGTGTGCATCTCCATCTCGGGCAGGTGCACGCGCCCGGCCCCGACGTTCTCGTGCGTGCCCAGCTTGATCTTCTTGAACACGGTGACCTTGGCAATCAGGCCGACCTCGCCCACGGCCAACTGCCCCACGCCGAACGGCCGCTCGATGTCCGCCGTCAAAGTCTTCAACTCACTCTTGCGCTGCGCATCCGTGTAGTAGTCCACCGCCACGGATTTCACGTGGGCCTCGCGGCGGTCCCAGTCCAGCTTGTCCACGTGATACTGCTGGGCCCCGTGGATGTAGATCGCATCGTCATGCAGCATTTCCTGGGCGCTGAACAGGTCCATCTCGCCAATGATGCGCCCACCGGGCACGGTGCGGTCGATGATCACCACGTTGTCCGGCGCGGCGCTGCGCAGGCTCACATCCTCGGCCGGATAGGTGTCGGCCATCCAGTGGTAGCGATCGCCGCTGTGGTGCAGCACCTTCATTTCCGTCAAGTACTCGAGAATCTCGTTGACCGGATGGCCGCCGTATTCTTCCCCGGCCAGGAAAGGCAGCTCGAACGCGGCACATTTCAGGTGGCTCATCTGGATCACCAGGTTATCCGGATCCAGCGTGGCATGCTCCGGGCTGCGGCCGAAGAAGTAGTCCGGATTGTTGATGATGTACTGGTCCGCCGGACTGCTCGAAGCCACGAGCACCACCGCGCTCAGGTTCTGCCGGCGCCCGGCCCGCCCGGCCTGCTGCCAGGTGCTGGCCACGGTGCCGGCATACCCGGCCATGATGCACACGTCCAGCCGCCCGATATCGATACCCAGTTCCAGGGCGTTGGTCGACACGACGGTCGCCACCGTGCCGTCCCGCAGGCCGTTCTCGATCGCCCGCCGCTCGCCCGGCAGGTAGCCACCCCGGTATCCGCGCACCTCGCCACTCTTGATACCCACCCGGCGCCCGGCCTTCTCCAGGTAGGTCAGCAGCAGTTCAACCCGCATCCGGCTGCGGGCAAAGACGATCAATTGCGCGCCCGCGCCCATGAAACGCTCGGCCAGCCGGCGCGTGGTCTTGATCACCGACTGCCGGATGCCCAGTTCATGGTTCACCACCGGCGGGTTGTAGAAGATGAAGTGCTTCTCGCCCCGCGGCGCGCCGTTCTCACTGATGGCCGCCACATCCCGGCCGGTGATCCGGGCCGCCAGTTCAGCGGGATTGGCGATGGTCGCCGAACAGCAGATGAACTGGGGATCCGCGCCGTAGAAGGCGGCCACCCGCCGCAGCCGCCGGATGACGTTGGCCACGTGGCTGCCGAACACGCCCCGGTACTGGTGCACCTCGTCGACCACGACGTACTTCAGGTTCTCGAACAGCTTCACCCACAGGGTGTGGTGCGGCAGGATGCCCTGGTGCAGCATGTCCGGATTGGTCACCACGATGTGCCCGCTGCTGCGGATCGCGCGGCGAGCGGTCTCGGGCGTGTCGCCGTCGAAGGTGAAGGTCTTGATATCCACACCCAGGGCCGTGACCATGTCGTGCACTTCGTGCATCTGGTCCTGGGCCAGGGCCTTGGTCGGGAACAGGTACAGCGCCCGCGCCTGGGGTTCGTTCAGGATCGTGTTGAGCACCGGCAGGTTGTAGCAGAGGGTCTTGCCGCTGGCCGTCGGCGTGGGCACCACGAACGAGCGTCCGGCGGCAGCGAGTTCAAAGCTTTCGGCCTGATGTCGGTAGAGACGTTCGATACCGCGTGAGCGCAGCACCCCGCTCAGGCGCGAATCCAGGCCGCCGGGAAAATCCGCGTAACGGCCGGCAACCGGCGGGATGACCTCCCAGCACGTCACCTGGCGCCCGAAACGTTCATCAGCCTTGAGTTGGTCCAGGAGCTGCGCCAGATTCAAATGCTACGCCCCGTTCTGGTCGGCCTGCTTCTCACTGTTCTCGGGCTTGTCGGCGACCGGCGGCTCGTTGCGCAACTCGCGGCCGGCGTCATCCAGTTCGCGTTTCACGTCCCGGGTCGCCTCGTTGGTCGCGGACTTGAACTTGCGGATGGACTTGCCCATGGCCTCGGCGATCTCCGGCAGGCGTTTCGGCCCGAAGAGCACCAGAACCAGCGCCAGGATGAGCAGGATCTCCGGCCAGCCCAGGCCCGTCAAAAAAGCGGGAAAAAACGTCATCTCAGACCCTCTCTGCTGCAGTAACCAGACTCAAACAAAATGCCGCGGCTCACCGGCACCCGGCAACCGGATCAGCGATACCAACGCAGCATCTGCGAGGCCACGAAGACCCCGATGACACTCATCAGGTTGAAGTGAATCTGGAAGCCGAAGGTCACGTCGAGAATGACCAGATTCCAATGGTTAACTGCCGGACCGAACGAGATGTATTGCACGAACAGCTGCTCCGCCACGCTGCCCTCGCTGAGGAACAGGCCAATCACTTCACTGACGATGGCCCCGATCATCACGCCCAAAGTCAGCGTCAGCACCACTGTTCCCATCGACTTGCGCATGCCGGTTTCCGATTCCGTTGATGATGACTCTTGAGGGCGACAGCTGCCGACGCCCGGTCCGTCCATGATAATACCCGGCCAGCGGAAACGGAACCCCGCAGTTGGCCCGGGGAATCAGGGAGTGGCCCCGGCTCCGCTCAGGCGTGCTCGCAGACGGTCACCGTCCTGCCCCAGCACCAGCACCACATCCGCCGCCGTGCGCGCGTCGAACTCCCGCAAGACCGGCAGCCCGCCCCATCCCGCGGCCAGCGTCCGGGCCCGGGCGGCGGGCAGGCGGCGATTCACCAGAAACGATAGTTCATAGGGTCCACCCGGCGCGTTGCCCACCTTCTCGACCACATAACCGGACCGCCCCAGCAGCAAACCGACGTCACGGGCCAGCCCCGCCTGCCCTGTCCCGTTCAGCACGACCACATGCACCGGCTCTTCGGCCACTCCGGTTTCCGGTGATTCTGTCGTCGCCACGGCCGCCGGCAGTTCGTGACCGGGAGCGCCCGCCTTCAGGCCACGGCCAAACCAGAAACTCAGTCCGCAGACCGCAACTATCAGCAGCAGCCACAGATTCGCCGACCGCTTCATAGACGCTCATCCGCCAATTTCCTGACCACCGGCAACAGACGTGCGTAGGCCTGATCCAGAGTCTGGGGCATCACGCGCGTCTCGCCGATCGTGCTCATGAAGTTGGTATCGCCGTGCCAGCGTGGCAGCATATGCAGGTGCAGGTGCTCGGGGATGCCCGCCCCGGCGCTGCTGCCGCCGTTGTAGCCGCTGTTGATGCCGTCGGGGTTGAACGCCTCGGTCAGCACCGCCTCCATCAGGCTCAACAACCGCCCCATCTCGGCCAACTCGGCCGGTGTGCACTGCCCGAGCAGTGGCTGGTGCCGGTTCAGGACCAGCAGCATGTGGCCGCTGTTGTACGGATACAGGTTCAGCAGGAGATACCAGTGCCGACCGCGGTGCAGAACGTAGTGCTCCGCCTCGTCACAGGCCACACGGTTGCAGAAGACACAACCCTCTTCCTTCTTCTCGCCGGTCACGTAGTCGAACCTCCAGGGTGTGCACAGCCGGTCCATGCTCAGGCTCCGCGCCGCGCCAGAATCGCCTCGGCGGCAGCCAGTTCGTCAACCGTGTTGATCCCCACGACCTCTTCCGGATCAGCGGTCGTCACCGCCGCCACCGGCAGCCCCCGGTTCACCAGGTGGGCCACCGTGTCGGTCAGATAGTACTCACCCTGCTGGTTATCCGTCGTCAGGCTGTCCAGGGCGCTCAGCAGGTGTTCGGTCTGGAAGCAGAACACGCCGGTGTTGTATTCACCGATTGCCAGTTCCGCGGGCGACGCGTCCCGCGCCTCGACGATTTTCTGCACCTGCCCCGCGCCGTCCTTGACGATGCGGCCGTAGGCACCGGCGTCGGGCACGACACAGGTCAACACCACGGCCGCGGCCCCACTGCTGACCGTTCCGTCCACCAGGCGCTGCAGCGTATCGGCCCGCAGCAGGGGCACATCCCCCGCCAGAACCACGGTGAATCCGCCCTCGCGCAAAGACGGCACGGCCACCTGCACAGCATGCCCGGTGCCCAACTGCGGCTCCTGGAGCACAAAATCCAGGCCAGGCCCCGCACAGGTCTCCCGCACCAGGTCCGCCTTGTGCCCGACCACGACCACCGTGTGGTCGATACCCACCTCAACCACGGTGTCGAGCACGTGCCCGAGCAGCGACTTGCCTGCGATCTCATGCAGAACCTTGGGCAAATCCGACTTCATGCGGGTGCCCTTGCCGGCGGCCAGCACCACCGCATCCACGATCGGCTTCGACTCAGTCATTCATTCTCCTGCCTCGTTGAGGAAGTCCCGCGAATTCAGATCGCCCAGCAGGAAGCCGTCCCTGACGGCGCCACCACGCAGATCCAGAACCATGTTGTCGATCAGGCGCGCCGGGCCCACCCGGGCCGCCACGGCCAACAGGATCGTGCCGGCCACGGTCGCCGGCTCGGCCAGGTCCGGCACCTGCCGCACCGCCGCGTACTCCGTGCGGTCAGCCGCGGCCAATCTGCCCAGCATTGCTTCGCGCAGTGCTCCCGCCGTGCGTTCGCCCTCTGCGAGCAATTCGCGCGCGGCGTTCAGCGCCCGCCACAAACACAGGGCCCGCTGGCGCTGCTCCGTATTCAGGTAGCGGTTCCGCGAAGACATGGCCAGACCGTCCGGCTCGCGCACGGTCGGACCATCAGCCAGCCGGACCGGCCAGCGCAGATCTTCAACCATTTGGCGAATAACCAGGCACTGCTGCGCGTCCTTGCGGCCGAACACCGCCACCTCGGGCCGGATCAGTCCGAACAGTTTGGCCACTACCGTCAACACTCCGCTGAAGTGTCCGGGCCGATCGCCGCCGCACAATCCCTGTCCGCGGTGCCCCGGTTGAACGGTTACTTCACCCTCGCCACCGTAGATTTCGTTCACCGGCGGTGCGAACACCGCCTTGACCCCCAGAGGCTCCAGCAGGGCCAGATCAGCCTGCAGATCCCGCGGGTAGGCCGCAAAATCCTCGTTGGGCCCGAACTGCGCCGGATTGACAAAAATCGTGACCACGACCGGCCCCAGCCGAGCCCCGGCCGCGACGAGGCTCAGGTGCCCGGCGTGCAGCGCGCCCATGGTCGGCACCAACACCAGCGGTTTGGCCCCCCGCCACTGATCCAGTTGCTTCAGATCCGCTGCCGTCCGCAAGACCTCCACGACTACTTCCCGTCCTCGGCCAGATCACCCAGGTATCCCGACTGCCCGCTCACGTTGGCCGGACTGCCGTCTGTCCGCCCCGACGGCTTCTCGTCGTAAGTGTGCTCCGGCGCCGGAAACTCTCCGCCGCGCACCTCGGCCGCATAGCGGGCGACCGCGTCCCGGGCCGCAGTGCCCAGCTCGGCGTAGCGCTTGACGAACTTGGGCTTCAACCCCGTGAACAAGCCCAGCATGTCGTGGAAAACCAGCACCTGGCCGTCGCAACCCGCCCCGGCGCCGATCCCGATGGTGGGGATGGGCACCTCGGCGCTGACCTGCTCCGCCAGCGAAGAGGGCACGCATTCGAGCACCAGGGCAAAACAGCCCCACTCGGCCAACAGCCGCGCTTCGTCCCGCAACTGCCGGGCCGCCGCTTCCTCGCGGCCCTGCACCTTGTACCCGCCGAGCCGATTGACCGACTGCGGCGTCAGGCCCAGATGACCCATCACCGGGATCTCGGCCGCCACCAGCGCCTGGATGACTTCGCGCCGCTGCTGCCCGCCCTCGACCTTGACCGCGTGGGCCCCGCCCTCCTTGATCAGGCCCAGGGCGTTGGCGACGGTCGCCTCCGGCGAAACATGAAAACTGCCGTAGGGCATATCGACAATGACCGGCACGCGCGGCCGGGCCCGGACCACGGCCCGGCAGTGGTGCACCATGTCGGCCATGGTCACCGGCAGCGTATTGTTGTGCCCGAGCACCACCATGCCGACCGAATCGCCGACCAGGATCGCATCCACGCCGCCGGCCGCGGCGATCAGGGCGCTGGTCAGGTCGTAGGCCGTCAGCACCACAAGCTTGTTGCCGTCGCGTTTGCGCCGACTGAAAACACTCAGGGTCAGGGTCTTGCCCTGTCTGGCCATTGCTTCGTCAGCCATGGGTTCCTCCACCGGGGCCGGTCAGGGTCCCGTGTTCGGCGCGAAATAGCGGGTGCCGCTGAATTTATCCTGGATGTGCTCATAGAGCAGATCGAAATCCGCCGGCACATTCACGAAGTCCAGGTTGTCGGTGTTGACCACCAGCAGCGGCGCGTCCTTGTAGTGATGGAAAAAATAACTATAAGCACCGTTAAGCGCATTGAGGTAGCCGTCGTCCATGTCCTGCTCGAAGGCCCGGCCGCGCCACTGGATGCGCTGCTGCAGCACCTCGGTGCGCGCCTGCAGGTAGATCACCAGGTCCGGCTTGATCACCCGTTGCTCGAGGATGCCGGCCAACTGGTTGTACAGGGCCAACTCGTCGTCGCTGAGGTTCAGATTGGCGAATATGCGGTCCTTGGCAAAGAGGTAGTCGGAGATCAGCGTGCTGCTGAACAGGTCGTGCTGAAACAGGTTCTGCTGCTGGCGAAAACGGCTCAGCAGAAAAAAGATCTGGGTCTGGAAGGCGTAAGTGGCCCGATCCCCGTAGAAACTGGAAAGGAACGGGTTCTCCTCGACGACCTCCAGGTTCAGCCGACCGTTGGTCCGGGTGGACAGCAGCTTGGTCAGGCTGGTCTTGCCCACCCCGATCACACCTTCAACGACAATGTACCGCCATGGCAGCACGCCAGTCCTCCTTGTTCGAATTCTCTGCAATGGGTCCGTCATTGCGCTTCGGCAACAGCCCGGCCGCCGCCAGCGGACGCACCCACGGCCCGGACTTACGCCGTATTTTCGCACACGCCGTACCGATTGTCTCCCCCGAATCCGGGAATTTCTCGGCGCCGGCCAGCTCTGCCAGCGGCTCCAGGACAAACGCCCTGTCGCGCATACCTTTATGCGGAACCTGCAGTCGCTCTCCATTCAGGATTCTGTCACCAAAGAGCAGAATGTCAAGGTCGATGGGCCGCGGCTGCAGATGGCTGGACGGCACCCGTCCCTCGCGCTCTTCGGTCCCCTTGAGTACCGCCAGCAGCACGCAAGGCGCCAGCGTCGTCGCAATCTCGACACAGGCGTTGTAGTACGGATCCTGCGAGCCCGGTCCCACGTATTCGGTCTCGTAGACGCGACTGACCGCCCGCACCTGTATTTCCGGGTGGGTGACCAGGGCAAACAGCCCCCGCCGCAGGTGCCGCAACCGATCACCCATGTTGGTCCCGAGGCCGAGAAAGACCCGCTCCGCGTGCGCCTGCCGCGCCCTGTTCACGAGCCGGCCCCAAAGCTGGTCTCCAGCCAGGTGCGATCGCGCTCCAGCGTGACGGTGGCCTGACCCAGGAAATTGGGGATCGGTGGATTCGGTTTGTGCACCCGCACCGCCACCTTCTGCACCGCCAGCTCCGCCAGCAGGGCCCGGCACAGTTGCCCGGCCAACGCCTCCAACAACTGGAAGGATGTCTGGGCCGTGGTCTCCCAGACGATGCGGTGGGCTGCGGTGTAGTCCAGGGCCTGCCCCAGATCGTCACTCAGTGCCGCCGCCGTGCAGTCCGCCCACAGGTCCACGTCGATCACGAAACGCTGGCCCAACTCACGCTCGGCCGGATGCACACCGTGGTGGGCATAAACGTCGATACCATGCAGACTGATCATATCCATCAGCGCCAGCTCCTGATTCTGCGCGCGCCCTCGGCGATGTCCGCGTCCGAGGCGGTCAAGCTGATGCGGAACCAGCCCTCGCCACCCGGGCCAAAACCGTTGCCGGGCGTGACCACCAGCCCGACCTCCCGCAGGGCCCGGCCGCAGAAATCCACCGCGCTCTCTTTGCCCGGTACCCGGCACCACACATAGAATGTGGCCGTGGTCGGGAAGACCTCGATACCCGCGTCGGCCAGGGCCGCAACCATGATGCGGCGGCGTTCCGGATAAGCCTCCACCACGCCGGCCAGCAGTTCGGCGAATGACTCGCCCAGGGCGTGGACGGCGGTTTCCTGCACGGCGGTGAACACACCGCTGTCCATGCTCTCCTTGACCCGCCCCAGCCGGCCGACGACCTCGGGATGCCCGGCCGCAAACGCAATGCGCCAACCCGTCATATTGAACATCTTGGACAGGCTGTGCAGCTCCAGCACCTGGTCCGCGGCCGGGTCGGCCAGCTTGAGCATGCTCAGGGGCCGGCTGCCGTCCAGAGTCACTTCCAGATAGGCCGCGTCGTTCACCAGCACCACGCCGCGCCGGCCGCACAGCGCGATCAATTCGCGCCAGAAATCAGCATCGCCGGTAGCGCCGGTCGGATTGTTCGGGTAGTTCACAAAGAGCAGCCGCGTGCGATCGTCCATCAGGCGCTCCAGTTCGGCCAGGTCGGGCCGGAAACCGTTCTCCGCCCGCAGGGCGAACAGCCGCGGCTGACCGCCCGCCAGAATCGTCGCCTGACCATAGACGGGATAGCCCAGATCCGGCACCAACGCGTTGTCGCCCTCTTCGACGTAAGCCAGGGGCAGATGCCCCAGACCCTCCTTGCTCCCGATCAACACCAGCACCTGCGAGACCGCATCCACCTTCACACCATGCCGCCGCGCGAGCCAGCCGGCGATGGCCTGTTTCAGCAGCGCGTCACCCTTCTGGGCCGGATAGCAATGGTTGGCCGGCTTGCGCACGGCCTCGCACATCACCTCAAGCAGGGCCTGGGGCGTCGGTCGGTCCGGATCCCCCACCCCGAGGTCCACCACCGCGACGCCCGCGGCCCGGGCCTCGGCCTTGGCCGCGTCAATGGCCGAGAAAAGATAAGGTGGCAATTTTTCCAGTCGCCCCACGGTTCCAACTCCTCGTCGCCGAGTCCCATAAAATAAAATCCGCGGATCCCGAAGGATCCGCGGATCAATATGGCACACCGCCGCCGGTCAGGCCACCCCGGTCATGCGCCGCCTCATTTTCCCTGGGCGGCTTTCTTCTTCTCCGCGTCCTCGACAGCCTTCAGGCCACTCATGCGCTCGACCTGGCGGGCTCCGTAGGCCGCGTAGCGTTCGTTGCCGCTGGTGGCGCAATCCTGGAATTTCACGCTGGCCGCGTCGTACTGGCCCAGGCATTCCAGCGCCAGCCCCCAGGAGTACATGACCGGCGCCGTATTCTTGCGGCCCTGCGAAGCCAGGTCCGCCGCAGCCTTGGCCGCCCGCGCATTGGCTTCGCTGCACATGCCGGCTTCGACCATGACCTGAATCATCGAACCCGTCGCTTTGGCATCCTGCGGCGACAGGACCAGGTACTTCTCGTAGGCCGCCACACTCGAGCGGCGGTTCCCGAGCGCATCCTCGGCCCGGGCCAGGGTCAGCAAGGCACCCTTCTGATTCGGATCCTGGGCCAGCATCTGGTTCAGCAGATCCACAGCCGCCTTGTAATCCTTGGCCTTCATCTTCTGCTTGACCATGTCGTAGGTGGTCGAGCCACCGGCCTGGCCACCGTATTTGTTCGTCAGGCCTTCGTAGTAGGCCGCTCGCTCGGTATTGCCGTTGCGTTTCTGCTGGGCGGCGGCCTTCTCGGCCGACTTGGACAGCTTGGTCAACAGCTGTTCGCGGATCTGCGGGCACACGCCCAGGGCGTGCTCCAGAACTTCGACCGACCGGGTGTGGTAGCCCGCGGCATAGTGCATCACGCCGAGGTTGAACAGCACGCCGCAGTCATCGGGCGCCAGCAACTGGGCCTTCATGAACTCGGCCCGCGCTTCCTTGTACTTCTTGAGCTTCGCGAACGGGCGGGCCAGGTTGGCGAAATCGCCGGCCTCGACCTTGTCACCCCTCAGTTCCACGACTTTCTGGAAATAGGGAATCGCCCCTGCGTAGTCCTTCTTGCCCATCAGGGCCAGCCCGATACCGCGCGTCGCTTCGACGTGCTCGGGACAAACCGAGATTATGGACTGCAACCGGGCTATGGCCTGGTCCCACTTGCGTGTCGCCAGGAATTCAGCGGCCGACTGGTAGGCCAGATTGGCCTCCTGCATCTGTCCGGGTTGGCATTCCGCCAGGACAGTGGTGCCGAAGAGCAGGCTCAGCAGCACGATCATCGTACCGAGAACCGTGCGAATGGCGATGTTTTGCCGCGTAAAGAACACGGGGGAACCTCCGGTTTATGAAAGAAACTGCGGGGTATTGCAAGCACCCCGGACCAACTCCGGGTGCCTCACAATAGTAGGGCCGCCCGCCATCTGTCAATTTGTGTCCTGAAAATGAATTCTGTTGCCGGCCCGCGCCAGCCCTGATCACAGAATATTCGCCGGCCGGGCCCCTATTGCTGCAGGGTTGCCAAAGCGGCGGCCACTCCCAGTCCCACACGGATCGCCTTGTCCGTCATCTCGGCCGGATCAACGGCGGCTCCGCGCGGATCCACATCTCCAACCTTTTCGCCCGCGATTAGTTCCGCCCGCTCGTGGACCAGGCCCCGCAGCTTGCCGGTCAGGCCGCTGACCACCGGCAGGCCGCCCACATGACCAATCACCTGCCCCTCAGCCACCAGATCACCGATCCTGAACAAGGGGACCAGATTCCCCGCCGCCGGCGCCCGCAGCAGGCGGGTGCTGGTCCGGCCCCCAACCGCTCCCGGGCGCGCCGAATAGGGCAAAGCCTCACCATCGCTGACCACACGGCCCAGATCGTCACCGCGCATGGTTTCAACGATCAGGTCCGCGTCCCGGCCGCAGCGGAATCCCGGCCCCAAACCGATGAGGGGCCGCCCGCCCAGCGGCAACGGCTGCGGCCGCCGCTTGGTCATGCGCGCGTCAACCACCACATCCGGCTGCAATCGCGCCAATTGAGTGGCCTGCGGGTCGATTACGACCACAGCCCGGTCCGCCTCGAACCTTACGGCATCTGGAGTCACCAGATCGGCGTTCCAGCCAGCCACCGCCGCCCGACCTTCATAAACAGCTTCACTGAAACACACCAGACGCCTGACAGCCAGCGGGTTGGCGATTTCAGACATCACCACCTGATGGCCGGCCGCCAGCAGCGCGACCGCCGCACCGGAGGCCATTTCCCCGGCTCCCTGGATCCAGACCTTCCGCGGCCCGCTCATCTGGCCGTCCCGCGCACCCGGTAGGCCGACACCCCATCGGGACCGGCCAGCGGCTCGACTCCCCGCAACACGGCCAGCGCCTCGGCCAGGATCGAAAGCGCGATCTCGTTGGGGCTCTCGGCCCCCAGTTCGATGCCCACCGGCAGGCGAACCTCGGTCATGCGGTCGGCCAGTTCGGGCAGCCGGCCAATGATCTGGCGCAGCTTGGCAGCCTTGGCCCGACTGCCCAGCGAACCGAAGTAGACAAATTGGCGGCCGCCGCTCTGCTCCAGGCGCAGCAGGGCCTCCAGGTACGCCGCGTCCAGCTTGTGGTTGCGGCTGCAGACCAGCACCGCGGCCCGCCGGGGAATACTCAACCGGGCCCCCAGTTCGGCCGGGCCCGCAGCCAGGGTGTGGACACCGGGCAGCCGCGCCGCTTCGGCCAGCAGCTCCGGCCGATCGTCGATGACCGTGAAACGAAAGCCCAGGTGGCGCCCCACCGCGACCATGGCCCGCCCCACGTGACCGGCACCGACCACGAAGAAGGGGGTCGTCCGCTGCACAGGCTCCAGGAAAATGTCCATGGCACCGCCGCACACGCCGTGCTCGCCGGCCAGATTGATCGCCACGGTCTGGCACTCGCCGGACTCCAGCACCGCAGCCGCGCGCTCGATGACCAGGGCCTCGGAAGCGCCGCCACCGATGGTGCCGGTCAGCGAGCCGTCCGCGTGGATGATCATCTTGCTGCCGGCGTGCCGCGGCACCGACAGTTTGGTGGCGATCACTGTGGCCAGCACACCCTGTTCGCCCATTTCGATCATCCGGGCCAGGTGTTGGTAGATTTCGCCCTCGCCGGGAGTCAGCCGATTGCTTTGCGGTTCTGTCATGCCAAGGCTCCGATCCGGTTCGATGCTAACTGTTCTGCAGATCCTGCGGTTCGTCGAAATCGGTGACCACGCCCTCGTCCGCAACCGGCACCAGCACCGGCGTGCCGACCTGCTCCCGGAATTGCACGGCGCCCAGCACCTCGCGCACCGCCGCCGCCTGTGAAGTCCCTTGTGCGGCCAGGGCCGCCATTGTCGCGGTCGGCACGATCACCGGATGGCCCGGCTGCCCATTGCAGGTCGGCCGCACAACTGCTGTCGGCTGGGCCTGAGACACAGCCAGCAGTTCCGCCAGAGTCGATTCCTTCACCAGGGGCATATCCACCGGATGGGCCCACAAATGGGTCCCGTCCGACTGCACGGCCTGCCAACCCAGGCAGAGGGTCAGCCAGGTATCGCCGCCGGGCGGCCCGGCAACCACGGCGAATCCCAGCTCGTTGCCGAGCGCTTGCACGTGGTGCGGCGCCAGTTTCTCCGTACACACCACGACGCCGCCGAAACCGAATCGGTGGTAGCGGTCGGCGATGCGCCCCAGGAAAGTCCCCGGCTCGGAGCCAGGGTACGGCAACAGCCCCTTCGGCCGCCCCATGCGCCGGCTCGCGCCACGCGCCATGATCACAACCCGATCCCGGCGTGGGCTCACGACTCGTTCCCGTCGCGTTCCACACAGGCCATGCGAATGCGCAGCTCGTCGCCGTCAAGCGCGCAGAACATGACCAACGGCAAAGCCGGCACCGCCATGGCCTGCCCCACGAACTCGAACAGCCCGATGGAATCATCCTGTTCGGTGAGCCCACCGAGGGCCAGCACCGCCGGTACGCCCTCGGGCACCTGGGCCAGATACCCTGCCGGCGCCAGCAGCAGGTCCTTCAGATGAGACCATTCCAGCAGGGCATGGTCTGCGACCCCGGCCAGCGGCGGAAAATCGATCCGCCCCCATCGGTGGACCCGTTGGGCGACCTGCCCCCCGACCGCGGACACGCCCATGACCACAAAGGCCAGTGAAGTGCGCGCGGGCCAGACCGGTTCGCCGGACCGGTACAACTTCAGCGGCTGCTTGGCCGCGCCGTCGACTTCCGCCAGAACCACGCGCTCGGGCAGCAGCGCGCCCAACTCATCGACCTGCGCCGCAGTCAGTCCCTGCCACTTGCCGGGCTCTGCTTCACCGGCGTGGACAAAGATCTCTGCCGGCAGGCTATCACCCTCTGCAGCCTGCAGCTCAGCCCAGGTCATGGCCACCACTCCCGTCAGCACTTCGCACTTCGTTGTCGTCGTGAGGATCACAGCCTGCTGCCGGTCATCATACGCCGCTGCTACCGCACGCATCAGGCTGGTCTTCCCCCCGGAGCCCATGAAGCTCAGGATGTGGCCGCCCTCGTGCGGCAAGAACTGGTGCCAGGGATCGACGAATCCGAAGCTCACATCACTTCCTCTCTGGTGCCATGGCGGCCCATGACGTCCTCGTACCAGGCCAGCAGGCGTTCGATCATCCGCTCCCGGGCGTAGTGCCCGGCAAAGCGCCGGCGCGCGGCTTCGCCCAGGCGGCGGCTTGTGTCGTCGTCGCCCTGCAGTTCAGCCAGGGCTGCGGCCAGCGCCGCGCTGTCGCCGGGCGGCACCAGGAAGCCGGTCTCCCCCGGCACGCCCACTTCGGGCACGCCGGTCGGCAGGTCGGTCGCCAC